>WFTB01000013.1 GCA_015485695.1 Patescibacteria group bacterium | reverse complement strand
CTATCATTTTGAGCCGTTCGGCGGATACAAGCAGAAGATTTGCCACTTTTTCCCAATTCGGCTGAGCGTCAAAGTATAGTTTTGACGACTGTTCGTGGATAGAGATCTCGGGGTGGGAAAATGCTCCAAGTATTTTCCCGGCTTCAGAACAAATCGTTTGAAAACAAAGCGCGGCACCTTCTGCCGATACGCCGATAATGCCAATATGTTTCATGTTTTGAATATGTATATTATTAAAAAGCCCGTGTCAACGCCAAACATATAGCGAATTTTTGTGAAGTGAAACGGAAAGAGAGTACGGCGGGGTTCAAACGATTGCGAACGATAGTGGGAGGGTTGTTTGTACTTTAGCTCTTTATTCTATTCCTTTCAAGAACCCGCCCTCTATCACGTTAAATGCGATTTGGATCGAAAACCGCCTTTAATCTGCGCGGTAATCGCAAATATTGCTTTTTATTGAAAAATAATGTACTTTTTGTGTGTGCCCAATCAAGCAAATCTCTGAATTTCATTTGCCAAGCCCCCGTAGTTCAATGGATAGAACACCGGCCTTCTAAGCCGTCAATGTAGGTTCGATTCCTACCGGGGGTACATTCAAAGATTGTCGCGACCGTTAAATTATCACACGACAAAACAAAAAAGCGTGGGTTGCGTATTCCGACGCAAGAAGCATGGGAGCATCAAACGAGTCAGATCCACGTTTAGCCGGCATTGCCTGTTTGCGAACAAGAGCGATTTGCCCGTAGCTCATTTGTGCGAAGACAAGCCGGATGATAGACTAAATAACACAAAAGAAGCGACAAGCGGAACATGACTCAAGGTCGAATTTCCGCAAACTCAATATCTGTTTTTGCAAACATGAACATTTTCATTCAACTTCTGATAAACGGACTGATAGCAGGGTCGATATACGCTCTTGTCGCGTCCGGATTCTCTCTGATTTACTCCACCAACAGATTCATGCACTTCGCGCATGGAGGAACCATAACCGTTTCGGCTTATATTCTTTTGACTTTTTTTAAACTCGCCGGACTGAATTTTTATCTGTCGGCGATACTCACGGTCATATCCGCCGGAATTCTCGGATACCTAATGCATGCGGTATTGTACATGCCGTTGCGAAAACGAGGTTCGTCCGGAGCTATTTTATTGATAGCAAGCGTCGGACTAATGATACTGCTTGAAAATCTCATGCTCATGATATACGGAGCGGACGTCAAATCGTTAAAATTCATAAAAATAGCAAAAGGAATGGAAATATGGGGAGCGATTATCACTCCCTTGCAACTTGTGATAATAATATCCTCCGTTGTTTTGTTGATTGGAATGGCGTTTTTTGTAAAAAAATCAAAGCTCGGGTCGACCATGCGCGCGGTCGCCGACAATCCGGAACTGGCTGAAATATCCGGAATAAGCACGTCCAAAATTCAAGGCATGAGTTTCGTCATTGGATCGGCGATTGCGGGATTCGCGGCAATTTTGATTGGGTTAGAACAAAATATCGAACCAACAATGGGATTATCTCTTATAATAAAAGGTTTCACGGGAGCCATAATAGGCGGTGTCACCTCTCTTCCGGGGTCCATTGTCGGAAGTTATTTGCTTGGTCTTGTTGAAAATTTCGGCATTTGGTATTTGCCATCAGGATACAAGGACGCCATCTCATTTGTGCTGTTGTTTGTGTTTTTGTTGTGGAGACCCACCGGAATATTTGGAATAAACAAAGGTATAAAGAAATAAAGCCGGCAAAAATTCGTAAAAAAGATGTTTCAAAGATTTCATGCTTACGGGATACTTGTACAATATATTAATTTTCTCCGGCATATATGCAATCCTTACGGTAAGTCTGAATATGGCTGTCGGATTCACGGGCCTTTTAAACCTTGGTCATGTTGCGTTTTTCGGAATAGGTGCATATACATCAACGCTATTAACCATGAACGGGGTACCTTATATCGTGAGTCTGATTGTAGCCGGTCTCGTTTCATCGGTTTTCGGCGTGATTCTGATGTATGCGGTGCGAAAGCTGAAAGGAGATTATCTGGCTCTCGCCACACTTGGATTTAGTTTTGTCGTATATTCGGTAATGTTAAATTGGTCAAGTCTGACAAGGGGACCTCTCGGAATTCCCGGGATACCTAAGCCGGAACTTTTCGGTTGGACGATAAACACGACATCCGAATACCTAGTGTTCACTCTAATCGTCGCGACGGTATCAATATACATAATAAACAGAATCACAACATCAAGATACGGAAAACTGTTGGAAGCGGTAAGGGATGACGAAGTCGGGCTCTCCGTATATGGAAAACCCATATTTTCATTAAAAGTCCGGTCATTGGCTATAAGCGCGTTCTTTGCCGGCATAGCGGGGTCGTTGTTCGCTCACCACATAACGTTTATAGATCCGTCCAGTTTTTACATAAACGACCTAGTCCTGCTGTTGACCATCGTTCTTGTGGGCGGGCTGGCAAACAACAAAGGTGTAATAATTGCCACAGTTATAATAATGCTCATACCGGAAGCGTTGCGATTCGTAGATATGCCATCATCCATACTGGGACCCGCGAGACAAATGATATACGCGATTGTTTTAATCGGAATTCTTTTGTTCAAACCTAGGGGGTTGTTTGGGCGAATAGATTTGGAATAGACTTTTAAGAGAATAACGCAAATATGCTCAGCATAAACAACGTAACAAAAACATTTGGAGGTGTTGTCGCTCTGAACAAGTGCGCGACAACCGTCAAACAAAACGAAATAGTCGCTTTTGTGGGTCCGAACGGTGCCGGCAAAACAACGCTCTTTGATACGATTTCAGGGTTGATCAAGCCGGACTATGGAAACATAACTCTTTCAATTGACGACAACACGGAAGAGCTAACCAAAATAAGTCCGGAAAAAGTGGCTAACCTTGGCATATCAAGGACATTTCAGCAGGTTCGACTGTTCCCAAACCTGACAATTCAAGATCATTTTATCATCGCGCAATCAAAAAACGACATGAGATTGCTCGCGCAAATAGTGGCGAAAAATCACATGCACGAAAAAGATGTTCCATTTCACAAAAAAATCTTGGAACAGTACGGAATAGACAGGGACTTGAATTTGTATGTGTCCGATTTGAGCTATGGACAACAAAAACTTTTGCAAATAGCGATGGCTGTGATGAGGGAGCACAAGATTATAATGCTCGATGAGCCGGTAGCCGGAGTAAACGCCGTTGTCCAAAAAAAGATAGAGGACATTCTAATATCGTTAAAAAAAGCCGGAGAAACGATAATGCTGGTCGAGCACGACATGGAATTCGTGCGCAACATAGCTGACCGGGTTGTGGTTATGGACGAGGGATCGGTCATGGTCGATGGGACTCCGGAAGAAGCTCTGAGCGATTCGCAAGTACTTGAAGCGTATCTGGGGGAGTAATGTTTTCATTCAAACTCGTTTTATGAAAAACTCAAAAAAAGACAGCATACTAAAAATCAGCAATCTTAACGCGGGATACGATTCTGTTCAAATTTTGCATGACGTTAATATCGATGTTTATCCGGAAACCATCACGACACTGATGGGACCCAATGGAGCCGGAAAATCAACATTGCTAAAATCAATATTCAATCTCACCGACGTCATATCCGGTGAAATAACATACAACAACGAAAGCATAACAAACATGGCGACACACCAACTGTTAAAACACGGTATATCATACGTTCCTCAGGGAAAGGTTAATTTTGACACCCTTACCGTTGAGCGAAATTTGCTCATGGGAGCGTATAGACTCAAAGACAAGCATACGATAAAAGACAATTTAATTCGGGTTTATGATGAATTCCCCGTTCTTGAGAAAAAAAAGAATGAATACGCGTTTTCTCTTTCCGGAGGACAGCAACAAATGTTGGCTATGGGACGCGCTCTTATGAACACTCCAAAACTTCTATTGCTTGACGAGCCGTCTCTCGGACTTTCGCCTAAACTTGTCAAAGAGCTTTTTGAGCATATCATGGACATAAAAACAAACTTTCAAACAACCGTTTTGATAGTCGAACACAACCTGAAAAGCGCCTTGTCAATATCGGATTACGGAATAGTTTTGGTCGGCGGAGAGGTCAAGGCGATACAACCTAGTCAAGATTTGATTAAAAGTGATATAATACGGCAAGTGTTCGTGGGTTCTTTTGATTGAAATCTGTTTTACAAACCAAAAACCGCAAACAATGAATCGAGTCAACAAAACAAATCCATATGTCAAACACTAAACCAATCGATACAAAAAAGAAAATATTGATAGTGGAAGACGATGTGTATTTGGCAGACGTATATCGCACTAAATTCGAAAAGGAAGGGTATGAAGTAAAAGTTTCATCGGACGGCGAAAGTGGCGTGAAAACGACGATAGAGTGGAAACCCGATATAATATTGCTTGATATAATGTTGCCGAAAATGGACGGTTTTGACGTTCTGGAGGAGTTAAAAAATCATGCCGAAACAAAAAACATACCGGTAATAATGTGGACAAACAAATCGGATTCGACAGAGGCAGAGCGAGCAAAAAAAATGGGCGCAACCGAATATCTTGTAAAAGTTTATCACACGCCAACGGAAATCGCTGATAAAATCAAAAACCACCTGTAACGACTCATGCGCAATTTCCCGATTCTCGAGCATTCCGGTTTTGACATAAAAACACCTTTTACAAAAAGGTGTTTTTATGTCCAACAAAAAAGTAAGATACACGGTTCCCGCACTGACCTACTCTCACCTTACGGCTACCATCGGCGCTGAAGGGCTTAACTTCTGTGTTCGGTATGGGAACAGGTGTGACCCCTTCGCTAGAAGTACGGAAACCCTATATCTTACTTTTGTCCCGATAAAAATCGAAACGAATAATATAGAGTGTTTTGTTTATACAAACCAATTGTCTTTCGCAACCATAACACAATAATCATCTATGTGTTCTAGTAAATGCTTTTATCGATTATTAGTACTCCTCCGCTAAATACATTGCTGCACTTACACGTAGAGCCTATCAACCTGGTCATCTCCCAGGAATCTCACACGATACCTAATCTTGAATACGGCTTCGCGCTTAGATGCTTTCAGCGCTTATCCATGTCAATCAAAATTGACTCGCCACACGTCGCTACCCAGCAATGCCCCTGGTGGAACAACTGGTACACGAGAGGTGTGTCCTTCCCGGTCCTCTCGTACTAGGGAAGAGTATTCTCAAGTATCCGGTCCGACAAAACGTCGGACAACTAACGCCCACGGTGGATAGGAGACCAACCTGTCTCGCGACGGTTTAAACCCAGCTCGCGTGCCTCTTTAATGGGCGAACAGCCCAACCCTTGGGAGCGGCTTCACCCCCAGGATGAGACGAGCCGACATCGAGGTGCCGAACCGCGCCGTCGCTGTGGACGCTTGGGCGCGACTAGCCTGTTATCCCCGGAGTAGCTTTTATTCGATGGTCTATATCGGTCCTATGTCCCAATACCGGTTAACTAAGTTCTGCTTTCGCAACTGCTCGTCTTGTATGACTTGCAGTAAAGCTGGCTTGTGCCTTTACACTATCGGCCCGATTTCCATCCGGACCTAGCCAACCTTATAAACTCCTCCGTTACGCTTTGGGAGGAGAGCGCCCCACTCAAACTACCCACCAGATACTGTCCCCCGACAAACGTCGAGGTTAGGATTAACATAGTACAAGGGTGGTATCTCACTGGCGACCCGAAGGTCTCCCACCTATTCTGAACAAGTAAGACATTAACCCAATACCAAGCTGTAGTAAAGCTTCACGGGGTCTTTTCGTCCAACCGCGGGTAGCCGGCATCTTTACCGGCAATGCAATTTCGCTGAGCTCATCGTTGAGACAGTTTCCAAGTCGTTACGCCATTCATGCACGTCGGAACTTACCCGACAAGGAATTTCGCTCGTAAACCTTCATCACGTTTCCGTGATGTACGGACTATGTCTTCATCTAGCGGTTAAATAGTTGTTGATGTTCTAAATTTATTCTTTCTATTCATTGTACGCGAAAGCGTAAGTATGCGTTGCAACCCTTTCTCATTTAAATGTTTATTCTCTTTCATAAGAGAAACAATTTTTCTGAAAGTAATATAATCAAATTTCTTCTGTGTAATAAGCGGGTGTTTATCGAAGAACGGAATAATAATTTGCGACAAATGTTTAACACTTCTCACTCTATATTCCATTCGGTCTCCGTGATTTACACGAACCACGCCACAATTGAAAAATTTTTTTAACGCATGAAGCACAACCACGTCTTTCTCGTGTTGCACCACGCGAAACTCGGGTAACACCTGATATCCAATTTTCATGGTGATGTTTTTGTTGATACCCACATAAAAGGTTCCTTCTCCGTCAACAAAACCAGAAACCCAATAAGGTTGAATAGTCATACATATCCTTTTGAACTAGATGTTTGGCGTATAGTCTCTCGGGTTTTCTCAAACCTGCAAATTCGCTCCGTGTATCCTCTCATTGTTACTGACACAAACGTGTCGAGTAGAAAAGATCTTTTGAAGCTTACTTTGCATAAAGCCAAATAATTTATGGACCATTGTTATGTCGCCATAACAAGAGGTAGCGTTTTTTTATAATGCTTACTAATACTATAATCGTTCCAGTCCTTCTCTCTACCACACACGTGACAGAGAGAACCTTAGAACGATTATAGTTATCGCTGGCGTTCACTCGCGCTTCGGTTCGAAGCTTCCTCTATAAATAGATTCACCCCTCCCCTTAACGTTCGAGCACTGGCCAGGCGTCAGCCCCTATACATCCTGTTACCAGTTAGCAGGGACCTGTGTTTTTAGTAAACAGTCGCTCGGAATCTTTCGCTGCGGCCCCAATTGCTTGGGGCGGGCCTTATCCCGAAGTTACGGCCGCTGTTTTGCCTAGTTCCTTAACGATGATTAGCTCATACACCTTAGGCTCCTCGCCTCATCTACCTGTGTCGGTTTGCGGTACGGATTCCACACCATTAGCTCTCACTACCTTTTCTTGGAACCGCATTACGGGAGTTCGCCTCACCCGAAGGATCGGCCACCACCCCCCGACAAAAGCCGGGGTGAACGTGTATAGCCATACCACGATCCCACACTGCGATCCGTCAGTAGATTGAAATAATGCGGAAGGGCAGGAATATTAACCTGCTTTTCCATCCCCCGCACCCTTTCGGGCGCGCGGTTAGGCCCGCCTAACCCTGGGTCGATCATCGTTGCCCAGGAAACCTTAGATTTTCGGTGTCCGGGATTCTCACCCGGATTCTTGCTACTCATGCCAACATTCTTGCTTCTTTGCGCTCCACCGGTCCTCGCGGATCCGACTTCAGCGCACAAAGAATACTCCTCTACCACTTCAGTATAAATACTGAAGTTCTCGATTTCGGTAATATGCTTTAGCCCCGTTACATTTTCGGCGCAAAATCTCTAGATTAGTGAGCTGTTACGCTTTCTTTAAAGGATGGCTGCTTCTAAGCCAACCTCCTAATTGTTAGAGAAATTTCACCACCTTTCACACTTAGCATATATTTAGGGACCTTAATCGGAGATCTGGGCTGTTTCCCTTTCGACCAATGAAGCTTAGCCCCCATGGTCTAACTGCCAGGAACATATGCGCGTATTCGGAGTTTGTTTGGAAGTGGTACCGTAAACGGCCCGACTCCCATCCAGTGCTCTACCCCACGCATACTTTTTATTTGGCGCCAGTCCTAAAACTGTTTCGAGGAGAACCAGCTATTGCCGAGTTCGATTGGAATTTCACCTCTAGCCACAGCTCATCCCCTAGTTTTGAACGACTAGTGGGTTCGGGCCTCCATCTCCTTTTACAGAGACTTCACCCTGGCCATGGCTAGCTCACTCGGTTTCGGGTCTTGCGCATGCTGCGGTCTACCAATCTATGTTTCCGAATCATACGATATGATACGGAATATAAATCAGTAGATACGCCGGTTAAGACTCGGTTTCCCTACACCTTCACCCTGGACGGGTTTAAATAGGCAACATACGCAAACTCGTTGGCTCATTCTTCAATAGGCACCATGTCAATCCGACGAATGCCGGACCTCCATGTCCTTGTAAGTATATGGTTTCAGATACTATTTCATCCCCCTAACCGGGGTGCTTTTCACCTTTCCCTCACGGTACTTGTTCACTATCGATCTTTAAGAGTATTTAGCCTTACCCGATAGTGCGGGCAGATTCGTACTCGGTTTCACCGGCCGAGTAGTACTCAAGAATAACACCTAAGAGGTGTGAATGATTTCATTTACAGGGCTTTCACCTTCTACGGCGCTCCGTTCCAGGAGACTTTAATTATCACACACACTTTGTAACTCCACTCTACCATGTAAGTGATAGAAACGGCATTATCTTACAACCCCCATGACGCAACGGCTTACACCTTTAATGTCGGGTCAACATGAATGAAAAACAGACATACATCACCGACAAACACAATCATAGGTTTGGGCTTTTCCCCTTTCGCTCGCCACTACTCAGGGAATCACAACACACAAATGAATTTGTGCGCCACTATAGGCGCGCACAAAAACATTAGTGTGTGATTCGTTCTCTTTTCCTCCAGGTACTAAGATGTTTCAGTTCCCTGGGTTCCCGTCCCGTCAAAAAGCGGGACGCCACGGGTTTGCCGTGGCGGGTTTCCCCATTCGGACACCCCCGGATCAAAGCTTGCTTGGCAGCTCCCCGAGGCTTATCGCAACCTGCTACGTCCTTCATCGGCTCTTAAAGTCAAGGCATCCACCATATACCCTTGAGCAATTTACTAGAACACACAAACGAATATCGTTTGGTGCTTTGTCTTAAAGCCCGTTTAAGGCTTCAAAACGGTTGTTGTATTCGATTAAGAATACTGACGATTAGTTTATATATATTATATATACAAATATTCGATTATCAAGGTTCCTTCCAAAACAAGAACTTACTGACACACCTTCCGATGGTAAGCCTCGACCAATCAAGACCTATCATCGAGAGAATCAAAAAACCGCTGTACAAGCGGCGCTTCCTTTAGAAGTTTTACAAAAAAGTCATGTAGAGCGACGCTTGGCGATATCTGATATGAATGATAATTGTAACATAATATTTACGGTTTCTCGTTTCTAAAAAACACACGATACATTCAGTGTTTTCCACCTATTATCTACAGCCATGTCATTATAGTACACCACGTCAAGCTTGTCAACACAGGAGCGTGTTTTGCACATATAAATGTCAATAACCTTTTATCTTTTCCGGTGCATCAGTCAGAACGCACGGAATCGTATCGCGACTCGTCGATACCAACAAACACACAAAATATAATGAAAATTGTCGGCGCGGATGCGAGTGAGACGCAGATATCTCCTTTTTTGTATTTTCAGATTATAACAACTCTTCCAATAATTTCGGGTGTTCTCTAAAAAATTGTGAGATAATCCCATATTCTTCTTCACTGACATGATTACCACTCGCCAAGTCTTCAAGAATCTCTTTTTCTTGTTTTGATATTTTATCTTTAATTCTCGATAAAATATCTTTAATCGTCATTTCAAATTCTAATCGATTTGCTCCGGAATCTGTATCACCAATAACTTCATGGGGCGTACGTTTATTTCTGTCATCATCTAAGCTAAATGTATTGAACGGTTCTCTTAATCTTCCGTATTTCAATATGCTTCTAATCCCGTCAACTCTTTTATTGTTGATTTTAATCATCAACATGATTGCAAACACATTGGCATTAAACCGCTCCGCCAATAATTTATACAATTCATCGTCATCGTCTGGTATATCAACACCTTCTTCTTTGAAAATTGAATGATATGCCGAGCAAGCATCTATGAACCCTGTGGCTTTTTCATTTGCATAGTCTATTATTTCATTTAATTCTCCTTTTCCGATAATTCCCACATGCTCCGCAAACAGGAGTTTGATTATATACGAAACCACCAGCTTTTTGTTTGTATTTGAGAGTTGCTCAATTGTGTTTGTAAGACTGTTAATATGTTCTTCCGTTTTTCCCACAATACCAACAGTAAGCTCCAAAGCGCGTTTGTGTGTTTTTACCTTTTTAAACGCATTCTTATATGCCAAAAACGCGGTTTCCGTATCTATTATCTCAAAATCAGACAAGCCACTAAGAAGTCCATTGAGGTTACTAACCGCGTCCTTCGGTATGCCCTTTCTACTAAAGATTGAAGAGATTGACCTGAATGGTATTTCGTTTTCTTTTGAAAATTCATATAACTTTTTAAGGTTACTAACCGCGTCCTCCGGTATGCCTTGTCCGTTAAAGATTGAAGAGATTGACCTGAATGGTATTTCGTTTTTTTCTGAAAATTCATATAACTTTTTAAGGCCACTAACCGCATTCTTCGGTATGCCTTGTCCTTTAAAGATTGAAGAGATTGACCTGAATG
>WFTB01000012.1 GCA_015485695.1 Patescibacteria group bacterium | reverse complement strand
TTCCCGTCTTGATAATTGGTATTGTGTCGACGCAATAACAATATGTCTTTGTTTCTTTTTACCAATACGTAAGACGCCGCATAGATTGTATTTCTTTTACCATTCATATACAACTAATCATATAACAAATAATCATGCACATTTAAATCTTTAATATCATGAACATACAAACCTTGATTACGCGCGTCAATTAAATCATTCTTAGTTTCAAGATTCTAAAGCAACTTGTTTAGTAATAAGTTCATTAAAAACCTCATAAGGTTTCCGGTAATTAAGGGCTCGTCTTGGTCTTCCGTTCAGTAAGTCCTGTACATGCTTAATTTCTTTTCCGGATACTTGAGTAAAATCAGTACCTTTAGGGAAGAATTGTCTAATTAAGCCATTGGTATTCTCATTAGTGCCTCTTTCCCACGGAATTCCAGGATGGGCAAAGTATACCTTAATCTTGGTTTCCTTGGTAAATAACTTGTGTCGTGACATTTCTTTCCCTTGATCATAGGTTAATGATAGTTTCATCTGTTTAGGTAATTTTTTCATCTCGCGAGAAAAGGCTTTTCTGACAGATTCCGCGTCTTTGTTCACGAGAGGAACTAAAATTACAGTCCTCGTAGTTCTTTCCACTATTGTGCCTAAGGCAGAACGCTTGTATTTACCCAAAATGAGGTCTCCTTCCCAGTGACCTGGTATTGTCCTGTCTTCTACTTCTTTTGGTCTTTCTTCAATACTGATCATTTCTGGGATAGAACCCAGCTTTTCATCTGTCCTTGGCTGGTTTTTACCTTTACGGCGCCGGTATTTCTTTTGTTGACGCAGATATGAGAGCAGTTCTTTCTTGAGAGACCCTCTGGGTAGGACATATATGTAACTGTATATGGATTCGTGTGATATGCGCATAGACATATCATCAGGATACACTTTCGTAAGCTCTTGGGCAATCTGATCAGGCGACCAGCGCTTTTTAAGCTTAGCCAGGACAAAGCTTCTAAGCTCTCTGTTATACTCCATTTTACGCTTTCTACCTTGTAGTCGTTTCTGTCTCTGAGCGTGACAATGGGCTTTATGCGCACGATACGTATGCCTGTTCATGCCAGCACGACGTGTTTCTCTTGAAATAGTGCCTTTATTCTTGCTTAACTGGCCAGCTATGGCCGTTAAAGTTCGACCTTGGGACAATAGACGAGACAGTTCTTCTCGTTCTGTTAAGGTAAATTCTTTAGTTTTCATAGAAATCTTATGCTTAGCTATGATAATTCAATTATTTTATCATAGTGTTGCATTAGATTCTTGAAAGGAATCAATAATCGAAATAAATAACTGGCATCCATCTTTATGACCGCTTAATTTAATGGTGATTCTACCCTGAGAATTCATTATAAAATCAGCGTTGAATTGGTTAAATTGAACTTCAGCATAAAATCGTAACCTATTTCTAAACCTTGACATCCAACCTTTGTAAACATCTGCATCACTGCATATAAACGTTTGACCATTTATGTCGATAAAATCTAAAAATACCCTGTTATCAATACTATAGCCAGTATCTAACCATGACTTCGGAACCCAACCTTCAACCACAAAACTTGCGCCAACTTCTTCATAAGGCTTTGGTTGTATTATCTTAATAGTGTTTTTTATATTTTCTTGCATATTTATATTTTCTATTTTTTTGAGATAGAAGTAAAGAATAATCAATCAAAAAACACTCCCGCGAAAGGAATGTTTTTTTGATGATTACTACGCACTTCTGAACGGGAACCGGTCACTCGAACTGCGTACTAGGTTGGCTCGGGGAATTGGCTACCCACTGACAATGGAAATGTATGTAAAACGAGATTTAATAGATAATACAGAACAATTCAAGACCAAACACGTCATTGCTAAGGAGCTCGTCAAATGGGCGATTGACAAAGGATTGAATTTTCAAGGCGTACTTTTTGATGGTTGGTATTTAAATAATGATTTAGTTGATTTTATTGAGCAAAATCATAAAACATGGGTTTCTAGAATGAAGTCTAACCGGCTTATCAAAGTAAAAGTGGAAAACATTTCAGTGAGTGATTATCGGGACTCTTTGACCGAGAAAGACTTTACTGAATCTATAATTAGAGATAGAAAGTTCAGACTTCACAGTAAATGCTTTCAGGTCAAATCTTTGAACAGAAAAGTTAGATTGGTTTTTGTTCAAGAATATGATCTGAAAAAGAAAGCGTGGACGAAAGTAATAGTTTCAGCCACCAATCATGTTGCCTGGCGTTCGGATAAAATCATTAAAAGTTATCTGCTTAGATGGTCTATTGAAGTCTTCTTTAGAGGTTCAAAACAACATTTGAGCCTTGGATCATATCAGATGAGAAAACTTACCGGTATCAAGCGTCATTGGTGCTTAGTTTCCTTAACTTATGTGTTCCTGCAAAAAATGAAGTTAGAAAGTTCTCTATTGAGGAAACTGTCACATCAACTTAAAACGGCTGGACAAATGTGCCCATACTACAAGGATCAGATAACCGAGATGATAGTTCATTTTGCCTATCGGCAATTTCAAGATAACAAGAATCCAGATGAAATCATTAAAGCACTTAAACTCAACTCACCATTACTGGCTGGTGTTTAATTTGAAAAGTGCCAAAGTTTAGATTTTTATTTAAACTAAAATCCTCGGAATGAGGGGGTCAATACGAGCTATAATCTCATACGTACTTGTATTAATTGCCTCAGCGACATCATAAGCGGTAATTTCTTTTCCTTTTGATTTTCCTATAATAACAACTATATCACCAATCTTAACATCTTTTATTTTTGAAATATCAACTATGCACATATTCATGGTGATTTTGCCTATTATTTTTGCAAATTGTCCACCAATCAATACCTTTCCTTTTTTAGCATAACGCCTGTCTAACCCATCATAATAACCAGTACCGATGATAGCTATTTTTATTTTTTTACTGGCTGTCCATGAATTCATATATCCCACGCTAGTTCCTTTATCTATTGTTTTAATACTAATCACCCGGGTCTTCCAAGATAAAATGGGATAAATGTTTATCTTTTTTCCTTTTCTTTTTACCAAAGGAATCATGTCTTTCCCGCCCCATAAACCATAAATTAAAATTCCTATTCTTACCATATCGAAACGAGTTTTTTTATACAGAATAGCAGCCATGGATGATGCTGTATGCTTTATATCAACGGATATTCCAATTTTTTGCAGAATATTTTCTGCTCGTTTAAATTTATCAAGTTGATGTTGATAAATATCATTATCTTTATCATCCATCAATCTGGCATAGTGGGTACATAAACCTTCAATTTTAATGTTAGGTGTTTTTTGTACATGTTTTATAAAATTTGGCAAATCTTCAACAAACAAACCCAGCCTAGTCAAGCCTGTATCAATTTTTATATGAATTTTAGCTTTTTGAGAAAAAGTTGAATACTTTGACAATAAGTTAACTGTTTCATAATTATAAACTAGAATACTATAATTCTTTTTCACTACTTCTTGTATATTACCATCTGCAACATAACCTAAAATAAGAATCGGTTTATTACAATTTTTTCTTACAACATTGGCTTCTCTAAGTGAATTTACTCCGTACCAATCTACTGCAGATTTTGTCATACTTACTATTTCTTGTATGCCCGCACCATAAGCATTTGCTTTTACAACTGCCATTAATAAAACATCCTTGCCAATACATTGTCTAATGTTGGTAATGTTTTTTTGGATGCGATTACGGGAAATTTCTACCCAAGTTCTATGTTTATCTTGCATGAGATTAAAATAAAGCTGTATAGCGATTGGGATAAACGGATTTTCTGTACCTAAGAACAAGAATTACGTATTCCTGATAAGGTCTTGTTGAATTTATCAATTTTCTTATTTTAACAAGTCTTTTATACATGGCATCATATATGTCTTGATTGGTAATTGAATGAATTTTACATGCCCTTGAAATTACTGATTGAGCATAATACTCTATTTCTTGGTTTGTTTCTTGTGTTAGAGTTTTTCGTTCTTCAAAGATTATCTCCAGTTTATTGTACAGGTCCATAACTTTTTTATAGGTAAAGTTTGAAAAAGCTGACATGGGTATACCAAGCATTTTGTGTATATTTTTTGCTATTTTTTCAGGTGTCCTTTTGACTTCATAATACGGAGTTGCGAGAATAAAGCCTCCGTCTTTTATCATTTCTATACACCTAGACATCATTTTTTCCGGGCTACCAAAAAATTTTAAATTCCCCCCCACCATTATATGCGAAAAAGGGTTACTGGGATTGTAACTATAGCCATCAGCAGCCTTATATACTATTTGGCTGTTTGGCGCGTATTTTTGTTTGTTGTAATTCGCCATTTTGATTGAATTTCGCGAAATATCAATTCCTACACCACTACAACCCGTGATACTGGAAAATTCACGCAAAGAAAATCCTGTGGAACAACCAACTTCTAAAAGATTTGAATTTTTGTTTAAATGTGAAAATATTGCCAGTTTAGATATAGTTGAATATGAACCCGGAGGCGTATTCCATTGATTAATCAACCCTATAAAATCTGGATAAGACAAACTTTCTATACATTTAATTGAATTTATTTTAATTTTTGTCATAAAGATAAACTTATTAAGAATGAAACAATTTAAGACATTCATTTCTCATAAACCCTTCTATGATCTCAACTTTCGGGTATCCTTTAGAAAAAACTTCTTTTGCATTTATTTGAACCGTCCTCCAACACCATTTTTTGTTTCCATGCTTTTTCGAATAATCAACCATATCTTTCATATCTGCTCCATAAATCACTCCTTTAAGACGAGCCCACACACAGGCAGTTGCACACATCGGACAAGGTTCATGGGTAGTGTATAAAATTGCCCCTTCAAGAAATTTATCGCCTGTTTTTTTTATTGCTTTTCTTATTACTTCAATTTCAGCATGATAAGTTGGATCATTCACGGTTCTGGTTATATTTGGTGAACGAGCAATAATTTGACCATCTATTACAATGACGGCACCAATCGCATAATTGTTATTTTGTCTGGCTAGTTGTGCTTCTGCTATAGCGGCAAGCATGAATTTATCGTTAGCATTTAACATAATCTGTTGTTTTGACTTACTTCAAGCTCAGGAAATCTTATACTGATTTCCCTTAGTATTTTAGAAAAAACTTCCTCGGGAGCACCAGATGAATCTATAGGCACAATAATGTCTTGAATTTCTTTAGGCAGATGTTTCTTTGCTTCAAGATATAGATTGTATTTGTTTTCAATATTATTTTTTTTGAATTCATATTCAGGATGATTTTTATCAAGCCTGGATAATAAAACTTCTTTTGGAGCGATAAGTTCAAAAATTATATCCGGAGAAACCATTTCTGTTGTAATTTTTTTGCGATTTTGAAGATGTTTGGGGTACAACTCATCTGATCTAAAAGTATACCCGGGCTGGGGCTTCTTTTGCAATGTCTTTAAAATAGAATTTGATATTAATGAACGGTCTATCAACAACACACCAAAAGGTTTGATAGATTTGTCTATTTCTCTAGAAAGAATCCTGTCACGCCAAACAAGAAGTTCACGGGCTAACCTATAACTTGCCTCATTCCACGATTCATATTTATCAATACCATTTTTAAGCATTTCACTAATTTTTTTCCAATAATCTGATGCGGGATCGTCTTCTGAATTTCCTTCACCATTTCTATAGCCTTCACCACGAATGGATATACAAGGAATTCCCATTTTTCGCAATTTATTTTTAATCATCTCAATTTGAGTTCCTTTGCCTACACGACTTTCACCTTCAAAGGCTATGGTAAATATTTTTTTTTCGTTTTTCATGTTATTGGTTAGCTTTAATCATATTATTGCAAACTTCTAAAGCTTTTTTATCATAATCAAATTTTAAAGTTTCAATTGCTTTATCAAATTTAAACCACCCATACTCTGTGTGCTCGTCATTTATCGTTACTTCTTGAGATAAATCGACTTGTGCTGAAAAAACTATTACTGTCATTGTGTTTCCTTTATAATTGAAGTTGAATCTGTACAGCTCTTGGCTCCAATTTGACAGTTTTTTAATACCCGTTTCTTCTGCAATTTCTCTTTCTCTGCATTGGCTAACGTTTTCGTCCATTTCCATTGTCCCATTAACAGTATTCCAAAAATCTCCCCTGTCTTCACTTCTTTTTAATAGCAAAAATTCAGGTTCGGCATCTCTAATTTTGTATATTATTGTCTGTATGATTATTGGTAGTTTTTTTTCCATAAATTTTGTTTAAATGTTTAATATTATTCTTTATTATTAAATTTTTTTGTCCTTTGTATTTTCTAGCAGCAGACAAATAAATTGAACTTAAAATCTGTGTAGATAAACTGTGGTAAATAATATTGGATACTTGTTCAGAGGGTCTTTTGTTTTTTATAATTGCCTGGTAAAAATCTGAAATACACGCGCGTCTAGCGTCTTCTTGGTGCCCACGAGAATAACCTAAATTCTTTATCCTTGTGAGGTCTTTAATGTTTATGTTTTCATATGGACGTTGTTTTTTTAGTATCTTATTATTTCGAAATATGTGTATTTCATAATGATACTCCCCGCCAACATTATAAGGGGATATTTTACTTTTTTGGATTTCTGCCGATTGAAATGAATTTATTATAATGGACTGAAAAGCCCCTTGTTCTATTATATACGATTCTTGTCTAATTCTTCCATTACCCTTGTATAAGTCTCTGCCTGTAGAATCATACCACCCTCTACCACTAAAACTATGATGGAGTGCGTTACAATTCATGCTAGTAATAATTCGATTATCCTTATACAAGGATAAATTTATAAAAGCATCAACTTCACCCATATTTTCCCTGACACCTTTTATATTAAGATCCCAATTGTTCTTTTTTATCTCAGGAAATACACGATGAAAGTCGTTGCCATTGAATTGGGCAAGTACATCTTTGGGTCTCACAAATTGTGCGAAGACACTATATTTATTCCAATATTTACTTTCTTCCAAAGAAGATAACGCTAGCCACAAGGCTATATCCATACTATGATATCCTGAATGAGACATTTTCCCATAACCCTGGTTATATGGATGGTAGGTTTGTGACACAAATTCGTTTGGAAATGTCCATTGTCCGTCTGAATGAAAAGTTTGGATAAAATTTACAGGGCAATGAGTCAGCCTGGTTATCTCTTTTATTTTTTCTCTAACTTTTTGAAAACCCTTATGGTAGCGACGTTGTGCTTGTAAATTGAATATTATATTCTTTTTTTTACAATTGTGCTCATAAAGACGTTCTATTTTTTCATAGTCTTTGTAGAGCTTTAATGCCTTTGATGTATTGGTAGAAACATCCACTTCTGTTGTTATCGGTTTATCAAGCAAAATATGTAAAAAATTTTTAATTGCCCAATAAGTATATTTAAAATGAGACAATGGTTCGGTTGATATTATAACAGCTTCAATTTTGTGCTTTTCAATAATCTGGTTTAATTGCTTTAGTTCAGATCTTTTAAGTTTATCGGAAATACGATTTTCTTTAGTAAAGTAACATGATACAGATGAGCCGAAATGTGACTTTATTAATCTACTAACCCTTTCTTGGTGTGTTTCTAAATCCAAACAAGCAACCAATTTACACATACTTTCTTTTTTTAAATAAGGTAAATAAATGCGTTTAGAATGATAGCCAACACCAATCAGTAGAGTTCTAACTTTTTTGTTCATAGTTTAAAAATCAATAATCGACTTTTAAATTTTTTAAAAAATATCTGGGCTTGAACTTTTTTGTCGAGAGATGTGTACTTTCTCTTCTTGTTATAGAATTTAAAATATTCAGTTTTGCATTGTTCAACAACATTTTCAGGTTTATTTTCCTAAACAAGCCCATATTTTACGCTTGCGAAGTTGCCCAATCTCTTTGATTAAGTCGTTTTTACCCAGTTTTTACAATCTCTTTTTTAGCATTAATATAAAGTAACAATCTTTATCTTCCCGCATTTTAGCTAAAAAGTAAGGAAAAACTACAAAAAAAGTACTCAATTGAGTATTTTTGTATTTGACTACGCCAAATTTACTATGCATTTTAGAGAATTCCTGACGCAAGTCGGTCTCTCAAAACGTGCACTAAGTTGGCTCCAAACCGTAGACAGTATTCGAACGTGGTATAACAGGAAGAAAGAGCTGGTTTTTGTTGCTTCAGTTCCGATTTGAGCTCATAACCTAGAATTCAAGAATTCGCTGATAATTCCCTTGTAAACACTTTCTTCAAGTTTTAGGAAGTCAAACATCTCAAAAAGCTTGGCAGAAGCCTCCATAACAAAGTCACCATAAAACGCGTTGAGCTTATCCAAAGACGCTTCAGTCTCCCACACAGACTTTTTTGCGCCAGCAGTATAAGTCCCGATGAGGCTTCTATCAGGATCGCGCGCTGTCAATGTCCTGCCAGCAATGCCGTTATGAGTGATTTTGATATGTACTTTTTCAGTTGAAGCAACTCCAAGTTGACGGTATAGTGTTGTACAGTGCAGAATAATCTCGGCGATACGCCAGATGCGGACTTCAAAATACAAAATTGGTTTATTATCAACTCGCCTGCCATCATCACTTTGTCTTTTCTGCATTGTATCCTCACGATACACTCTAGCAAAATAGTAGCTACCATTTTTTCTCAAATACCAATAGTCAAAAGTATCCGAGCTGGCCATTATCGCCTTAACGCCGTCCTCCATTGGTTTTGCGCTTTCATCCCCACGAGGAACAATACCTATCGGCCAGCCAGTATTACGCAGTTCGCTTTTTCGAGCAACTTCTAGCAGGTCTGGAGAAGACCAGTTTTTCTTTGACTCTACTAAATAGTGGGTAGATTCAAAAAAAGCATCGTCCTTAAAACCATTTACTTTCAGATTTTTTTTTACCTCATCTCTATTTTTTTTCTCCCATTGCTCGATTTCTTTTTTTTGAGAGTCACTGACAGATTCTGACGCAAGTTGCTTGGAAGATAAACCAGTTTCCTGTAAAAGGGAGTTAAAGCTTTTGAGAAACTCGCCTCTACGCCTTTCAACACAAATGTCTATCAACCTCTCCCAGTCATCAGGACTAGCTACTTCAACTATTTGCGCCCCTGGGACACGAATATACAACACACCCTCTTTCAATAAAGTCTTCTTGCTATTTTGACTTAATACTGTACTGCGGCAGAAAAAAGGCCTTTTCTCAAAACCAAAAATCTCTATGACAGGATAGTGCTGTCCGTCCAGTTCGTCTTTATGGACAGTTAGACGTACGCGATCAGCACCAGCAGTATAATGATTAACAAACTGTGAAAGTTTAGTGGTTTCGTAAGAAGCCAGAACCATCTCATCAATAGGTTTTTGCGGCACGATTCGTTTTGCTGTGTCCTCCTTAAAACCGATGACAATAAAACCGCCGCCAGAGTTTGCCATGCCCAGAATATCTTTTACAAGAGATACGGAAAAGTCATCCCCTTTCCCAACGAAAAGGTTAGCAGATTTGTAATCTACATCGTCATCCTCTACTGGGTGATTGAGAAAAGCTAGACGATACTTTTTGCCTCTATCTTCTTCTTTTGTGAGTTCGTCTTTTTGTATGTCCATAGTTTCATTATGTCATAACCGAAAACAAAAGAAAAATAAAAGAGAGTTGGTCAGACTCTCTTTTTCGACGCGATTTCGTTTTCGATTGACCAATTATTTTTTTTCAGAATCGGCGACGTCACTAACAAAAGCTAACGTAACAATGGCGGTTATAACCATGTACATGAAAAGCATACCAAGGGCAGTAGCCTTAGGGTCCGTTTCAGACAGTTCCAACCTGCTCATAGTTTGAAACAAGCCGATTGAAGCAACGGCGCTCGTAAACATGATTGAAAGAGCAATCAACTTCCATTTTGGTGAATCGGGGTCGAAGTTCAAGTATTTTGATCCCCAAACCACCTTCACGACATAATATGCCGCGAGCAGGAAAGATAATAGCCCACTCAGACCCAAGCTTAGGTTCTCAATATGGAGCGGGTAAGTGTAAATGTAATGCCCGCCAATCTTGAAAGCCATAAAACCCAAGTAACAGCTCACAAACGTCATGATGGCAACCATCATCCTGCCAAAACCGTGATTGAGTAATGTGTTCATCTGAACACCTCCATTTTTATCCCCTGCACCCACAGGGATTTTTAATGAACGTCCCCTTGGCGGGGTGAAGCAACAAACAGAAGGTGCACCTTCTGAATGAGCCACCAAGGGGACTTGTTTGTAACACCACATTATAGATTATTTGTCAAAAAATGTCAAGCTTAGCGTAGTTGCCTAACCAATTTTTGCTTTGAGTGTAGTTCAAACAACACAGAATAATCACGGCAAGCTCTCACACGCCATGCCATCATTATTCCCATCTAGCTTATGGATGTCCTTGCCTATCTGCGCCATACAGCAGTCAAAAACGGCTTGTGCTTCTTGATGAGTTTTGAAATCGCTGCAGTTGTAAAGATTACCAGAGCAGTCGCAGGATGTGGTGGTAGGAGTTTGCTCTACTTGGGATTGCGGTTGTGTAGTAAGAGTCATTGGTTCCTGGATCGTTTCGGTTTGAGACGATGAGTTGGTATCCTCACACACTCCATCATCCCAGAGACCGCGCTTCTTAGCTCTGGCTTCTTGTTCAGCTTGTTTGAATTGGCTCTGATACTGATATGGGATTCGATAAGTATACTCATACGCATACCCCTGCCGTATCATCAGATCATTGACAAACGTGCCATCAGGGAGAAAGACATAGCGCAAGAGGCGTCCGTACTTGCCGCGATCGCCTTGACTAGTGTCAGCTTCAAGACGGACTTGTTTACCTTCAACTAAAGACTTCATTTTGCTTGACGCTTCTTTGCCAAAGCATTCAACAGGTTTCCGCGGGTCAACAGTTTCAGGAGTGTCTATGCCTATGAGACGGAGTTTTTCTTTGCTCCCGTTTATCTCTACCTCAATCGTATCGCCGTCTATGACGCGGGTCACCAGATACAGCTCCGCTGATTTATCTGTTTCATTTTCATTGGTTGCATACTCTTCTTTTTGAGGTTGAGTTTGAGCGGCAGGGCTG
Source organism: Patescibacteria group bacterium (assembly GCA_015485695.1). GTDB lineage: Bacteria > Patescibacteriota > Patescibacteriia > WFTA01 > S139-112 > S139-113. The sequence continues at coordinate 32,110 of WFTB01000012.1, read as the reverse complement.
GCTGTTTCTGGAGATTCTGATGTGGCTGATTGATCTTGAACTAGCTCTTGTTCTGGCTCCTGCTCATTAACCATTTCCTGCTCTTGAGAGACAGATTGAGTTTTATTGCTTGGCTCTGTTTGCTCTTGCTTGGGAGTTGGTTGTGTTTCATTAGAGTTATCATCAGTCGGGATTATCAGAATAAGAACAAATAAAGCAATAAAGACAAAAAGAATGATTTTGAGTAGTTTTTTCATAAGCGTTGCGGAGGTTTTTAAGTGGCACGGCCAAACATAAAAGGCCGCCCGCCACGACGCTCCCTTTCAGGAACGTCCTATACGGTTTCCCGCATAGACCTCCGCAACGAAGTATGGTCAGGCGACCATCTATGTTGCGGAGGATTTTGTTGCCATACCTTGAGAAAGAATTCTTAAGGGTTAGGCGGATTGTAATAATAACCTTTATCTCATAATTGTTTTTTGTTAAGCAGTTTTTGAATATCTGCTTTGCGATAACGGCGGTGCCCGTATTTGCCCATACGGACTGCTTTGAGCTTACCAGCATTATCCCACCGTCTCAAGGTTTCAACATGAACTCCCAGAAGCTCGGCTACTTCATTGATGGTCAGCAATTCTTTCTTGGTTTTCAGGGGCGTTTTCATGCAATATCTGATATTTACTAAACCTCAACAATATTATACAATAGCTGCGAGGAAAGTAAAGGCCTCACCTTGTAGTTAATTGGACTGAATTATGAGCATAAAAGATTCAAAAAAACATCCGTTCAGAGAAGTTGCCGAATCTTTCTACGAGCTAGCTCAACATGCGGCACGTGAGGAATACAGCAAACTGCGTAAGAGGTTTATTGAATTCCACGGCGGCAAATTTTACTGTCAGGGCAAGCTCATTGATTTCAGAGACAGCCAAGCGGATTATGTCAAACTACTTGAAGCTTTGTATTTTCGTTCTGATAAAAACGGCTTCTGCGGCTACGAGACGATAAGGCAATACATCGCAGAAAAAAGGCCAACAACAAAAAGGAAAAAGCCAGTTACCAAAAGAACTGTCGATAACGCTCTGGCAGGACTGTACAGAAAACGGCATGGCCAAAAAATACCCTTTCCTAAAACCGCGCCTGACGGACAGCCCGTGATTAGCAAAGACAGGGGCAACGGTCTCGTCTTCCATAATCCAGAAATGTAGCGTTTAGCAATAAGACATAGATATCAACCAGCACCCTCCATCTGGAGGGTATTTTCAATTTCTGCAATTTTCTTGTGGATAAAGGAAGACTCACTGTTTTGAGCCTTGTTTTAAGGGCTCTTTTTTGCGTTGAAGAGAATTGAAGTAAATACCAAGAAAAAGACAAACGGCTGATAATAAAAATACAAAATGTAGATTTAAGAAGGATATGCAACTAACTAGAGAGGCATTAACCGAATATGAGGCGCTGTGGCGCAAAGATCACCCGAATAAGGAGATTGATAGGCAAGCGCTGATAAACGAAGCAGAAAGGATTTTGTGTACCGTTAAAGCCGTTTTCAAGCCCATTCCAACCGAAGACGAAGACGAATACAAGGCTTTGCTGCAAAACTAGCAATAGAGCCGTGGATTTGTCCACCAAGTCGTAGAGGGGCGTACCCGTAGCGCTCGCTAAGGCGACAATAAACAAAACTTAGCAGGGATTACGGGCGACCGACCGACGGCGACCGATATACCGAATGTCAAAACAGCCTTTGAGCGCGACGAGATTCGCGCGGCTGGGCACCTCAAATTAAAAAAACTCAAATCTCTATTAAGAAAAGAGAGAGATAAAGAGATAAAAAAGAGGACATTCGGGTTGAGGGAGCTAGAGGGAGGGAAGGTGTAGGAGTCAGATGAGAACTTATGTCGACAAATCAACAAACAGACAAACGAATCACCAAGCAAGTCCGCATTAGCGCCTACTGGCACAAGCGGCTCAAGATAGAAGCCGCGCACCAGGAATGCACCATCTCCCACCTGCTGGACGACTTGTGTAAAGCTTACTTTGAAGAAAGAGAGCCAATCTGCGACGAAGATGATTATTAAAGACCTATGCATTTTCCCACCAAACAAAACTACACTATCAAAGAAACCGAGCATGTATTGCTTAATCGTCTCGGCACCAGCCATGATCCTCGCATAGTAATGAAACAAGCCAGTGAAGTCCTGTCAGAGTACCTTAAAGACAAACAAGAGATTCCAGATGAAGGCATAGACGCCAGCGTTCACATAAAAGTTGATCGAGCTTTGAGTTTGCTCAATCTGGACAACCATCATCTTCTTCTGCAAACCGTGGGAGAGCGCTACAAAGGATTTCTGTTAGAGATGTGCAGACAAATTACAGAAGAATACTCCTGCGCCACGGCCAGCCAAAAGGCTCTGGCGCAAATGGCGGCCAGCGCGTATGTCAGAAGCCTTGAATACGGAGACAAGCTCAATGGTCAGATAGGTATTAACTGGCATGACAAAGCACTCAATGCTTATACGGCCATCTTGAGCAAAGAAGTAGATCGCGCTTACAGACAGTTTGTATCAGCTATGACGCTGCTCAAGCAAATGAAAGCGCCAGAGCTTAGTGTCAATATCAAGACCAACACTGCCTTTGTCGCTCAAAACCAGCAGATAAACGCCAATAAACATGGCAAACACACAGACCCACAAAACCTTACCTCGTAATGATTTCGGAAAAACTTGCACGGTTGAAGAATGCCGCATTATCCGCATCTCCCACCTTCTCAAGCAGTGCAGAGCAATACTTAAACGCGTTCTCTTGGAAGCGGAGATTGAAGCCATGGGAGCATCAATAGAGCTGACCACTTCCACGCTTTGGCACGGCGGAATCCGTTTTTGGTTCAAATGCCCGATCTGCCAGAAACGGGTAGGGGTGATTTACGAACAGCTAATAACAAGCAAGATCTGCTGTCGAGGATGCTTAGGGCTAGATTACGCGAAACAAAGATACAAGGGAATGGTTGAAGCTGAAGCGTTAAAACTTGCCAAACAATAATCACAACTGGATAAAATCACAAAAAGCGATATAGTGATATTAAGAAAGACAATGCTATGAGAGCTCAAAAAACAATCAAATATTTTGCTTATGTGCGCAAGTCTTCAGAAGGACAAGAACGGCAGGCGCTCTCTATCCCCGCGCAAAAAGACAGAATATCAGAGATTTTCAAAGAGCTTGATATTGAATTTCTGGAAGAAAGCAGAAGCGCTTTTAACCCTCACAACCGCCCAGTTTTTTCGCAGATGATAGAACGGATACACAAAGGCGAGCGTACAGGCTTAATTGCCTGGCATCCAGACAGGCTATCAAGAAACGAAGTGGACGCGGGCACAATTACTTACTTGATCCGCACAGGCGTGATTGAAGATTTGAAGTTTGCGTCATACAATTTTGAAAACACTCCAGAAGGCATCTGGATGATACAGATGGCGCTCTCCCAATCACAGTATGACAGCGCCAAAAAGAGCAGGGACGTAAAGCGCGGACTCAAGCTAAAGATAAAACAAGGCTGGCTGCCTGGCGTGGCTCCCACAGGATACTTGAATACTCCAGATGCGCAAAAATGCTACCGTACTGTCATACCAGACCCAGAGCGTTTTGACCTCGTGCGTAAGATGTGGGATTTGATGCTAACAGGCAATTACACACCGCCGCAAATACTCAAAATTGTCAATGAACAATGGGGATTCAAAACAGTCAAGCGCAAGAAAGAAGGCGGCAAACCCTTGGCTCGCAGTACTATTTACAAAATTTTTACAAACCCCTTTTACTACGGCTACTTTGAACACAACGGCGAATTGCATCAAGGCCTACATAAGCCCATGATCACCAAAGAAGAATTTGACAGAGTGCAAATACTTCTAGGCAGGAAAGGCAGACCAGCGTCTCAATCGAGAGAATTTCCTTTTACAGGCCAAATATTCTGCGCTGACTGCGGCGCCCAAGTTACCGCCGAGGTCAAGCAGCAGTGCATCTGCTCAAACTGCAAATGCAAGTTTTCTACCATTTCAAAGAAAGAGTGTCCAAAGTGCAACACCGCTATTGATAAAATGAAAGAACCCAAACTACTCAACTACACCTACTATCACGGCACCAAACGAAAGAATCCTAACTGCCAAAACTGCAAACAGCATATCCGAGCCGAAGAGCTGGAAAAGCAGATTGACGCGTATCTTGCTCGCATACAAATCAATGAAAAATATCTGCAATGGGCAATCAAACACTTAAAGAAAGCTCATCAAATAGAAACAGTCACGCGCAAGAAAATACTCAACTCCCAGCAAAAAGAATACACTAATTTGTCAGCCAAGCTTGATAGACTGCTGGAGCTGCGCATGAATAACGAAATAACCGAAGAAGAATACAAAACCCAAAAAGCAAAGCTCATGCAAGAGAAACAGAAATACCACGAGCTTTTGAACGATACCAATGAACGACAGAACAAATGGCTGGAGCTGACAGAGAAGACGTTCAACTTCTGCTGTTACGCCCGTTATTGGTTTGCCAAAGGCGACCCGCGGACAAAAAGAGAGATACTGGCGACTCTTGGTTCGAACCTAACCTTGAAAGACAAGAAACTCAATATTCAAGCGTCAGAACCGTTCATGATTATTGAACAGGGTTTACAACAAGTACCAGAAGCAAAAGCCATGTTCGAACCTACTATTTTTGGCGAAGGTAAAAGGAAAAAGGAGCCTGTCGGCTCCCTTAATCCACGATGGCTCAGGGGGTGGGATTCGAACCCACGACCAATTGGTTAACAGCCAACTGCTCTGCCACTGAGCTACCCCTGATTATGTTTACAATATGACGGATGAGTTTCGGCTCATGTCACTTCTTGATATTTAATTCAGCACCGACACGGAAAAATCCAATATTAAAGATTCATTCGTTCGGTTTTCATGTGCCACTATATCATGATTATCGATATATAGTCAACAGGCATTTAAGATGATATAATCAAACTCAATATCACTTATTTTTGTCAATTATGTCAAACAAAAGCGCGTATCCGCCTCTTGCGGAGAAAATGCTTCCCAAACCCCCTCATTGGTCCAAAGCTCTCGGTGTCGGAGTTGTGGTAATGGGTCTTGCCATAGGAACCGGCGAGTTAATCTTGTGGCCGCACCTTATAGTCAAATACGGTCTCGGATTGTTGTGGCTGGCTCTTCTCGGAATAATCGCTCAATACTTCATCAATCAAGAGGTCGCGCGACATGCCGTCGCGACCGGAGAAGGGTTTTTTACATCGTCCGCTCGAGTCATCAAACACTCCGCCGTGTTTTGGTTTTTTTCCGCGATTGTTTTGTATATATGGCCGGGATGGGCAAGCGCCATAGGGACCACTCTCACCGAGCTGTTCGGATTTGGTACTCACCTCGGTTGGTCGTGGGCGACGCTCGCATTGGTCTTGGTTTTGACGTTCAGCGGTAAAATAGCTTACAACATGTTGGAAAAATCTCTAAAAATAATCGTTCCGACGTTTTTTGTTTTGCTTGTTGTTATCAGCTTTTTCAATCTTGACGCCGAAACCCTAAGGCAAGCGTTTATGGGCGTGGTCAATTTCGGATATATTCCGTCGGACGTTGATATAAACGTTTTGCTCGGGGCGGTCGTTTTCGCCGGAGCGGGAGGCATGCTCAATTTGTGCATATCACTATGGTATCGAGACAAACAAGTCGGCATGGGGGCGTATGTTGAACGAATCACAAATCCGATAACCGGAAAAGAAGTGACCGTAAGCCCGACCGGATACGCGGTTAAGGTTAATGAAGAAAACCTCAAACTCTGGAAAGGGTGGATGAAATTCGTACGAATTGACCAGGGTCTTATATTCTTACTGCTCGGATTTATCACATTATTGTTATTGAGCGTGAACGCGTACGCTGTTTTGACTCCTCTCGGACTTGTCCCGGAGGGTCTTGATATCGCCGTTGTGCAAGCGCATATATTTGGAAATTATTGGGGAGAGTTCGGATATAAATTGTTCCTTGCCATGGCGGGCCTCATGCTTTTTTCGGTTATGTGGACCGTTATAGACGCGTTAACTCGCATGGTAAGCGATATTTTGTACACAAATTGTCAGACGGGCCCGTTCAGCAAAGCTTTGAAACCTCTGAAAAATATTTCTCTGCACAGATTGTATTACATATCAATATCCACCATCGTGATATTTGGCGCGATATTGTTGCCGTTCAAACAACCCTTGACGCTTCTGACCATATCCGCCGTGCTGGGCGGACTTACAATGGCGATATATACGCCGTTTCTCATTTACCTAAATAATATAAAGCTCCCGAAACCGTTAAGACCGAGCATGTTTACGAATGTTATGATGGCTCTGATTTCGATGTTTTTTATATATTTTGCCGTACGAGTTATCATTAATCAATTTTTCTAAAGCGTTACATGTCTAGTCAATCTTTTTTCAATGTATCGGGAATCGTATTCTCAATCGTCGGGGCGTTGCATGCGATAAGAGCGATAGCCGGATGGGAGCTTGAAGTAGCCACGTCTTATACGATTCCGGTATGGGTAAGCTGGACCGCATTCGCAATCACTTGGTATCTCGCGTATTGGGCGTTCAGATTGCGCAAACAATAACCAGCATTCTCTCAAGCAACAAAAACACCGAGTGATTTGCATCGCGCGGTGTTTTGGTTTTGGCGTTTCGTAAACCCCTTGAGTAAAACCGATTTATGCGGGATCATGTATTGCTCGCAAGTCATCAATCTTATATGCGAAAGGATCCCTAGGATTCATGATTGCGTAAAACCATATATGGTCTTCCGGAATTTCGTCCGGCAATGGAAGTTTCAGTCTTATCGCCTCCAAACTTTCCACCCATTTTTTCTCCTGCTCGTGCGGATGTTTGTGCCATTTTGAACCGTCGCTATTGAGATACTCTTGAGCTTGCGGGTGCATGAACAGATTTTGACCGAAATTATACTCGTCCAACCTACCACGAATCAACATATCGGCTATAATGAGCGTTTGAAGCGGTCTGCTTTTTGCCAACTCAATCTGAAGAGCGTTTATCTTGTGCCCAATGTCGTTTATACCGCTCAGTGGCGCGATTAGTTCTTTAACATCTTCCAACACTCCGCGTGCCGTCGAAAAGGGCACGCCACTTTTTTGCTCGCCAAACGCGCCGTCATTGTCATATCCCAGAATAACCTGTCGGAGTGTCCACGGCATTTTGTTCACACGCGACTGCTTAACTCGATTAAGCGCGACATGTCCCATGAACGGAGATATCGATATAGGCGCTATATCGTCTTCCGACATCATCATGCGCGCCAGAATCGCAATGTCGGAATACTCCCCCTTTTCAACAATATCTTCGAAATAATTCGGATTATCATTAAAAAACAAAGACTCGGAAACATAATCTTGAATTTTTGGAATCAGCACATCGGATGAAAGAAGTTCTCGCGTCTTTTCAAATTCCCTTTTTTGCTCTTCGCCAGACATTTGTCGAGCTTCCTCCATATCCTCATGTGTGGGCAAAGCGTTCAAGTCCAATCTAGGTTCCGGAGATTTTTCTTCGTTTCCAAGACTTACTTTGCCCAACGTTAACGCTACAAAGGCATACTTACATAACGCTTGCAACGCTTCTCGTCTCGTCATGCCATGGCCACCGATTTCATATTTGTTGGAGGGTGATGTTTCGTTGTACGATCGTCTTTTACTCATGTTTTTACAGGCAATTCTTCATATAATGATTAAGTTCGCTTTGCACGTTCTCGCTCGGTACGCGCATTATAATATCACGCAAAAAACCTCGCAATGCCAGCTGACGCGACGCAAGCTCATCAATTCCCCTAGCTTGCATGTAGAACAATAAGTCTTCTTGTATATTCCCGATAGTCGCTCCATGAGAGCATGAAACATCGTTTGCGATGATTTCAAGTTCCGGTCTCGTATCGACATGAGCGTCGGAAGAGAGCATAAGAGTGTCATGCTGTTGATATGCGTTTGATTGTTGCGCCATTTTGTCTATTCTAATCATCCCGGTATACGCCAATGACGCATCTCCAGAGAGGACCGACTTTATGTGCAAATCGCTCACGCTATTTGGCGATTTGTGATGTTGCGTCGTATTGATTTTGCAAGTTCCCGTATCTCCCATAATAACACCCAGTATATTGGCCTCAACACCTTCTGACTCTATGTGAACTTCAATTCTCTTCTCAATGTCGCCGAATCCGTAAAACACATGCCAATATATTCCCGGGACATTGATAACGATAGAAACATCGTCTGAATTTTGTTGTATGTTTTGCAATTCGATATTCATGTTATGTATAATTTCATGTGCTCTGTGACTTCATCCCACGTATTCGCTTCTTTCACGGATTCCGCGTCTTCGATTGTCTTTTGATAATTGACATCAAAATATTTGAACAAATATTCGTTCATTTCGTTTCTTACTTTTTCGGGCAGGGCTTTGACTTGTTCTTCATATTGCTTTTTCAACCCTTCTATGAATTTGGGCTGATTGAGTATCATTGCTTTGTACTTTTCCATATAAAAATCTTTTTGGTATTCCGACAATTTGCAATGTTTATCGCCGATTTTCTCCTTTAATCCGACAAAAATCTCAAAGAAGTTGTTGCGAGTGTCTTTCAGAAATTCGCGTCCATCGTCACTCATCCCGGCTGTTCCAAGGTCAGCAAGCATCAAGGCTCGAACTTGTAAAGGCGTTTTTTCGTCAAATTTATGTTTTACCGTTCCGTCTTCGAATCTCGGAATCGTTCCCTCAATCATATCAATGATCATTTTCTTGTCATGATATGACAACACTTCTTTTGATTCGCTCTTGTCGGAATTTATGAATCTTTTCAAAAAATCATCAATCGATAATGCGCTTTCTTCTTCGCTTTTTCCGATTTGACCCCGAACTCTCATGAGAACGGTTTGGTTGTCTTGCGAGTTTTCATCTTTTTGATTCAATTCTACGGTTTCCTCCGAATAACATTGCGCATAATCATGAAAAAGCGCGGCTATTTTGGCTATTACAATATCTTCCTGAGTGACCAAATCGTATTTGGCAAATATTTGCATAATATTTTCCACTCGATTCATAACTTTAATCGTATGTTCTCTGTTATGAAACGGCAAATCGAGATTCTCTATTTGATTTAACACATCTTCTTTACACCAAGATAAAAATTTTTCCTTTTCATTAAATCCATTGTATTCAGCTTTGTTTGCATTGATTGTTGTTTCTTGATTCATACGCGACTTATCCTATACTGCCTTCCATGCGAAGTTGTATCAACCTGTTAAGTTCAACCGCGTACTCCAGAGGAAGTTCTTTGGCGACCGGCTCTATAAATCCGTTTACAATCATGCTTTCCGCGTCTTCTTCCGATATGCCTCGAGACTGCAAATAAAAGAGTTGGGTTTCGCCTATTTTTGATACGGATGCTTCGTGTTCTATAGTTATGTTGTCCTGGTGTATATTCATCTCGGGATATGTGTCGCTTTCCGATATATCGTCAATCAAAAGAGCGTCACACACAACCTTTGAACGAGCGTTTTTGGCTTTGCTTGTGGCTCGCACCAAACCCCGATATGATGTTCTGCCTCCGTCTTGACTTATTGACTTGGACACAACGGTGCTGGTCGTATTTGGTGCCATGTGTATCATTTTGGCTCCCGCGTCTTGTATTTGACCGCGACCCGCATGAGCTATTGACAAGACCTCTCCGTGGGCGCCTTCTCCGGCAAGCCAGCATGCCGGATATTTCATTGTCACCTTTGAACCCAAGTTGCAATCTACCCATTCGCCGATTGCTTGCCTTTCCACTTTCATTCGTTTCGTCACAAGGTTGTACACATTGTTGCTCCAGTTCTGAACCGTGGTGTAACGAAGGCGAGCGCTCGGTTTCACGACGATTTCAACAACGGCGGCATGCAGTGAATCGGTTGAATAGACAGGAGCAGTACAGCCCTCCGTATAATGGGCGTATGAACCTTCATCGGCAATGATGAGTGTTCGCTCGAATTGTCCCATGTTCGCGGCATTGATGCGGAAGTAGGCTTGAAGAGGCATGTCGACTTTCACTCCGGGCGGAATATATAGAAACGAACCACCGGACCACACGGCGGAATTGAGTGCGGCGAATTTGTTGTCATTTTGCGGAATTATGGTTCCGATATACTCTCTTACAATATCCGGATATTCACGAACAGCCGTGTCCATGTCGGTAAATACCACTCCAAGTTTGTCCAGTTTTTCATTGAGACTTTTGTACACAACTTCCGACTCGTATTGCGCGCTGACTCCCGCGAGATATTTTTTCTCCGCCTCCGGCATTCCTATCTTGTCGTATGTTTCTTTAATCTCGTCCGGAAGTTCGTTCCATGATTGTTTCTTGTCTTTGGTCGGCTTTATGTAATAGTAAATATCGTCAAAATCAATGTTAGATAAATCAGCGCCCCATGTCGGCATCGGACGAGCTTTAAAAAATTCATACGACTTTAACCGAAACTCAAGCATCCAGTCAGGCTCGCCTTTATGCGCCGATATGCTCCGTATAACTTCTTCATTCAATCCTTTCTTAGACTTAAACTCATAATTCTCCGGCATCGAGAACCCGTATTTGTAATCGTCTTTGTATTGTGTTTTTGCATTATCTGTCATAATTTAATTTAGCAATGCACGGCGATAAAAAAACGGAAAAACAAAAACTCAAAAAACACATCTTAAAATACTTTTCAATTCTCTCATTGCGGTCTTGCGTTACGCGTTTTGGTTTTTCACTTTAACAATGTCCCGATACCCCGTCTTTTCCAACTCTTCGGCAAGTGTTGCATCTCCTGAACGGACGATTCTTCCGTCTTTCATGACGTGCACGTGGTCGGGCTTGATGTAACGAAGTATGCGTTGGTAGTGGGTGATAATAAGAATGCCGACATCTGTATTATCTTTTTTGTATCTGTTAATGGCTTCGGAGACGATTTGGAGCGAGTCAACATCTAGTCCCGAGTCTGTCTCGTCGAGGATTATCAGTTTCGGCTTTAGCGTGATCATCTGAAGCATTTCGAGTTTTTTCTTCTCTCCTCCAGAAAACCCTTCATTTACCGAACGGTCGATGAAGCTTTTGTCTATATGAAGTTTGTCCGCTTCTGCTTCTAGGAGTTTGCGAATCTTTGCTATGGTGAGCTTATCATCCGGATTTTGAGCGTTATACGCGGCGCGTATCAAAGATATTACCGGAACTCCAGGTATCGCAATCGGATATTGAAACGCCAAAAATATACCGGCGCAAGCTCTCTCATCGGGCGATAATTCCATCAAATCGCAATCAGCGGACCGTTGCCCGTATATCATGGAGCCGTCCGTGATTTCATAGTTCGGATTACCCGCTATCACATGAGCCAGAGTGGATTTTCCGGACCCGTTAGGACCCATAATCGCGTGAGTTTCTCCGCAATCAATGGCAATGTTGACGTCGTTTAATATTTGCGCGCCATCCGCCGATGCGCGCAAGTTTTGTATCTTAAGAAGTGTATTCATGTATTGATGATTGTAATAGAAAGAAGCCGTATCGTCAACGGCTTCGTAAATAATAAAACTATTAAACTCGAACGAACTTCGTTCACTAGCCCTAATTCCGCTCCGAAACCTCGTTCCAATCGTCAGGTTCAACTATTGTAATAGTCTCCAAGTCATCCGGGTCTCCGTCAAATTTTTCACTATCATCTTCTGTTTCTTCAGGAAATTTCTCTTGGTTATACACACTGTAAGTGTGTGTGTGTGAATGAATCGTACATAAACATATAAATTACGACTTGTAATAATTTTATAGATTGCACAAAAACACTACGCTCCTATGGGCACGGCAAATGCCGGTTTTGAAAAAGCCTTGTCAGTAGCTTTTCGAAATTTTGTCGCTTCCAGCACTTCAACATACACAGGGAGCCCTTCCTTGGAAAAGTGAATAACCAAATTACCCATTTCCTTTGCGTAATCAATTGGCTTGTCCGTAACTTCGAAACGCAACACATCCGCTTCCGGTTCGTATGATATTTTCGAATTATTCTTCATTGTCGTGTTATTTCTTAATCGGATAGAACGTTATAACATAACGCACGCCGTCCTCCTGTTTATATATTACCTTTAATGCGCGATGTTCGTCAAGATTTGATTGTACCGCAATCAACGGTTTTCGCGAACAAGAATCACGCTTATCCGGCGCATTAATCGTGTCTATTACCAGGCGTTCCGGTATGTTTATTCCGTATTTTCCGAGAATATCGAATTTTTCCTTCGCGTGTCGGGTAAAACCAATCATATCGCTTCGTTATATTTTCTCCAATTTTTCCATGCGACGCTTGTGACGCTCTTCCCCGCTAAACTGAGTTTCGATAAACGCGCGAACAATATTTACCACAGTGTCAAACTCCATATAATCCGACGCTATGCTCAGAATATTCGCGTCCTCATCTTCGCGAGCTCGTTTAACTTGTTCAACATCAAACCCAAGTACAGCGCGAATGCCTGAATGCTTATCGGCGGCGATAGCCATACCGACACCCGAGCGACAAAGCAAAATTCCCTTGCTATCAGGATTGTTTGCGACGCTTTTTGAGACCATTGACGCAAAATCCGGATAATCATCATCAGGGTCGAGAATCAAATTCCCAACATCTTCGTAATGAATGTTCTCTTTGTCGAAAAATTCTTTAAGACGCGCTTTGTATTCGAATCCGCCATGATCGGCTCCTATGTAAATCATATAGAAACGATTCGGACCACCCGCAAACGTAGCGAGCGCCGGAAAATTGATTATACTGTGATTTTATAATACACTATTTCCATGTTTAATACCATTGTTTTACGCACACCATTATGATAATAAGCATATCGGGAAACCTGGGCTCGGGAAAATCAACGGTCGGCAAAATGCTCGCAAAAAAGCTCGGATTCAAACACTACAGTACCGGCGATTTTTGGCGCGAATTGGCGCGACAACGAGGTCTTGATGTGTATGAATTGAACAAACTCGCAGAAACCGAAACTTCAATCGACAAAGAAATCGATGAATACTCCGCGGGGCTTGGAAAGAGAGAGGATAATTTCGTAATCGACTCTCGCCTCGCATGGCATTTTATACCGCATTCTTTCAAAGTGCGCCTGACGGTTGACGCGGAAGAAGGCGCGCGACGAGTGTTCTCCCATGCTCGAGAAGAAGGCAGGAACAGCGAGAAAAAACACGAAGACATAGCAGAAGCCGCGCGCGCGAACGAACTTCGGGAGTCGTCCGAAAACAAGAGGTATCTGGAGTACTATAACGCAGACCCGGGAAATACCGACAATTACGACCTTGTCATTGACACAACCCACATCAGCGCGGAAAAAGTGGTTGAAAAGATACTTGAGAACCTTCCGGATTAATTGAGTATTTTATTTTTCACATCTTCCTTTACCGGTTTTTTCAAATGATTTTCTCGCACCTTTCTTCTTGGTGATGTCTTAAGCGTTCATCATCAGCAAATCCTTTTTCTGAGTTCTTAAATCTTTCTTCGTAATTTCCAATTCTAAACGCTCGTTCAATATCGTGAGCAATAGCTGCTATCCTGAACGCTTCGTCAGCGCCAGGTTTGAGTTGCTCGACCCAATATACCGTACGGTCAAAGTGAGGCATTTTATCCTCACCAAAACTTTCTTTAACCCATTCTCTGATTATTGTAAATAAATCTGACATATAATTATTCGCAATCCATAATAAAGTCCCTTTACGAGTTCCTTATCCAATTTTGCGATTTTATTTCCATTCAATAAATGATTTTACAACCAGCCCTCCAAGGAAAACACCAATAATACCCAAAACAAAACCTATCGCCAGAAAAAAAGAATACCATACATCACGCCCACATCTGCCATGTTTTAACCGCGCAAATAATGCCGTCGCTAGTATTAACAACAGTGAACCCGAAACTATCCATAATTGGGAGTATTGTAAACCAAAGAATCTGTATATAACGGGCGTCAGCATGATACCAAAAAGGGAAACGAAAAAACGTGCCGTGCCTCGATTGGACACAAACAATAAAAAACCTGATTGACTATACGCAAGCGTAACGACTATACCTATGGCGAAGCTTATAATCAGATTGACGGAAATAAAAATACCCCCACGGTGACACTCAAAAGAAACCCTATCGCATGTAGCACATCTACTACGGAAAAACTTTCAGTTTGACGTTCGTTTGTTTGTTGAATATTTTGCGGTTGAGAAACTCCCATGTAATCAATTTAACAAATATTATCTTGTAAATAATGAACCAGCTCATCAATGGCGATTCTCTCCTGCTTCATGGTGTCTCGATCTCGTATAGTGACTGCCTTATCCTCCAACGAATCAAAGTCGACGGTTACGCAATATGGCGTTCCGATTTCATCTTGCCGGCGGTAGCGTTTGCCTATTGAACCGGTTTCATCGTATTGAATCATCCAGCGCCTTTTAAGAATGTCTGCTATTTCATGCGCAAGATTTTGCAATTCGGGCTTTTTAGAAAGCGGGAGTATCGCCACCTTAATCGGCGCGATAGTCTTGTGCAAACGCAATACGACTTCTTCATCGCTCTTTGCTCCTTCGCCTCTGCCTCCCTCGATTGTAGAATACGCGTCTGATAAAAATGCGAACACGGCACGATCCAAACCCACGGAAGTTTCGATAATATACGGCGTGTATTTTTCTTTGGTACCAGAGTCTGTGTATTGCAAATCTTCTCCACTGTATTTCTCATGTTGAGATAAATCAAAATCACCGCGATTGTGAAGACCCTCAAGCTCATCCCATCCGCCCGGGAAGTTGTACTCGATATCGAACGCCGATTTCGCGTAGTGAGCTAGCTTGTCGTGCTTGTGATAACGCACGTTACTCTCGCTTATACCGTAGTCCAGAAACCATTTCATTCGTTTTTGTTTCCAAATATCGTAATATTTGTCCGCGTACTTCGGGTGCACAAAATATTGCATCTCCATTTGCGTGAATTCTCTGGTACGGAAGATGAATTGCTTGGTTGTTATTTCATTGCGAAACGCTTTTCCCACTTGCGCGATTCCGAACGGCAATTTCTTTCGCATGCTTTGCTGTACGTTTTTGAAATTAACGTAAATTCCTTGCGCAGTCTCGGGACGCAGATAGACGGTTGACTCGTCGCTCTCAACCGGTCCAAGATGTGTCTTGAGCATGAGGTTGAAACTGCGCGCCGAGGTAAGCTCGCCACCACAATCGGGACATACCGTATTATGTTTATCAAGCAAGTCGTTTATTTCGTCTATAGTCATCTTGTCATCCGCTTCAACTCCGGCGGCTATTAGAAGTTTGTCGGCGCGATGCCTCAGTTTACACCGTTTACAGTCAACCAGAGGATCCGAGAAACTAGCAACATGCCCGGACGCTTCCCACACCTTCTGATGCATGAGAATACCCGCGTCAAGTCCGACAATATCCAAATTATCCTGAACCATCGATTTCCACCACGCTTGTTTGATGTTATTTTTCAACAAAATCCCGAGTGGTCCATAGTCGTATACCGACCCGAGGCCTCCGTAAATTTCCGATGATTGAAATATAAACCCCCGACGCTTTGCAAGTGATACGATTTTGTTCATTTTATTGTTGTGTTCTTTTGACATAGTAACTGAAGTAATAAGTGACACGTAATACGTACGAGCCATATGAAATTAAAAAACTCGTTCCGGTAAACCAATATTAACATAATTGACTTACTAGAACGAGCTTTGAATACCCGCGGTTCCATCTAGTTTCTCCGACATTTCGTCGGAGCACCTTAATTATTGCGATTTTAAACCCAATCAAGGGAGCCAATCCCCTCGACGCATGAACGGAAAAAACCGCCTAGAATAAAAAATTTTCAAACCACCAACCCAAGAATACTAACATCAATCGAAAAGGTCAAGCCTTTCCGGACGAGCCGAGAAGTCGCATCTTGTCTCTCGCCTCTTGTCTTATCAAATCTTTCGCCGGACCGAGAATCTTGCGGGGGTCGAACACTTTCGGATAAGTTTTTAGGAATTTGCGCACGCCAGCGTCAAAAGCTATTCTCAAATCAGTGTCTATGTTTACCTTGTTTATGCCAAGTTTGACCGCATGTGACAAGAGCCTGTTGGAAACCCCTTTGACACCGCCCAGTTTGGCTCCGAAAGAGTTGGCAATCTTTACGATTTCTTGATTGACTTCCGACGCCCCGTGAAGGACGAGCGGAACTTTTACTCGCTTTTTTATTTCTTTGAGTCTTTCAAAATCAAGGCTCGGATCATCCGTGAATTTGAACGCACCGTGCGCGGTTCCTATGGATATCGCCAATGAATCACATCCTGTTTTTTCGACAAATTCTTCCGCTTGTTCCGGATTCGTGTAAAAAGCGTCTCTCCGTGAAACGTGTATCAAATCCTCTTTTCCGGGTATAGCCCCAAGCTCGGCCTCAACCTGTATTGCCGGTCTTTTTTTGCGCGCCATTACAACCACGTCTTTTGTTTTTAGGACATTATCTTCAAACGGAAGAGATGAGCCGTCGAACATAACGGAAGTATAAAAACCGGAATCAATGGCTTTTTTCACAAGGTTATAATCCCTTCCATGATCAAGGTGTAAAGCAATCGGAATATCATTCAACTCACCCGCCACGCGAACTATCGCGCCCAAGTATTCCATGCCCGCGTATTCAATGGCGCCTTCGGATGTTTGGATTATAACGGGTGAATTTTCCTCCAACGCGGCTTCGATTACCGCTTGCAAAATTTCAAGGTTGTTTATATTAAACGCCGGAACGGCATAGCCTTCTTTATTGGCTTTTTCTAGCATTGACTTGGGGCTTATCAGCATACATTTAATGGAATAATCACCGTGAAACGGCGTAATCTTTTAAAGATTTTGATTATCGTTTGTTCGATGAAAATCGTAAATTGAAATTTATAAATTATATTACCTCGGGTTTTATGTTTTTATATTTCCTTATCATTTTCTTGATTCCGAATTCTGATAGAAGCCCCTTTTGCGCTCCGATGTGTTGCACAACAGATGTCGCGTTGGCATTACCCCAAAGCAACGCTTCGTTTATGACCTTTCCCTTAATGATAGCTCCCACGAATCCTATGGAAAATCCGTCTCCAGCTCCCGTTCTCTCTTTCGCTTCCGGAGGATACGCTTTGACGAAATAATTCGTTTCACCGTCATAAGCGTATGCTCCGTCCGGACCATCGGTCATGACAACGGTTTTCGGTCCGAGATTGTTTAGCGCTCGCATAATCTTTTTCGGATTTCTTTGTTTTACGCCCGTTAATTGTTGGGCTTCTTCAACGTTCAAGAGTATAACTTCGGAAGATTCGAGAACCGGTTTTAGCGTTTTTATGCTTTCGCGGAGCTGATACGTTCCCGGCTGAAACGCCACTTTTATCCCTTTTTTGGCGTATCTTGCTATTTGCATGTGCAATTTTTCGTGACTAGGTCCAAGCGACGAATAATAAAACCATCTAGCGTCAAGGTCCCTCGGCAAATTATATTTCCAAAACTCATGGTGAACAAGAATTGTTCTCTCCGCTCCGTGGTTTATAACGACGGAATAATTCGAAGGACGGCGATTGTACTCTTTTATCATGCTTATATCCACGCCTTCTTTCTTGAAATTTTCTTTTATGCTCAAAGCCACTATATCGTCGCCGACATGTGTGCGTATCGCGGTTTTAAGGCCCTGGCGAGACGCGCCAACCGCGGCGTTTGCGGAATTCCCTACTCCTGGCACTTGCGTAACTCTATCTACCGGTATTTTATCAGCCCATGAAAAACATATTTCCGCTCCTTTTAATCCCTTATTGTTTCTGATAACCGCTTCGCTTATTTCGACAAATGTATCATGAGTCGAGTCTCCTATGGATATGACATCAAATCTTTTTGACATAAAATTATATTCGAACGTTCTCTTAATTATATACAATAAATACCACTTTTATTTAAGATTTAATCGAAAATTCAATCTCGCGTTTTGAAATTCATCGCTTTTTCGATTGTCTTTATAATTCCTTTGCAGTTCATTCCCCATTTTTCCAGAAGCTCTTCCGGTCGTCCGGATTCTCCGAAACAATCGGGCATTCCGACTCCTGTGACGGGAACCGGATATTCAGATGCTAGCATTTCCGCAACCGCTCCGAACAAACCACCCGTGATTTGGTGCTCCTCGACCGTCACCACTCGTCCCGTTTTTTTGACGGATTTCAATATCGTTTTTTTGTCCAAAGGTTTTATCGTCGAACAATTTATAACTTCGCAACTGATGTTTTTCTTTATTTTTTCGGACGCGACGAGCGCCTCATAAACCAAAGGACCGCACGCAATCACGGTAATGTCCTTCCCTTCGCGATAAACATGAGCCTTGCCGATTTTGAACGGTGTTTTCTCGCTCGTTATGACCGGCGTCGCTTCTCTCGCCAAACGCACATAACAAGGTCCTTTATGTTTGGCAACCGCCATTGTGGCCTTTCTGGCCTCTATACTGTCGCACGGAACCACAACCACCATTCTTGGTAAAACTCTGGTAATCGCCAAATCTTCAAGGGCTTGATGAGTGGCTCCGTCGGGACCTACGGATATTCCGGCATGCGCGCCTATTATCTTAACATTCGCATTCGAATAACAAATACTAACTCTAATCTGAGACCAGTTAAGTCCGGGCGAAAACACGGCATATGAAGATATAAACGGTATTTTTCCCGCTCCCAAAGCCATTCCCGCGGCAAGACCCGCCATATTTTGCTCCGCTACCCCAACCTCGACAAACCTATCGGGGAACGTATTCTTGAAAAAACTTGTTTTTGTGGATTCCGTAAGGTCGCAACAAAGAGCGACAATGTTTTTGTCTTTTTTTCCGGCCTCTAAAAGCCCCTCTCCGTAACCGACTCGAATCGGAACACGTTTAATGTTCTTTCGGAATATTTCTTTGGACAGATTGAATTTTTTGTTCAACATAATTTAATGTAGTCATGGAAGCGCTGAAGATCGGAAACGAATTGCTCTTATGCTCTCGTGTTGCGCCGTTTTAATGTTTCAATGGTCTCCACACTCAATTTTTCCGCCAAGACTTCTAAGATGACGAAGTGCATGCTCTGCTTCTTCCGGATTCGGCGGGATACCGTGCCATTTGAAATCACGTTCCATAAAGTGGACACCCTTTCCCGGAATAGTATGAGCGATAATCATTGTCGGCTTTTCGAACACGGCCTTGGCTTGATTGCAGGCGTCTATTATCGCTTCGATATTGTGCCCGTCAACATCCAGGACGTGCCAATTGAACGATTCAAATTTGCCTTTCAACGATTCAAGAGGCATCACGTCTTCTGTGAACCCGTCTATCTGAATGTTATTGCGATCAATAATGCCGGTAAGATTTCGAAGTTTGTTTTTACCCGCAAACATCGCCGTTTCCCATATATTTCCTTCGTTCAACTCTCCGTCTCCCATTACCGAATACACCCTCCATTTTTTGTTGTCCATTATTCCCGCGTAAGCCATTCCCGCGGCTTGCGCGAATCCGTGACCGAGCGGTCCTGACGAGGTGTCAACGCCCGGGGTGGATTCATTGTGCGGGTGACCCTGTAGCAATGAGCCGAATTTCCTCAACGACCAAAGCTCTTTTCTTGGGAAATATCCGGATTTTGCCAAAGTGGCATACCAAACCGGATTTATATGCCCGGCGGACAATACGAACCTGTCTCTGTCCTTCCATTCCGGATTTTTCGGATCGTGATTCAGAACCGAAAAATAAAGCGTCGCAAAAACATCCGCCATGCCAAGCGAACCCGCCGAATGTCCGGAGCCGGCCTTTACAAGCATCTTAATGACATCTTTGCGTATATCGTTTGCGATTTTTATCAATTGTTTCTCCGTGTATTTTTTTTGTTGACGAGCCATGATGTGAAATTATCCAACCATGTGTTCAGTATATCACAAACAATGAGCAAACAAAAATCGGGAGCATGTCCCGATTTTCGTTGTCTGGTCTTGTAGCTGGGGGGAGAGTTGAACTCCCGACCTCTGCCTTATGAAGGCATCGCTCTAACCACTGAGCTACCCAGCCTTGAAATTTATCCTTTCCCCGCTCGGTTGCCAAGAAATTGGCGCGCCGTTGCTTGAAAACATCCATTATCCATAGTGTTATACATGTTTTTTCCGGTTTGGTCAATATTTGACATTTACAGTTTGGAGATGTCCCTGGGAGTAAACAGGTTTATAGTCCACTCGAGAGCCGTGCGAAGTTTCATGCGAACACCAATGAGCTTGAACAAATATACCGTTCTGTACAACCACCAGGCAAACGGTCCGGAAAACTTAACACCGAATGAATCCGCAAGAGCGCCTCCCTTGCCAAGCGATACGATAAATCCTTTGTCGCGCCATTCAAATTCTCTTAGAGGCTTTTTTGCGATTAAGGAGGATATGTTGCGAGCGACAACTTTCCCTTCGCGAACAGCGAACTGAGCGCGCATTGGATATGGTTGACCGCTCTCTTTGTCGACCACACACGCTTGATCGCCTATCACAAAACACTCTTCATGGCCTGGGATTTGCAAATACGAATTCACTTTGATTCGACCGGTAATCGGTTCGGTTTCGACCTTAAGTCCACCCGAAACGATATCAATGTCACAAGCCTTAACACCCGCAGTCCATATGGGAGCGCGAGTCGGAATGAATTCGTCACCGATATACACACCCCCCTCGTCCACTCTCGTAACTCTGGCGGAATATCTTATTGTGACATTTTTTTTGTTTAATATTTCTTTTGCCTTATTCGCAAACCACGAATCGACTTGTTCAACGAGAGCGTCTTTGCCATGTATAATTATGACTTTCGCGAAATGAGCGATATCCGGAAAGGCTTTTGCCAATTCATTATTTATCAAATCCGAAATCTCTCCCGCAAGTTCGACGCCCGTGGGACCTCCACCCACAATGACAAACGTAAGAGAAGATTCCCTGGATTCGCCTGTTTCGTGTTGAGCTCGCTCAAAATTTTGTATAATCCTGTTTTTTATGAGTTTGGCGTCACGCAAAGTCTTTAATGTAAGACCGAATTCACGCGCCCCGGGAACACCAAAACAGTGAGCTTGAGACCCAAGTCCCATTATCAAATAATCATAATTTACAACACACTCGTCCTTCGCGTCACATGTCGAAGACAACGAATCCTTTAGTCGCCTTATTCCGACCGAACGATTATCGAGATCGACCTTCACAACTTCACCTTGAATAAATTCGTTCAGACAACATTGAGGTATTGTCCGTATGGATTGTATTATGCTTGATGGAGCCAAATTCCCGGTCGCAACCTCGTGAATCATGGGAGCGAATAAGAAGTAATCGTTTTTATTCACCAATGTTATGTTCACTTTTCGACTTTTGTGAAAAATCGCGTGCAATTCCAAATACGAATACAAACCCGCGAACCCGGCCCCCAAAATAACTATGTGCTTTGTTCTTTCCATACTTCAAAACACCTCTCCGGCACACATGCCCGGACAATTCGGACTTGAGTGAAAGAGAGGCGTTAATCATGCGCGATGCGCATTATGCTATTGAACCGATTCTGAAGAGTCGGATTGCGCGTTGGCGGAAGCGTTATCGTTAGAATTTTTTCTAAGCAATGAATACGCTCCGGGGCCCGTAAGAGTCAAAGCTACGGAAATAGCGAAAAGAGCCAAATCTATATTTCCGCCCGGAAGAGTCTTTTTGACCGTAACAAAAGCCACAACCATTATTATCGCCAGCAAAGGAGCGACCACTCTCGTAAACAGACCCAATATAATCGCGATACCGCCAAAGAATTCAATTATCCCGACAAGATAAGCTGAAAACACGGGAGCCGGTATGCCTATGTTCGTAAGCATTCCCGTAAATCCCTCGATGCCCGGTGCATCACCGAAAAGTTTACCGTATCCCATGAATATGAATATGATTCCCATTCCGATACGCAAGACCAGAAGGCCCCAATCGTAGTGTTTTTTGCAACATCCGTGATCACATGTTCCGGACGCGCATAGTAATGTTCCCGACATAAACGTTTGATTTAATTATTACAATATAACTATACAATATTTAAAGCAAAAGATAAACTCAAATTGTGACATATGTCACAATTCGACTTGCCTTGGCCTGTATCCTATTCCTGACATTATGTGGCTCTCTTTGATTTTATCAGATCCGTCAAGATCGGCTATTGTTCTTGAGAGCTTCAATATTCGGTGAAACGAACGCGCGGATAAATGCATTTTTTCAATGGCTCTTTTCAATAATTCCATAGTATCGGCATCAAGCGAGCAGTACTTGCGTATATCGCGAGCTCTCATCTCAGCATTCGTGCTGAACGACTCGTCTTCAAAACGCAATCTCTGACGTTCTCTCGCTTCTTCCACTCGAGCGCGCACGATTTCGGAAGACTCGCCGCAAGGGTCGCTTGCAAGAGCGTCTATTTCGACCGGAGGAACGTTTATCTGAATATCTATTCTATCAAGCAACGGTCCGGAGACTTTCCTAGCGTATTTTTGCACTTGAGCCGGACTGCACGTGCATTCTCTGTTGGGGTCGGTGTAATATCCGCACGGACACGGGTTTTGAGACGCAACCATCGTAAACCTGGCCGGAAACTGAACCGTCCCTTGCGCCCGGGAAACGGTAACAAGCCCGTCTTCGAGCGGTTGCCTTAGATTCTCAAGCACCGACCGAGGAAACTCCGGAAATTCATCCAAAAACAAAACACCTCTGTGAGCCAAAGATATTTCTCCGGGCTTCGGATATGTACCACCGCCGACCAAAGCCACTCCCGACGATGTGTGGTGCGGTGTCCTGAACGGACGCTCTGAAACAAGAGGACGATTTCGTGGCAACATTCCGGCAATTGAATATATTTTTGAAACTTCAAGAATCTCATCATCAGTCATTGCAGGCAATATTGACGGCACGGCTCTTGCGAGCAATGTCTTCCCCGCTCCCGGAGGACCCGACAAAAGGATATTATGAGCTCCGGCGGCCGCGACCTCAAGAGCGTGTTTTGCGGTCTCTTGACCGATTATATAAGCGAAATCAACGTCGAATTTAGGTTCGAATTCGGATACTCTTTTTGATGTATACGGTTTAATGGTATTCGACCCATCAAGATGAGATACGGCGTGAGAAAGACTCTTGACCGGTATTATGTCAATTCCTTCAACGAGCGAAGCTTCTTCCGCATTGCTCTCCGGAACGAACAATGACTCAAAACCCTTGTCTCGAGCGAAAATCGCGACGGGAAGCACTCCGCTCGTATGTCTCAATTTGCCGTCAAGGGAAAGCTCTCCGACGAACATTTTGCCCGACAGGTCGCATTTTAGAGTTTTATTCGCTCTCATAATCCCGAGCGCCATTGGCAAATCGTATGACGGACCGATTTTTCGAATATCCGCAGGCGCCAGGTTTACGGTGACCTTGGTGCGAGGAAAAGGAAAACCGGAATTCTTAATGGCGGAACGAACTCGCTCTTTCGCTTCGTCAACCGCTTTATCGGGAAGCCCGACAATAACAAAACTGGACAAAGAGGACGAAATGTCCGCCTCAACCTCCACCGGCGAGCATTCAAGCCCGACTATAGCAGCTGAATATGTTTTGGAAATCATATTAAAACTCCCGCGCGGATTTTCCGATTCATCTTAAATACCACCCAAAAATCACTCCAATATTTCGTCAACCATTCGGACAACGGCTTTCGGAAGGTAGGCCGCTTTGTTTATGAAATAAAGAGCTCCGCTTTGCGCTCCTCGTTTCCTAACGTCTTCTCCGTCAAGATTTGTCATAAGAACAACAGGTATGTCCTTCGTGTTTTTTTCGCTTTTCAGTTTTTGCAATACCTCAATACCGTCCATTCCCGGCATAACCACGTCAAGCAACACTATGTCCGGATTTGATTCCGATATACCGTCAATCGCGCTCGAACCATCGGAATAAGTGGTAACTGAGTATCCCTCTTTTCTGAATTTTATCGCATACATATCAAGCAAAAATTCGTCATCATCGACTATTGTTATGGAGCGTTTTTTGTTTGTCATATATTTTGTGAAACGTTAAATTTTTTATGACGCTGATCGTAAAAATCCGTTATTAACAAACTTGCCATGGTCGCAACCGGAACCGCTATTATAACACCGACAATCCCGCCCAATTTGGCGCCTATCAAAATGGCTATAATCGTGACCAAAGGGTTCAATCCCAAGGCGTGTTGCATTACTTTGGGAACCAGGAAATTGTTTTCTATTTGCTGTATCACAAAATAAAGCACAACGACAAACACACCCATAAGAGGTGAAATCGTGAGAGCGATTATGATGGCGGGAATGGCCGAGAGAATCGGTCCGGCATACGGTATAAGTTCCAACAAACCGGCTATAAGAGCGAGGACCAGGGCGTATTTTATTCCCAAAATGGTCAAACCGACGTATGTCAAAACCGTTATGAACAACATGAGAAAAAGCTGACCGCGCAACCATCTTCCCAATTGAACTTGAGCGCGACGCATAAAATCAACGGCATAATCCCTGTATTCCGTCGGCGTCAACAATCTGATAAATTTGACCAAAAGTTTTTCGTTGATTACCATGTAAAACATAAGCACCAACAGCGCGGCAAATGACACCAGCCCCCCGAACACGGACGTGACGGTACCGACCACCCCGGATGTAGCCGTGTCAAAAGCATTTTGCAAAGACGCCCCCGAAACACCGTCCGAGTTATCTCTGACTTGCATTAGGCTTGCAACCACACGTTCGTAGTATTCCGGGAAATTCACGGACAACTGATTCACCTGCTCCACAACAACCGGCACAATGGAAATAACTACTATGCTCAATATCGCAAAAGCAATCAGATAAATAATCAAAACAGCGAGCGCTCTAGGTATTCTATGACGGTGAAACCAGTTCACCCATGGAGTGATGGCGGCGGACAGAAATATGGCTACAAACACCAGTCCGATAACGTCTCGAATCAAATACGCGAAAAAAAGCACCGCAACAACCAAAAGTATGCGAAATATCGAAGTATATGATACATCAAATCGTTGAGAAGTCATAAATGGGTATGAAGTACAAAATACGAAGCATGCAAAACGCTCCCTGTTCCATATTCCCTAATCCCTAGAACAGTATATCACCTATGAAAAAAGCCCACAATCACAGCGTGGGCTTTTTCTTATAGTGTTCTGTTGCAATTTCAAAATGTTCCGCTATATCCAGTAGTTTGTTGTCCTCCCACCATTTTCCTATCAAGTGCATGCCGACCGGTAAATTGTCTTTTGTGAAACCGGCAGGGACCGAAAGCGCCGGAAGACCGGCGAGATTGACCGGAACCGTATAAATATCCGACAAATACATTTGCAAAGGATCGTCGGTCTTTTCACCAAGCCTAAACGCCGGCGTGGGCGCGACCGGTCCCGCTATAACATCAACTTGCTTGAAGGCTTTTTCGAAATCTTGACGAATCAAGCGACGCACCTTTTGCGCGCGCGCGTAGTACTGGTCATAGTACCCGGCGGAAAGTACGTATGTCCCGAGCATGATTCTCCGCTTGACTTCCTCGCCCAAAAATTCAGAACGGTTAATCTTATAAATCTCTTCTAAATTTTGAATTTTGAATTTTGAATTTTGAATTTCCGACTCCCCATATCTGATTCCATCGTATCGGCCCATGTTCGACGACACCTCGGCGGGCATGATGATGTAATATGTCGCAAGCGCGTATTTAGAATACGGAAGACTAATCTCTTTTACTTCCGCTCCGAGTTCCTTCATCGTGTTTATGCCGTCGCGAATAACCCCTTCGACTTCCAAATCAAGCCCTTCGGCAAAGTATTCCTCGGGAACTCCCACCCTCACTCCTTCAAGAGAGTCAACCCTCATATCGCCCGTCGCGCGCGTTGATGACGTGCAGTCTAGACTATCTTTTCCCTCTATAACGGATAATACTTCTCGCGTGTCATCGACTCGTCGGGCGAATACGCCGACCTGATCAAGAGACGAAGCCATTGCCATAACGCCGTATCGAGATACGCGACCGTACGTCGGCTTTATACCGACAACCCCGCACCAACCTGCCGGCATGCGAATAGAACCTCCCGTGTCCGTGCCGAGCGCCACATGGCACAAATCGGCCGCGACCGCTACAGCCGAACCTCCGGACGAACCGCCGGCGACGCGCGACATTTCCCACGGGTTTTTCACAGGTCCAAATGCGGAGTTTTCATTAGACGACCCTTGGGCGAATTCATCGCAATTGGTCTTTCCCAAGAGAGTGTACCCGGCTTTGTCCATCTTTTTTATCACTGTGGCACTGTACGGTGGGATATAGTTTTCCAGTATTTTCGATCCGCCGGTGGAGCGAATTCCTTTCGTCACGATGACGTCCTTTATTGCAATCGGAATCCCGGCAAGAGGTCCTTTTCCGGAAACTTTTAGATTATCAACCACCGTTAAGAATGAATTCAATTCTTTATCGTATTTCGTAATGCGATCTATATAAAAATCAGCCACTTCTTTTGCGGACAACGCTTTGCTCTCCAATTTGTCACGCAGTTCTTTAATTGTTAAATCACTTATACTCATGAGATATGATTAAAACATAAAAACATTAGAACGTAGTTAAATCTAATTGTTCTGGCGCTCTAGTGTTTTTATGTTCTTGCGTCCCTAAATGGGCTTATAGTCTCTATATGTTCTTCAGTGTGTTCCGGCGCGAGCGAGATATATTTATTTCGGACATCTTCTCCAGACTCTCGCGTAACTGTATCGTTACGCAGTTGATTCACCAAGTCAGTCGCTCCGCGCATCGGCTCAATACCGTCGACGTTGACTTCAGTGAGCTGATCGACATAACCTAGAATTTCGTTAAAATCATGTTGCGCTTTTGCGAGCTGTTCATCCGACAATTCAAGTCTTGCCAAATGTGCAATACGCCGTACTTCTTCTTTGGTGATACTCATAATAGTCCCCTAATATAATTCAAATCCTTGGACTTGGTAAAGTCAAAATTCGACCGATCAACGGTTATCACGTTTTCTTTTTCTTTTACAAGCGCAATATAATTATCCTGGATATCGATCGCTCGCTTTAAAGTTTCGTCCAAATTTTCTGTGACTCTCCCTCTTAATTCTATGAGTTCTGCCAATTTTTCTTTTGTTGCCGTTAGCAATAAAGTCTTATCAGGCATAATGTGAGACATTGTATCTATAATTGAGCGGAGCTCGTTATGATACTGCCTTTCTTCGTAGAATAATATCGCCTCAAAACTCATTGGGCTTCCATCAGTGTAGCACGTCATTCCGAGTTGGGATATTTCCATTGCACGCTCAAGCTGCGTGTGATAGTGGTTACGAAACCATTCCCATCTTTTTATGGGACTTCCCCCGGAAAAGACCGATTCCATTATTTCATCAGGAATTGCACCTTCTTCACACTCGAAAAATGCCGGACTACCATCAAGTATAGCTAACTGCTTAACAAGAAAAGATTTCCCAACACCGGAGGTGCCAATGATTGAGATAATTGACATACAATTTAATCATTATTTTCTACCACTGCAATATGCTTCGTATCAATTTTTTTAGCTTCTTTTTCATATAGTTCTCTGCCCACTTCAGCCAATTCTCTTATTTTATCTAAATCTAAATCATATTCTTTATCTCTAAACTTCAAATTAGCTATTAACTTTCCTTTGTCATTTGTGATAATTTTCAAATGCCAACCTTCCGTTATTTTAAGAGAGCCTCCTATCTCTCGAAGTCTTTCAACTGCATTAAATTCTAAGCCATCTTCTGTTTTACCTCCATGTTCAGCTCCTGCATATTTTCCCAGAACCACATAAGTCAAAAAGGGTTCTGAAGCCAATTGATTACCAACTGTGAAGTAATTTTTTACAACATCGTTTTTCATGAATTGTGGTAAATTCAACAATCTGTTGACTTGATACGCTGCCAAGGCTGCTGACTCTCTAGGTGTTATTGTTGTTTTATTGGGTTTTAACCCTTGCTCAGCATACCATTTCTTAGCCTCGTCTGTTTTTTCTAGGGATTCGCCTTGGTGTTGCAAATACCACTCAATTGCTGGCTCTTCGGCTATATACATCACTTTTTCTTGTTCGTCGGGGCTCAAGTCCTCAAGTTTTTTACCAGAATATACCTCTTGCAGAACCTCATCTCTTTTTTCATCTGTTATTCTTTTGTACTCTGAGAAAAAATAATCAGATCCTTTATATGGTTCAGTATAAAAACCTAAATTGAAATATCTTCTTACTTTTCTGTCTATTGCCTCATTTCCACTAAGCACCCTTTCGGCAGTCTGCTGGGTTCTATTCTTGCCTACTCCCTTTGTCCACTGTCTATCAATTGAAGTAGTACCAATATTTACCAAATCAATCCCTTCTTGTTTCATTTCAGAGCCCAGTTCTGTCGAATCTGTAATTCCTTTTTCTGACAACAATGAATCTGAAATGGTGTCTCTGCCAACTTTGGCGTACATTTTTTGTCCATGCCTGAAATAGTAAAAGTTAATTACAACATTCTTACCGTACTCTCCCGATTCACGCTCTCGTTTACTGAACTTGTGTTCAATTGAATTATTTTTCTTGTTCATACTACTCATACATTTTTTCTATTACTTCGACAACATCCGGCAATTCGGTACAGCTTTTTTCGTCATCAACCTCTCCGGAAAAATGCTTCATGCCATGTTTAACGATTATCTTAGCATTGAGCTTCTCTTTAAAAATATCTGCGTGTTTGAGCTCAACGTATGGGTCATTGTCTGAATGAATGGCAACGAATTTCTTTGCTCTTGATTTTATGTGTTCAAGATCAAGTGACGTTTGAAAAAAATTTGGAAGTACTGTTTTGTCCTCAATACTATCCATATAACTCAAATCATCCACAAATCCCGCCACGAGAATAACACCGCCAACTTTTTGATCAGCCGGCAGCGACTCTAAGTACCTGAGAATAGTAATACACCCAACGCTGTGACCGATGAGATACAGCTCCTCGTCAGGCTGACCGACAGCTTCTGCAAGTTTCGAAAGCCACGACGCAAGCTGTGGCCGCTCAGTTTCCGGCATTTCAGGAACTGTAACTATAAACCCTCGGCTTTCCAGCTCCCGTGCAACCGAAGGATACCAACAATACTCAGGATATCCCTCCCAACAATGTATAATGATAGTTCGTTTCATATAATCTAAACGAAACAAAAGGTTGAATTTGGATACGAAATTAATGTTTCAATGATTTATGCCAAACAACCGTTTTTGCTATCCCTTCCTTCAAGCTTGTTTTGGCTTGCCAACCAAGAACCTCTTTGGCCTTACTTACATCAAGGCAACTTCTCGCCTGTTCACCCGGTCTTGACGGAATAAACTCAAATTCAATGTTACACCCTAACTCACATTTGATTAACTCGATTATTTGCAAAATGCTAGTCTCTGCCCCAGAGCCAACATTTAGCACTCCATTGTAATCAGTGTCCATAGCCGAAATATAAGCATCAATCAGGTCATCCACATATAAAAAATCTCGTGTCTGTGTACCTTTTCTCGTTATGAAACTTTTTTTTCCGTTTATTCCATTATCTATTAACACATGGATGATTCCCATTGTTCCTCCATTAAACTGTCGTGGACCATATATATTTGACTGTCGAATAGCGATATAACGCTGTCCAAACACTTGATGATAATAGTTTAAGTATTTTTCAAAAATTAATTTGTGAATACCGTACGGAGAAACAGGTAGCGGAATAGTATTTTCGTTTGTTGGTATCTGATTTACGTCACCGTATATAGCACCTCCAGATGAGGAAAAAATTATTTTCTCAACTTTATGTTTCCAGCAATTAATCAGAATATTCAAACTACCTAATACATCCGCTTTATTGTCAAGCACGATATCCTTTACTGACCTTTGAACACCAATCCGTGAAGCCAGGTGGAAAACAAAATTGAATTTCTCACGCTCGAATATACCAGAAATCTCTTGATTGCAAATATCAAGTTTATAAAATGTTGCACTGGGGTGTATGTGGTCCTTTATGCCTGCATTTAAATTATCAACTACAGTCACGCGACATCCATTTTTTACAAGAATGTCTACCAAATGAGACCCTATAAACCCCGCTCCACCGGTTACAAGCACGTCTGCCATACTGATAAGCTAGTGTACAAATAACTGCTCTCGGTTCCAATCATACTAAGTATTATATACAAAAGCAAGCAAGCACAGTACGCGCACGGCTGTAATCCATTCTCACAACTCACTGATTCACACTCAACCGAATTCTGTATTCTTTAAACGTTTTATTAAACAATTCGATTAATATATCGGAATCTTCTATCAGAATTACAGACATCTGTAAAGCTCCCACGGTTAATCGATATTGTTGTTCGTGCTTTTCGGATGATTTCAGTTTTTCCGACATTTCATTTGTGAAATGTTCTGACGCTTTTATTATGTATTCCATCAATAACTTATTCCAATCACTCACCGCTTTCTTGAATTCATCGCTATATGTGTTTTTCAAATTATCGAAAGTAATCACATACGAAGCACCCGGACTTTCCACCGTAATGGATTCGAAAAGTTCATTAAATTTTTCTATGTTTGATAGAATCGACGGATTAACCGGAATCGGCGAATACGTATCATAAAACCAATTCAAATTCTTCTTTTTCTCCTCTTTATCCGAACCTTCCGGCATTATGATATTCTTCAGTTTATCTCCGCCGACAATCCCCCCTTTGAGCATTGGCTCGCTCACCGTATACCGGTATTCGTTGCGAGGGTCATATGTAAACTTTGTGCCGGGTTCGGAGACATTAATAATTCGATAGCCACCTTCGTTCGCTATGGTTTCGACGACATATTTAAATCGCTTTTCTTTCAAATCATATTCCCGAGACGAACGCTCAATTATATAGCGCATGTCGTCCTCTGATGGCACCGTTATGCTGTCAAGTTTGCCATCCATAAAATCACGAATCGAACTCTCATTCCGCTCCTTCCGAACACTGCTTTGCGCTTCGCGGGGCGACTCGCTTTGATTCCCGGGTCCGGCTTCCGCTTCGCTCGGATTTTGCAATGCGAGCAAACCGGCAAGAAATAATTCTCCTACTTTACGTCTCATATCAATACGCAATAAGCGATTTAATATACAATTCACGACAACTTCGCGAGAAGGTATGAATATCGAATAAATGCTTTCGTATAAGTACAATATCACAATTACCGCTTATACGCGATGTACAAACGCCGTCGCTTGTTGATTTTACGCTCAAAAACAATTAGAGTGACGGTATGTAGGGAGCGTAAATCGCACATAACACACTCCTCGCCTTCCCCAATAATCTTGCTATAATCTAGCGCTATGACCGATGTCGAACTTATAAAATCCCGTATTGATATCGTCGATATCATCGGTGAATATGTTTCTCTCAAGCCGGCCGGAGCCAATATGAAAGCGCAGTGCCCGTTTCATGATGAGAAGACGCCTTCCTTTATGGTGCACAGGGGAAAGCAAATATTTCATTGCTTTGGATGCGGGGAGGGTGGCGATGTGTTCACATTTATACAGAAACGAGAAAATGTTGATTTTCCGGAGGCTCTTAAAATACTTGCTAACAAAGCCGGAGTCCGGCTCAAAACATACGACGCAAAGCATGAAAACGAAAAGAGCCGACTAAAAACACTTATGGAGCGCGCGGTTGAATTCTACCGAAAACAAATCAACACGGACGCCGGGACGCCGGCTCGCAAATATTTGCTTAAAAACAGACGGCTTGAGATTGATATAGTGCGCGAATTCCAAATCGGATTCGCTCCGGACGGATGGGACGTAATCGGACCCTATCTTGCAAAACTCGGATTCAGTGACGAAGAAATAATCAAAAGCGGTCTTGTAGTGCAAAAAGACAACTCATCGGGATACTATGACAGATTCCGAAAAAGAATCATGTTCCCGATACTGGACGCAAACGGTTTGCCAATAGGATTCACAGGGAGGCTT
>WFTB01000011.1 GCA_015485695.1 Patescibacteria group bacterium | reverse complement strand
TTTTGCTCAGCCGTTTGGTCGGCTGGGCGGAGCCGCTGGGCGGGTTTCTGCCGTTCACGGCAGAAATTGTTGCTCGAAAAAGGTTCGAGCTTCGCCCAGTAATTGCGACAAATCTGCTGAGTTTTTTGGCAGAGATAAATCAGTTATTTCCCGTCATATTAAAAATATATTCAAATCCGGCGAGCTAGAAAAAAGGCAAATGTTGCAAAAAATGCAACAGTTCAAAAAGAAGGAAATAGAGAGGTTTTGCTTTGTGTTGAATTTTTAAATTAGTGTGTTTTTAGTATTTTTCTGAAGATTCTGGTGATAAAGTATGTGTAAGGAGGTGTCTCTTTTCAATTTTTGCTGATTCGAGTGGCCCTGTTTTCGTTAAATGGGTTCTTTATAAATTAAAAACCCCGCAAGAGCGGGATTTTGATTGTGTTGATTTGTATTCGAATTATTTGACCGCGTGGGTGAGTTTCTTCACCTCTGAGGGTTTTGGGATTTCGATAAGACCACGCTTAGTAAAGGTCTTCAGACATTTGGTGCACACCTTGTATTTGACACCGTCGACGGTGCGAGGTTGAAGGTTTACATGTTGCCATCGTTTGGTCTGGATATTTGATTTTGATCGCGTAGCGGCAATTTGCGGCCCGCGATTGCAATAGTCGCATCTTCTAGCCATAGAATTAAGTGGTTAGGTCGTAGGGAGTGGAGCGGTGGGTTGATAGAGATGGTGGTGAGAATCTGAAAAGCTCGTGTCCGTACATTAATTGCAATAAAAAATTGCTTATTTTGCAAGTGGTGGTATACTACCAAATGCACACTGAATCGTCAAGTTTATGTACGGTTAACACCTATAGGTGACACTTGGTAAAGTTAGGGGTAACACCTGTTAACTATACAGTTTAGGCTTATATTATGGACAATACATTGCAACTCATATTTTTTTTCGTCATTATTATCCCCTCGGCGATTATTCACGAATACGCGCATGCGTGGATGGCTGACCGCCTGGGGGACCCGACGGCGCGTAATATGGGTCGTTTGACCCTCAATCCGATTCCGCACATAGACATGTTTGGGACAATACTCATGCCGTTGTTTTTATTTTTCGCTTCTGGCGGGAATTTCATGTTTGCTTACGCAAAGCCCGTGCCGTTTAATCCGTATAATCTAAGAGACCAAAAACGAGACCCAGCTCTTGTCGGAATTGCTGGACCCGCTTCGAATCTGTTGATAGCTTTTATAGTTGGGTTGTTTGTGCGATTTATGCCGATATCAGAATTCACGTTTTTGCTATCTATAATAGTCTATGCGAATATTTTATTGGCGGTGTTTAATATGGTTCCCATACCTCCGCTTGACGGCTCGAAAGTATTGTTTGCAATCTTGCCGGATTCGGCGTGGCAATTCAGGCAAAATTTGGAGCGCTATGGGTTCATGATACTTCTGTTTTTTATATTTTTCGCATTTGATATCATTATTCCCGTCATTCGTTTCATCTATCTGCTTATTGTGGGTCGACCGCTATTCTAAAATCCCATGCCTCAAATATCGTCGATCGACGTCAGATGAGGCATGGGAAAATCGCCAAATTAAAATACGGTTTTTACATACGTTTAAATACCGGTTTTAACCTTTGCTCGCGTTCATGAAATAAAGTTCTTGAGCGCCTCGGGGAAGATTTCTTCTTCCAGGGTTTCAAGCTCATCATTGGAAAAATTTTTGAGAACAAAGTTTGCGGTGTCGACTTTGTTTTTATAAAGTTCTTTCGGCCATATGCCGATACGTATGCGCGAGAAGTCTTTCGTCTTCAGGTGTTCGACAATTGATTGCACGCCGTTATGTCCAGCTGTTCCGCGACCGGTTTGTTGTTTGAACTTGCCGAATTCGATATCGACGTCATCATGTATGACGATTACGTCTTCGTGGTTGATATCGAACATTCGCGTGAAAGCCGATACGCTGGCGCCCGAGTTATTCATGAATGTTTGCGGTTTTATCAAAACAACTTTCCGGTCGTCTAAAATAGCGTCCGAAATCAGAGAGTTGGTTCGTGAATTTGTTTTCCATTCTGAAAAATCGTATTTTACATGATTTTTTATATAATCCACTGCCAAAAAACCGACATTGTGTCTGGTTTTTTCGTATTTTATTCCGGGATTTCCTAGACCTACGATTAATTTCATATATGGACAATTTTCGAATTTATAATTTTCAAAACACAATAACTTGATTTTGAAAATTGCAAATTATTATTTAACCTTGTTTTGATGAATAATAATGGGTGTGCCTGAAAAATCATAGTTTTCGCGCAACGCCTTTTCAAATCTTTTAAGATATGTCAGAGGTATAATTCCTTTGCCTTTATATACAACTTCGAAGTGAGGTGGGTTGGTTTGTGTTTGGTTGAATCCGATTATTTGCGGTGGTAATTTTGCGCCTCTCTTTTTAGGTGTCGGGTAGCGTTTTGTGAGTTTTGTCATTATATCGCGAAGTTCGGTTTGTTCTATTCTTTGTATTCGATTTGAATAAACTTCTACAACCTTATCAAGAACCTTATGCACGTTCTTTGAGGTTTTCGCGGACAGAAGCATCACTGGCGCCCATTTTATGAAATTAAAATTATGTTGAACCGCCTTGATAACGTGCAAGTGGTCTGCGTCTTTTAAGGATTCGATTTTGTCTATTTTGTTCACCACTATGATAATGCTTACGCGATCGTTTAGAGCTTCTTGCGCGAGTTTTAAATCTTGTCGTCCGATGTCGCCCGCGCCGTCTATGACCAGCAAAATCACATCTGAACGCTTCATTGCTTTAAGGCTCATAGCGACACCGTGTTTTTCTATGGAGCGGGGGGTTATGTTGGATTTTTTCCTGATACCCGCGGTATCTATGAGTGTCATTGCGTGGTTTCCGTACGTTATTTCGGTGTCTATCGGCTCTCTCGTGGTATGCGCTTGTGGTGAGGTCATTACTCTTTCTTCTCCTATTATGGCGTTTAGAAGAGTTGATTTTCCGACATTCGGTTTTCCGATGATTGATGTTTTTATGTACAACAGGTTTTTTCGAATTGTCGGAGCTCCAGCGTCTTTTTGTATTGTCGTCAAATCCAATCGGGTTACTATTTCATCAAGTAAATCGCCGGTTCCCGCTCCGGTTGTCGCCGATACAGGTATAGGATCGTCAGCTCCAAGTTTCATAAACTCCATGGCGTCAGGTCGTTGACTTGATTTGTCGGTTTTGTTGGCAACCAGTATAAACCGGTACTCTCGCTTTTTTAGCCAAAGGACAATATCCCTGTCTTCGGGCATGAGTCCGTCTTTTGTGTCCACTACGAATACTATAAGGTCTGATTTTTTGACTGCCTTAATAGCTTCTTTAACGATTTTTTTGTTTATGTCTTCATCGTTCACATTGTTTATGGCGCTGGAAAGATGAACGGTTGACAAGCCCCCGGTATCCACAAGAGTAAATCGAGTTCCTTGCCAGCCTATGACGGTTTTTTTGATATCTCGAGTAGTTCCGGCTATGTCGGATACAAGTGATTCGTATTTGTCCGCGAGTTTGTTATACAATGTCGATTTACCGACATTAGCTCTTCCCAAGAGCACGACCTGGGGGAACTTGCGTTCGAACTTTTCTATTTTTTTTTCTGTCATACGGTTTCGGGATAATTTGTTAAACGGCGAGTGAAACCGATTGTTTTTAATTCATTAAGATTTACGCTGTTTGTCGGTGTTCGTTTAAGCCGGTATTCGGTTTGCGTATTTCGTTTGTGCGGTATTTTACAGCGACAGAGAAGACGTGTTTTTATCGCCACTTAACTGATAGTCCGGAACTTGGTCCGAGCCCAGTATTATCAAAAAGTCCGCACCACCCAAATCATCTCGATTCAGTGGAAGAGTTTTTTGGGTTTTCGTCCTGAGCGTTCCTTCCAGGAATTTTTTAGAGCTTGGTTTTGAGTTGTCGGTCAAATCGTACAATATTGTTTTTTGGTAATTGTTGCTCGGAGCGTTCGTTACTTTAGATATTTGAAAATCAAAAGCGCGCATTATTTCCGCCGTGTTCAATGCAAGACCTTCGACTGCGGTTCCGTTTTGAATAACCAATGCGCTGTTTTCGGTTTTTATGTCATTTAGCATGAATATGTTGCTTGCTATGAATCTTATCTCCGAATAATCCGCGACTTTGGGAGCCAGGATAAACGCTCCGTCTTCCGTGGTTGTGGCATATAGAGGTCCGGCTGGAGAATCGTCCAAAACCTTGAACGAAATATTCGAGAAATCGGCGTTTTGAGCCAGATTCAAAAATACCGGTATCTCCCATAGCTGTATATTGGTCGATATGTGTTGCCTGAGATTATCGTACAGGCTTGTTAATTTGCCGGGATTAAGCAGGTTCATCGGAGTTAATATTTTGTCCTTCAGAGCGAGCATGACTTTTTGTTGGCGACGCGCTCTCGCAAAATCTCCGGTTTCTCCCGGAGCGTGCCTCGATCTGACGTATTTTAACGCTTCGTCTCCGGATAATTTTTGCTTTCCGGCTTTGAAGCTTACCGTTTGATACCCGCCGTCTTCCGTCGGATATTGATTGTCGGTGAATGCTTTGTCCACCACGACTGTGATTCCGCCCAATTCGTCTACTATTTTTTTGAATCCGTTAAAATCAACTCTAACATAGTAGTTAATCGGTTGCTTTAGCATGTCTTCTATTATTCTTGCGGAAAAAGCCGCTCCTCCTCCGGGGTAGTCGTTTATTTCTCCGTATGCGTTCGCAAAGTTTATTCGTTTGAATCCGTAATCCGGTATTTTGACTATCAAGTCTCTCGGTATAGAAAGCAAAGCGACTTGCCCTGTAGATGGCTTTATGCTTGCGAGAATAAGAGTGTCGGACAACAATCCGCCGTCATGACCGGCTCCGCCTTGCCCCAAAACAAGAACGTTTATCCTGTCTCGAGTTTCTCCTTTCAGCTGACCGTCATTGGCTCCCGTTATGCTTCTTATTTCTCTTATCACGGGAAGTCTCGTGACCGGTTGCAATACAGGTACCGTTGTTTGGGAAAACAGAACTTGCTGAACAAGCGCGCCACCTATCAAAACAAATATCGATATCGCTAAAAAAAACAAGCGCTTTCCGGTGCCTTTTTCTTGCAAAATGTTTTTATTCGCATGACTTGCGTCCTTGGGTTTCGGGATTGAGTGTCCGCGTGTTTTCGGTCTGGATATTTCTGAAGTGGTTCTTATCTTCTTTTTGGAATAATTTGACGAGTGTTTTGGGGTTTTGACTCGCATATTATGAATGTTGTGTGATATGTATGTTTTACAACGTTAAATGAGATTATACCTGACGTTCAGTATACTCGTCGTATTCGCTTGCGTCAAGGGTATTTTTGTGGTAGAATTGGGTGGCTTTTGTTGTTTTTTGGCTAAAATATGTCATTTTTCAAAAAAGAAACACAAACTCCTGATTTCGAAAGCGATGGACCGGCGGAAGAGTGGTGGGTCAATCTGAGAAGCTTTGTATGGGAGACGATTAAGGTAATCATAATATCTCTTGTTATTATAATCCCGGTAAGGTACTTCCTTATACAACCGTTTTACGTGCAAGGTGATTCGATGGTTCCCAATTTCCACGACAAGGAGTACTTGATAATAGACGAAATATCCTACAGATTTGACGACCCTGATCGCGGTGACGTTGTGGTGTTCAGATATCTTCGCGACAGGGATCAGTTCTTCATCAAACGAGTTCTGGGGTTGCCCGGAGAAGAGATAGAGATACGTGACGGTAAGATTATGATATACAACTCGGAATACCCGGACGGAATAGAGGTTGATGAATCTTCGTATTTGCCAAAAGGACTTAAGACGGCCGGCAATAAACGAGTCAAGCTAAACTCCGATCAATATTTCGTATTGGGAGACAATCGCAACGCGTCTCTTGATTCTCGCAGTTTCGGACCGATTTCAAGAGAAGACGTTATAGGCAAAGTATGGATTCGCGGATGGCCGTTGGCGAATGCCGGCACATTCGATACCGTAACATATAATTTTTAGCGCTTATGTCTGGCGGAACGCAAAAAAAAGAAGTTAAAGAAAAATCAAAAAAAAGCGAGAGCGCTCGCATGCCGAGCCTGCTTCGCGGTTTTAAGGATGTTTTGCCCGGTGAGGAAAAATATTGGGATTTTGTGTTTCGTTCCGTTTCGCGCATAGCTTATGAATATAATTTTTCTTTCATAAACACTCCAATCTTGGAAGAAGCGTCGTTATTCGAAAGGTCCGCAGGTGAGTCAAGCGACGTTGTTAGTAAAGAAATGTTCAAATTCCTGTTACCTAAGAGTGGCGACGAACACGATCAGCGTCGTGAAGTTGTTTTGCGTCCGGAGGGGACGGCTCCCGTTGTGCGAGCGTATTTGGAGCACGGAATGATATCTCAACCTCAACCGGTAAAACTTTGGTACATAGGTCCTATGTTCCGATACGAGAGGCCTCAAGCCGGTCGGTACAGGCAGCATCATCAATTCGGGCTTGAGATTCTCGGAGACGCGTCTCCGCTTGCGGACGCTCAAATCATAATATCCGCGTATCAGATCTATAAGTTATTGGGTCTTGATGTTGTTTTTCCGATAAACACAATAGGAGATGGAGCTTGTCGCTCCGCGTACACCAATTCTCTTTTGGAATACTTTGAGCCGTTCTCGCGCAAAATGTGCCCGGATTGTCGCAAACGACTCAAAGTCAATCCTCTGCGAGTGTTGGATTGCAAAGACGAGAGGTGTCAAGAATTCATAGATGAAGCGCCTCAAATCGTCGATATGGTATGTGACGATTGTCGCACGCATTTTGTGTCGGTTCTAGAATACTTGGATGAATTGGATGTTCCGTATGTGCTCAATCCGAGATTGGTGCGTGGATTCGACTATTACACAAGAACAACATTTGAAGTTTTCTTAGCTTCAGAATACGAAGATAAGGGACTGAGAGCGACCGCATTGACGGGTGGTGGCAGATATGACGGCTTGGCGGAGATGATTGGAGGTAAGCAGGTTCCGGGTGTGGGATTCGGACAAGGAATAGAGAGAATAATAATTTCGCTCAAAGAACACGGAGACGTTGCAATTTGCAATCGCGAGTGTGATGTGTTCGTGGCACAATTGGGAAATGAAGCCAAACGAAAAGCCTTGGGATTATATGAACGATTGCGAGCCGAAGGAATCAGAGTCGCGGAGAGTTTTTCCAAAGACGGACTCTCGGCTCAGTTGGACAGGGCTAACAAACTCAATTCGAAATTGGCGGTGATTTTGGGACAAAAAGAAATATTGGACGGTACGGTGATTATCAGGGACATGGTGTCCGGAATCCAAGAAGAAATCAATTACGATAAACTGATGACGGAGATCAAAAGAAGACTCAAGAGCGTCTCCGAGAATGGCGGTGGGATTCGTGTTGATGATTGTGTTGATCATGCGACTGACACGTCTGAAGAATTTGAAACAATAGACGACGTGTCATTGGATGAAAATGTTTTAGATGGAAAGGAGGTGGATAGATAAAACCGAAAGCGTAAAATAAAAAAATCGATGAGCGATTTACGGTAGAAGGAGTTTATTGCAAATTTTTCATCGTGTTTTTATTCTTTTCGCTTTAAGTTTTAAATTGTATGGCTGTAGAAGTTAAACGTAAAAAAGGAGAATCGGTTGAATCGTTGCTCAGGCGTTTCAGGCAACGCGTGATGCAAAGCGGTGTTCAATACAGAGCGAAAGAAGTTCGATATCGCACAAAGCCGGTATCGTCCGCAAAGAAAAAAGATTCAGCTCTCAGAAAAATCAAGATAAAAGGTAAAAGAACTTATATGAAGCGCGTAGGCAAACTTCCACTTGATGACACCAAATCATATTCAGGAAAGCGTAAGTCGATTATTAAATAGAGTTTTATGTCTTTATCGCAAACCATAAACGATAGATTAAAACAAGCTATGCGCGATAAGGATGAGCTTAGACTCACCGTATTGCGACAAATCAAGACCGCGATTGACAATGAGTCCATAGTCTTGAAGAAAAAGGACGAGGGGCTGGATGAAGACGAAATGTTGAAGGTGATTAAACGTGAATCTAAAAAAAGAAAGGATTCAATCACTCAGTTTGAAAGCGCCGACAGGAATGATTTGGCGGAAAACGAAAGGGCCGAACTTGAAATCATAGAAGAATTTTTACCTGAGGAAATGTCGGCAGAAGATATAGAGAAAACAGTTGATGAGATTATAAGTGAGGCCGGGGCAGATGCGAAAGCCGGACAGATCATAGGCATGGTCGTCAAAAAGACCGAAGGACGAGCTGATGGTTCGGTTATAAGTAAGATTGTAATGGAAAAATTGAAATAAAACGCTTTTTCAATTTCGTGCGAAATCGGTTTGTCTAAATTCTTTGTTCTCGCATTCAAACTTCGAACAAAAAGCGCAAAAACGAGATTCATGTCTCGTTTTTGTGTTTGTGAGCGTATTATTGTATAATAGGTGAGTCAATTCCTCTTTTTGTGGATTAGTTTCATGCGATTTGTTTCATATAAAAGAAAGTGGACGCTCGTTTTGCCGATTGTTTTTTTTGGTATTGTCTTTTTGATGGGACAAACGCTCGCTCAAACGTCCGTTGGCGACGATTTCGGTACCGGGTATCTTGATTCGGGAGTGTTGCCGGATGACGATTTGAGGATAGTGGTTATCAACTTTGTCAGAGTTGCGCTCGGAATTCTTGGAACATTGTTTTTGATTCTCGTCTTGTACGGAGGATTTCTATGGATGACCGCAAGAGGAGATGAAAACCAGTTGGCAAAGGGTAGAAAGGTGATTGTCAATGCCGTCACGGGATTGATTGTTATTTTCATGGCGTTTGCCATTACCACGTTCATATTCAACATTTTAAACGAGGCCTCAAAAGGACCGGATGGAGAGGGGGCTTGCTTTGAAGGAGACATATCCGGATGCTTTGTCTGTGTTGGAGGAACATATGCCGGCA
Organism: Patescibacteria group bacterium; assembly: GCA_015485695.1. GTDB lineage: Bacteria > Patescibacteriota > Patescibacteriia > WFTA01 > S139-112 > S139-113. Next base: position 2,286 of record WFTB01000011.1, on the reverse strand, counting down.
ATTATGACCCGAGTATTCCCGGGTGTTCAATAACCGGGTCTTCTTTGGTTATTCGAGATATTGAAACAGCTCATGGCGGAGATGACTCTTCAAAGGACGTGTATTTGTGTTCAAGCACTCAAGCGTTGTTCAACAACGGACTTGATAAGAGCACGGTTCCCGGCAATGTTCGCTTGAGAAAAGGGTCAGAGGATATTCCGGGAGAAGTTATTACCAGGAGAAGGACGGTAGAATTCGATCCGAAAGAAAACCTTGAGCCGAATACGGGCTATGAAATGCGTTACAGAAACGCCATAATGGACAATTCCGGGACGCGTCTTGTCGGGTGTAATCCCGATGTTGGGTGTTTCACATCCGGAAATGACGTAGTGTGGAGTTTCGAGACCGGCGAAACCGTTGACACCATAGGACCGACGGTAAGATATACAAATCCCGTTTCAGACCCTCTAAGTTCAAGGTATCCTGATCGAAACGTAAACAGAGACAAAATAATAAATGTAACTTTCAATGAATCAATAAGGGCGGCTACGGTCGATGACGGAAACGGGCGTCCTATAGCGGAAAACATAATCTTGGAAGAATTACAAGACCAATCAACGAGTTATCCTGATCCCAGAATCGTGGACTCTTCAAAACTTTTGGTGTATCCGAGAAGCAACGGTTTTGATTTGATATGGGACGCACCGAATCTTTTCGAGCCGTTTACGTGGTATCGTGTGACGGTGCAAAACATAGAAGACCTTTGCGGTAACGCTTTATCCGAACCTTTCACTTGGGAGTTCCAAACAAACGACAGAGTGCCCGGAGTCGGCGGGTTTTATCCCAGAGGTACGAATGTGTGTCCATCGGTAGGCGTTGTGACTCTGACATTTAACACTTCAATGTATTATGATGATGTCGATATAACGATTCGCCCAAACGAACCGAGTGCTCCTCCATCACACGGGGCGGGGGCTTTGAACGCAAGCTCCCTGGCGACAGCACCTCCTTATCGCATAGACGGAGTAAACGGAGTGTGGTCGGTTGATCCAACATCGGACTTTAGAGTATATACGTTTACCCCTACGGAGAATTTCGATATCAACACAAAGTATTATGTAACCGTAAACACAGACAGGATTATTGACTCCGAAGGGAACACATTATCGAGCGATTGGGAGTTTGAGGTAAGTGACGCGAGTGTTTGCGCGTGTTCTCCGTACATATCATCGATAAGTCCGGAAAGAGGACTTTTGGGGCAGTGTGTAACCGTTTTGGGTCAGTGTTTTTTGGGAGCGGTTCCGAATGATTCGAGTGACCCGAGATATGCGACTTTGGAAAGCCTTACCTTTAACGGGGTTCCCGCTACGATAGGGTCGGTCGGTTCGGATTACATTACAACATCCATAAACACCGAAGGGGTTTTCGGTGCCGGAGATTCTCTTTTCCCGAACGTGACTATCACATACAACGACCCCGCAATCGGCTCAATTTCGACGGAAAATGATTATGTCAGTTATTTCGTGGATTCGGACGAAGAAAGCGAAGGACCGTGCTTATTGTCAATCAATCCCCCGAAAGGGTGTTACGGAGACGGCACTTCTCTTACCGGATTGAGATTTGGAGAAGACCCTGAGGAAGGAAACAGATCGACGGACGATAACAATGTGACGTTTGCGAGCGGAGCGTCAAGAGTACCTGATGAAGATATAAGTTATTGGAACAACACAAACATAGGAGCTTCCGTGCCGAAAGGCGCGAACGATGGAAATGTGACGGTTACGGCGGATGGGAATTTGTCCAACGCCATTCCGTTCAACATTGAATGCGGTGTGGGAGCTTCTTGTTCGAGGAGTCAAGATTCGTGCGTTCCCGACGCAACGCTGTGCTCACCCGGTCTTGTGTGCAACAATTGCGTTTGCGAACTTCCAGCCGACCGTTTTACTCCGTTGGTCACATCTTTCTTCCCGAGATGTGGACGGTCGTGTCCAAACGCCGAAATCGGAGCTTCGTTCAGTCTTGGCATGGCGACTTCGACATTATCGGATTCGACAATTGATGTTAGGCCGTGTCTTGAGGGCGTCGATTGCAAATGGGACGAGCTTGGCGATGAAATTAAATACAGAAGCATAGATTATGACGGGTCATTGTGGAGCGTGAACATAACTCCTCTTGAGACACTGGAGTACGAAACAATATACAGAGTTATACTAAAATCCGACATCAAGGCGAATACCGGCAAAAATCTCGGAGGTTTGAATTTTGATTATGACGGCGACGGAAAATTCGATTCTTATTCTTGGATAT
>WFTB01000010.1 GCA_015485695.1 Patescibacteria group bacterium | reverse complement strand
TCAACTCCCTAATCTCTTTTCTGCTACTGGCAAGCGTAGGGTTCCCGCCGTCCTTATTTAGAGTTTGCTCAAAGAATGAATTGACACGTTTAAGAGAGTGCACGCTCGTGAACACACCTGTGCTTTTGTTTTTTGCATGCTTGTTAGCGGATAGAATGTAATTATATATAAATACAAGCAACCTTGATTCCACCTCTCTTTTTTTGTCATCATCCCACCCTTGTTTTTCCGCCTCTCTTTGCACGACTTCGCTCAGCTTGTTTAAATATCTTATGAAATTATCTTTAACCGTTATACCTTTTAACTCAAGTCTTTGAGTCAGCTTATCTGTGTTTGCGTGTGGTGTTTCTTCGTGTGTTTCTTGATTGTTGTTTTCGAGCTTTTCGTGCATAAAAGTTTGATATTGGTGCGGACGGAGAGACTCGAACTCTCACAGGGTTTCCCCCACTAGGGCCTAAACCTAGCGTGTATACCAATTTCACCACGTCCGCGCGTTTTTTTGCGTTCGTCAATTCAACTTCCGATTAAAATCCGTTTTTGCGAATATGTTTATCTTTCCACCGAACTTTAATATAATACCAATATGCGTGACTATTTCAAATATATCTTTACGATAACCGTATGTGTCGGATATGTTTTCGCTCCGATTGAGCTTTACGCGCAATCGAAAATGGAGACAAAAACGCTTATATACGAAATACAAATATACGGAGAAACCGCCAAAGACGAATATGTTAAATTGTACAACCCGTTTGATTATACCGTTTCATTGAGCGATTGGTCTATACAATACAAATCCGCAAAAGGTGATACGTTTTACAAGAAAAATTTTACTCCGAATTCAACAATACCCCCTTTAGGGTATTTTTTAGTCGCGCACACGGATTATTCCGGAAAAGAAACTCCGGACATGACTCATTCGACTTTTTCAATGGCATCAAAGGGCGGTAATGTGTATTTGGTTAAGTCGCAAAAAAAATTAACACGAGAGTATGACTTGTCTGAAATCGCGGATCGAGTCGCGTGGGGAACCGGAGACGACCCGGAAGGAGTCGCCACAAACGCAAATGAAAACGGAAATATAATATACAGAGTCAATCATCAAGACACGGACGACAATTCTGTCGATTTTTCGTCAAAGGAAAATATAAAACGAAACCCGGACACAATCGAAAACATTCCAACAAACAATGTTAACGGCAACGAAACCCGGACAGACGATGAAGTCGGTGACGCAACCGACAAGATCAACGAAACAATCCCTCCGGGCGTTGCAACATCCGGAAACATAATAATAAACGAACTGTTGCCGGACCCATACGGACCGGACACTTACAGCGAATGGATTGAGCTTGTAAACATTGACACTAGAACAATAGACATAAACGGATGGACTATAAGCGACAACAGTAAATCCCACACAATAACCATCGACTCAATCGCAAACACCATTATCGAGCAGAATCAGTTCGCCATACTCTCCCGAAAAAAAACAAAAATAGCAATGAACAATTCCGGAAAAGAACGAATCACGCTAAAGGACGCAACAGGTAAAACCATAGACCAAGTGGAGTTTGACAAAACCTCAAACGAAGGAACCGGTTACGCGCTCGATCAATACGGGAACTGGCAATGGACGGTTGCGATTACTCCGGGAAGTGAAAATGTCATTGTCTCGGAGGAAAAAGAAGTCGCAAAAGAAACCAAAAAGGCAACGGAAGACACGGAAGAAACCAAACAACCGACCGCGACTCCCGCCACGACAAAAGAGAAGGTTGGGGTAGTGGAAACCGAAAAAGAAATCGCGCCACCCGAATCGTATACATCGCTCATTGTCAACGAAATACTACCAAACCCGGAAGGGTCTGATGAAGACGGTGAATGGATTGAATTTTTCAACTCCGGCGACACCGCGATTCCGTTGTCTGGGCTCATTTTGGGGGACGACTCAAAGAAAACATATATAATCAAAAACGGTGAGGTTGGCGCAAAAGAGTATTTTGTAATTGAACGTGTTGACTCGAAAATAGCGCTAAACAACACCGGTGACCGCGTAAAACTCTGGGCGCCTGACGGAACACTGCTTGCCTCGATACGATACATAGGGCAGGCAAAATCGGGTCTTTCATACGCGCGCGCAGATACCGGTCTCTGGGATTGGAGCGACAACCCCACTCCCGGAAAAGCCAATGAATCCCCGGAAGCTTACGATGAGTCGGACATGGAAGACATGGAAGCAAGCGCGCCAAACTCATCGCGCGAACAACGAAAAAACACTCAATCGGCACCGGACATTACAACGATAGAACGCGTGAAAGAATACGATATCGGCACCATAATCACCACCCAAGGAACGGTTGCGGTTCCGCCCGACGTGTTCGGAAAGACTTATTTTTATATCACGGACGAAACGTCCGGAATAAAAATATACTCGGCGAAGAAACAGTTTCCGGATATGGAAATCGGGGATTTGATTATGGTTACGGGGTCGTTATCCGAAAGCGGAAACGAACTTCGTGTAAAAACATCACAAAAAGACATTAGTATATTGGGAAGAGGTGATATTCCGAAACCGTTAAACGTCGCAACAAGCGATATAAACGAACAACTGGAAGGTTCTCTGATAACAATAGAAGGGGAAATCGTGTCAACCAAAGGATCAACCGCGTATCTCGATGACGGAAACGATGAAGTTCGAATATACATCGCCACCAACACGGGAATTAAATCGAAAGATGTTCAACAAGGCGAGCGATACGAGATAACAGGTGTCGTATCGGAGACAAGAACCGGATATCGCGTTCTACCTCGATCACCGGAAGATATCATAAAGATAGCCCCGAAAGGAGAAGTTGCCGGCGCAAGTACGCGGAATATTCTGGTTAAAAACAGATCGAATACCAAAAAAAGTTATGCGTATTTGTTTCTTGGCTCACTGCTACTCATTGTGCTTGTGTTTTTATTTGACAAAAAACAAAGTCTGTTAAAAAAAATCAGAAAACAAAAACCCGAATAATGACTATTCGGTCCTCAGAAACAGGCAGAGCGCAAGGTTTGGTTGCTATGAATTTCAAATTCTCACTTATGAAATCGGTGCAACACTATCCCGGATATGACGAATATAATCAATACGATTAAAATGGTATACTGCAAACCCAAGTATATCTTTGTATATTACCAAAGAGACCTCCCAACGAGAATACCCCCGACAACAGATCCGAGCAGAGAAAATATGGTGTCGTGTTCCACGAACACCTCCTTTATCTTATAATCAATCGGGTGTTCATATACTTTAAACTT
>WFTB01000009.1 GCA_015485695.1 Patescibacteria group bacterium | reverse complement strand
TTCAAAGACTCCTGAAACAGAAGGCGACGGTGTCATTGAAAGTGGAGCTGAAACAAAGTGCGGACAGTTTTATTATCCGAGAGAAGTGCTATCTGGAAGCAAAAAAAAGGGGAAAATAGCAGCGAGTTCGTGTCTTGGAACTTATTGCCCTGAAGTGGGTGGTAAAAAACAGGCGTGTATAAGTGGTGTTTGCAAGAAGGCTAGCGGTGTTTATGGTACTATACAAGTAAGTTACGGTAGACCGCTTGTTGGTGAATTAGTATTGAGGGCACGTTGTAAATATGAAGAAGGGAGGGAACATATTTATGATGTTGCAACTTTCGATTTGCCATCAGGTGCAACCTTACAGAACAAAACGTTTTATTTACTTGATATGTCATCTTTTAAACCCAGTGAAACAATAGGTTGGCCAAAAAAATATAAGAAAAAGGAATGTGGGTATTACATTTTGGCAACCATTGTGGATAATACTTATATGGGAGCTTCTCTCGATGATAAGTATTTTCTTGACAAAACCTGTGCTAGACAATTGGGGGATGACTGGGATAACTATATCAAGGAATCTGATTTTAAAAATGGTGGGTATGAGTGTAACATCGTAACGAACAATGGAAATTTTCCGCCCCGATAACGTTTATGAACCTACGAGAGCTTGATTACAAAAAAATAGCGATAATGGTGGGATTTATTCTTATTTGTTTGGTGTTGATATATTTTATATACCGCATATTTTTCGCGACTTCGGAACCGGATATTAACGATACCTTGCCGGATTTTGCGGGAGTTGGAGCTTTGCCGGATGTCGACGTGTCGCGCACGGGAACATTGCGCGACACGGAAGTCGAACAAGAAGACTCTCGGCGAATCGATGATGTGGATGATGTCGCAAGAGGCGGTTTTACTTCCGTTGTCACCGTTTCCGACGCGCGAGTGCTTGACCCCGCTCCGACAAGAGACGGGAGGGGAATCGCCTATTATGACCCTAGAGACGGCAAGTTTTACAGGCTCTCGGCGGACGGCAAGCAAAAAACCCTCATGACAGACGAAAGGTTTTACGCGGTAGAATCCGTAACATGGGCTCCGAACAATGAAAGCGCGGTAATCGAATACCCGGACGGTTCGAATATTATTTATGACTTTACCAAACGAAAATCCACCACTTTGCCCAAGGAAGTCGTGGACCCCGCGTTTTCGGAAGACTCGGACCAGCTGGTGTTCAAGATTGACTCGTCAAATCCGGATGACAATTGGATTGTCGTGACCGACAACAGAACCGGCTCCACTCAGCTTGTCGAGCCGGTGGGAGAAAACGGTGAAGATGTGCAGACGATGTTTTCTCCGGACGATAGGGTTGTTGCTGTGTATTCGACTCCGGTCGGAATAAACAAAGAAGAAGTATATTTCATAGGAAAGCAAGGAGAAAACCTAAAATCAATGTTTGTCAACGGGTTGAACTTCAAAGGCATGTACACCCCCGACGGCACTCGCATGCTGTATCACGTTATCTCGACCGTTAACGGATTTGTTCCGGAGCTTTGGGTCGCCGACGTTCAAGGAGCGAACACCGGCAGGAATATGTTTGATCTGGGGCTCAATACGTGGATTGACAAATGCACAATATCCAAAAACGCGTATATAGTGTATTGCGCGGTTCCGGACGCTCTTCCTGACGGGGCGGGATTGTCTCCGCGGGCTTTGGAAACGGTTTCAGATTTGTTTTACAGGATAGATTTGAATACCGGATTAAAGCGTCTTATAGCGATTCCGTCAAACGAAGAAGGAAACATGGATATCGCGGTTACGAAAATCTGGCTCGGAGAGGGAGAGAGGTATTTGTTTTTTCAAGACGCGTATACGGACAAAGTCTTTAGAATTAAACTCAAATAACATATGAAACAAAGAGAACACAATGAAGAGTTTGCCATGTATATGACATTCGGCGTGGTTGCCGTTGCCGCGGTTTTTGTTCTGGTGATATTTTCAAAATTCGTTATAGAACAGGCGGTGTATGAAACGGAATTGGAGTATTCGCGAAACGAATCGCAAGATGGTCAGAATCGGGCATTTGGCGAAAACGACAATCGCTCGGGCATACCGTCCGTTCCTCCGGTCCTTGCGACCGACCCCGCACGGAGCTTTAATCCCGACGGGAATTACCGTCTTACTATAATAGAATATGGGGATTTTGAATGTCCGTTTTGCGCGGAAATGGCGGATAATTTGAGTCGTGTTTTGAGCGCGTTCCCCGATGTTCGACTTGTGTGGAAAGATTTTACAAATCCGCTGATACACCCCGAATCAATCCCCGCGTCAAACGCGGCAAGGTGCGCTCAGGAACAGGGGTATTTTTGGGAGTTTCATGACGCTTTGTTCGACAATCAAGAAATACTGGGAAAAGAAACATATATGGCCATAGCTTCCGCATTGGGCATGAATTTGGCTGAATTTGGCGCTTGTTTGGAAGATAATGTTTATAATTCTTTGGTATCGAATTCAACAAAAGAAGCCGAATTGTATGAAATACCCGGAACTCCTTACATGTTTATCGGCGATACTGTTATAGACCAGCTGATTCCATACAGTCAACTCGAATCAATAGTAAGAGAAGAGTTGGACAAAGCAAAGGCAATCGGTGATTAGTGTTTTGTAGAATGGCAAGAGCAAAGCAAGCGTTTCGTTTTCGTTTCGTGACAGGCGTTCGCGAAAAGCGCGACGTTTGAAAATACTTGCCGACAATGCGATTCATTTTCAAAATCGACGATATTTTTGTCAGCAATAAAGGTCGTTTATAAGTATATGAATCTTACTTTATGAAAAAAACAATAATCCCCATGCTTGTCGCGGTGTTGGTTTTCGGGAGCGCGTCGATTGCGTACGCGTCCCAAGACTCTTATCGTCAGATGCGTGACGTTAGAGACGTGAGGGAAAATTTTGAGAGAACGCTTGATTCGCGATTGAATAGAAATACGCGTATCATGCGAGAGCGCAGGACCGGCAGTGAGATTCGTGAATATATCTGCAATCGTATTGAGCGTTTCATGTTCGCTCCTTTGTTTTGCGACGAACCGGAAAGCGAAACTTCCGGAATCGTCATAAATGAAATTTATGACGATCCAGCATCGGACAGAGAGGGTAACGGCGAGTGGGTGGAACTTTACAATGCCGGCTCCAACGCCATTATGCTTGATAATTGGTCCATCGCCGATTCGATATCCGACCCTTTTGTGTTTGATACGGACGCGGTGTTGCTACCGGGCGAATTCGCTCTGGTCGGCTCTTCGCCGGATATATTCACAATGGCTTGGTCGGAAGAAATTCCGGACAATACGCCGATAATAGTTGCCAATATCGGAGCCGCTCTCAACAATAACGGAGATGCGGTGTTTTTGTTTGACTCGAACGGAGAGCTTGTCGATTCCGTAAGTTACGGCTCAAATACCGACGCATTCGACCCTTCCGTTACGAACGCTACGAAAGGGAGTTCTCTGACTCGCAATCCAAACGGAAACGATACGGACACAGCTTCGGATTGGATTGTTCTAACCGAGCCGACACCCGGTATGTGATGTGGTCGTTTCGATTCGCGTCACCGTCAACAAACCCCTTCCGATGCGCGGAGGGGTTTGTTTTTCGCAATATGTTTTTGCCGGCGAATTCGAAACAAAGTGTTTTCGGTTTGCGGTACTGTTTTGTCGTGTGACTCGATTTTGCATTATTCGGGGTGTATGCTTTTTTCAAATTGTGATAAGCGTTTTAATATTCTGGGGAATTTTGACAAATCCGGAGATTGGGCGAATATGTGCGGTATTATTTTTCGGACGTCTTTGATTATCGGGTAGTCGGTTAATTTGGCTATTTTTAGAACATCGTCAAAGCCGTGTTGTTTTATTCCGTATACCTCGCCAGGCCCTCGGAATTCAAGATCACGCTCAGCGAGTTCGAATCCGTCATTTGTCTCGACAAGAGCTTTCAGGCGATTAAGTGTTTCTTTTGACGTTGAGTCCGTGAACAAAATGCAATACGATTGATGCTTTCCGCGTCCGACACGCCCTCTGAATTGATGCAACTGCGCGAGTCCGAAACGCTCCGCCGATTCGATTATTATGACCGTGCTGTTGGGGACGTCTATTCCGACTTCTATCACTGGTGTCGCGACAAGTATATCCAGATTATGCTTTGCGAATTCGTTCATCACCTTTTCCTTGTCCGCGGATTTCATTTTGCCGTGCAAAATCCCAATTCTCATATCGGGGAATATGTCTCGTTTCAGCTTTTCGTATTCTTCGGTCACCGCTTTTTTACCCAGTGTGTCCGACGGGTCTATAAGCGGGCATATTATAAACGCTTGGCGACCTTGAGTTAACTGTTCGTGTACGAATGCGTATTTTTCTCCGCGTTTTTCCGGAGGAGCGAGCATCGTTTTTATCGGTTTGCGACCCGGTGGCATCTGATCGATAACCGAAAGCTCTAGGTCTCCATACAAAGTCAGGGCCAAAGAGCGCGGTATTGGAGTCGCGGTCATTGACAGAAAATGAGCCATTGTCGAGTCGCTTGATTTTTTGCTCAAGGCGGAACGTTGCCCCACGCCGAAACGGTGTTGCTCGTCTATTACCACAAGGGCCAAATCTTGGTAAGATATTCGGTCTTGTATCAGCGAATGAGTACCAACTACCAAATCAACATCTTTATCGGATATCAGCTCAAGTAGTTTATTGGAAGACAGCTTTTCGGGTTGAGTGTCCGGTCTTTTTATAAGAGCTTGATTTCCGGTCAGAAGAGATATTGAGAAAGATTGGTTTTTGAATAATTCGTTAAACGTTTCGAACTGCTGAGTCGCCAATATTTCCGTCGGAGCCATGTACGCAACTTGTTTGTCGTTGAGAAGTGCGTTTAGGATTCCGATTGCGCATACAATGGTCTTTCCGGACCCCACGTCTCCTTCCAATAATCTGTTCATGGGTTTGTTTTTTTCAAGGTCCGTTAATATTTCCCATGCGGTTTTGCGTTGAGCGTCGGTGAGTTTGAAGCTCAGTCCGTCAACGAAATCTTTCGTTTCTTTTTCCTTGAATTGTATTTTGTTCGCGCGACTGTCTTGGAGGGCTGATTTGACTCGAGCGGACCTTAAATTGATAAGAAACAGCTCGTCGAATTTAAGTCTTCGTGTCGCTTTTTCAAGCTCCGTGTGCGATTCCGGGAAGTGAACGCGCGATATTGCGTCGTTTATACCCATCAAATCATATTGTTTTATTATGTCCTCGGGCAACCATTCTTGAATGCTGTTCGCCAGTGGTAACACTTTTTTGAGCAGGTATCTTAGCTGTTTTTGGGTTACCGAGCTTGTGAGGGAGTATATCGGCACTATTCTCGCCGTATGTGTCGCTTGGTCTCCCGATTTTGTCGCGCGTTCATATACCGGCTGAGTCATTTGAGGGCCGTACGAAGAATCATCGACCTTCCCCGACAAAAAAACTTCATACCCGGGTTTCAGAGTTCGAGTCAGGAAACGCTGGTTAAACCAAATCGCTTGCAATGTTCCCGTTCCGTCCTCTATTAACGCTTTTGTTATCAGTCGTCTCCCGTTTCCGCGGGTTTTTATGTCTTTTATGTCTTTCACCGTGCCTTGTATCGTTGATTTTTCGCCGAGCTTGAGCTCTCTTATGGATAATATTTCTGAACGGTCTTCGTATCGATATGGCCAATATAAAAGCAAGTCCCCCGCTGTGTGGAGACTGAGTTTTTCGAGCGCTGGGGCGATTCGCGCTCCTATGGAGGTTATCCTTGACAATGGAGTTGAAAGTGTCATATTCCCATCAATTTGACAAGATAAAACACATAGAAAAGAATCAACAAAAGACCTTCCCATCGGGCGAATGTTTTATCTTGAGCCATGAAGAAAAACAAAAGAGTAAGAGCAAACATAAATGGCAGATAAAAAACAATCATCTCCGAGGATATTACAAGAGACCCGAACAAGGCCGGAATGCCCATGACTGCAAACGTGTTGAATATGTTGGATCCCAATATGTTTCCTATCGCCATCTCGCCTCTGTCGTTTCGAATCGCGGATATGGTGACCGCAAGTTCCGGCAAAGAAGTTCCGAGGGCTATGGCGAAAAGGGCTATTTTATCCGTGCCTATGTTCAACAATTCTGATAATGTTATTACCGATTCGATTGTGTATTTCGCTCCTATCCAAACGACTATCGCGCTAATAATCAGTGAAAGCAAAGTTCTTATTTTGAGCTTGCCTTTTTCGACATCTTTTTTGACTTTTTTTTCTATTGAGACTTCTTCGTGCCTTTGTTCTTTCAATATATACAGTATATACAGAACAAGCCCGCCCAAGAATATGACGGCTTCAGACAATGAAAACACTCCGTCCAGGATTGAAAACGCCAAAAAAATCGACGAACCGAAAAGTATTGGCAAGTCCACGTCTATTATATTGCGATCTATCCGAACTCTCGGGACAATCGCGACGGATATCCCGAGTATAAGAGCTATGTTGGTTATGTTAGAACCTATGACGTTTCCTATTACGATTTCAGAGGCTCCGTTGATTGTGGCGATTAAAGAAGACACAAGTTCGGGAAGCGAAGTTCCGAACGCGACAATTGTACCACCTATTATAAACCTTGGAATCCCAAAAGTGAGCCCCACTTTTTCAGAGGCTTCGGTAAAATAATCAGCCGCTTTCACAAGGAATAGCAGGCTGATTACAAACGCAACAATCCAAAATACAACAGTGAGCATGTAAGAGTGTGTAATCTTTTTAGATACTGTTCGAAACAAATTCCGGGTTCGAGACAGGTATTTTCTCTCAAACTGTTTTTGATAAAAACCGCAACGCCCGCAACATGAGTAAATTCTCGTTTAGATTTTCGATTATTGAAACAAGATGCGTTTTGCCGGTTTTTTGTCGTGTGCTCTCGGCAGGAATCGAACCTACATTACCAGCTCCGCAAGCTGGTGTCCTATCCGTTGAACGACGAGAGCGTATGATTTTTTCTTGTGATAATTTGTCGCGAATTTGACTACAGGCGCAACACGCGCCCCAAAAGTTCCACAGTCGGTTCGCTTTCTTTGTCCAAATCTTCCGTCAGATATGTATTGAGAATTTCGCGTATTTTAATCGGGTCTTCGTCTTCGAGGGGTATCGTAAGATGTGGTCTGAATTTGGACGAAAACGTGAAGAACAACTTCTTAACCTCCGGCGGTTCATAAGCCAGCCAAAACGACCCTAAGTCCTTCCATTCGTATGATTCGTCTCCAACCATGATACCGTTTTTTGTGATGTGCATCGACACTTCTTCCGGTTCGTGATAATGGCGGTGCACCACAATTGCGGACACGATTATTACTATCAGAGCAAAAAGGAAGTTTTTGGTGAAAATCGCGTAAAGTAGCGAAATTAAACAAAAACCGTAAAACACATACCACCAACCTCGACCTCTGTCGTATTGTTCAAATTCGGGGAATTTCCATGAAATAAGAAATTCCGTACCGGATTCTCCTGTTTGTTGTTTGTTTGACGGCATGTTCACACTATACCGACTTTTTTGATATTTTTCAAGTTATTGCGCTTTGTTTGCTGTTTAAAATTGCTTTTCAAGATCTTGTGCGCAATTCGCGAGCGTCGGGATTTGAGTTATGCCGTCTTAAAAAACACAACATCTCCGTCTTGCATGATATATTCTTTTCCTTCCGTTCGCACAAGTCCCTTGTCTTTCGCGGCGTTCCATGAACCGCAGTCGAGAAGCGTTTGGAATTGGATTACTTCGGCTCGTATAAATCCTTTTTCGAAGTCAGTGTGTATTACGCCGGCGGCTTGGGGGGCGGTTGAGCCTCTAGTTATGGTCCATGCTCTGGTTTCTTTTTCGCCCGTGGTTAGAAAGGTTATGAGACCCAAAAGCCTGTAGGCTTCGGTGATAAGACGGTCAAGTCCGGTTTCCTTAATTCCTAGCTCGTCGCGTTCTTCCAGTGAAAGCCCGGACAGCTCCAGCTCTTCTTTGATATCCAGGCACACAACCACTTCATCTTCGGAAAACTCGAGATTCATCGGAACATTCCCGTCTTTTACATTGCATATGGTCATGTGAGGCTTTACGGTTAGCAGGTGAAGGTCGCGAATAAGGAGTTGTTCATCGTCAGTAAGTTCTACGGTATTAGCGAGTTTTCCCACATCGAGTGTTTTCCTGATTTTTTCATATACTGCGAGTGTTTTCGAGAGTTCTTTATCGGAGCGCGCTTTTCCTTCAATGGATTTGATGCGTTTTTCGACAGTCGAAAGGTCGGCCATAACAAGCTCCAGGTGAATCGTTTCCATGTCGCGACCGGCGTTAACCGACCCTTCAACGTGATGGATATTTCCATCCTCAAATCCGCGTACAACATGCGCTATAGCGTCACATTCACGTATGTTTGCGAGGAACTGATTCCCAAGGCCCTCTCCCTTATGCGCTCCTTCGACCAATCCCGCGATATCGACAAACTCGATGGCGGTATGGACGGTCTTCTCGGACTTCGACATATTTGCGAGTTTTTCGAGACGAGCGTCCGGCACTTGCACGATGCCCACACTGGGATCTATCGTCGCGAACGGATAATTCTCGATTAACACTTCTTTTTTGGTCAATGCTTTAAACAACGTGGATTTCCCGACATTCGGCAATCCCACGATTCCTATTTTTAAACTCATAGTATTTTATTTATCACAAGTTAGTTAAACACAATACACAGACTTTCTGCAAGT
>WFTB01000008.1 GCA_015485695.1 Patescibacteria group bacterium | reverse complement strand
GTTTTTTTGTTTGGTTTTTAGGTAATTCTTTTGAGTAGGTGTTTGCCGGCATTGGATTGGTGGATTCTGTGTATAACGTCAAGTACATGGTCTATGGTGTCGCCATTAAGTTCTCTTGTGTCATAGTCGAGCCTGTATATCGTGGTATAATTTTCCATTTTTTGCAACCATTCTTCATACGTTTCGTCGAGTCTGGTTAGATAGTCCAGGGTTATGTCGCGCTCGAATTCGCGCCCGCGTCTTCGTATGCGTTCCAATGCCGTTTCCGGAGACGTTTTCAAAAATAGAATGATTGATGGGGGTATTAGAAATTGAGAGAGTGATTCGAATATTTTCAGATACAGATGGTCATATTGGTCCTTTGTAATCAGTCCGTCTTCGACCATTACTTTGGCGAATATGTGATCTCCCCATATAGATCGGTCTTGGATTACCGATTCGCCCGCGTGAGCGATTTTCATGTGGTCTCGGAATCTTTGGTTTAGCATGAATAATTGCATGTGTAGCGGTTCGCCTCTATTTGGTTCGTTTCCGGCGAGCACTTCATATGAAGGTCTAAGGAATGGGTTCGCCTTCGGGTCCGCCGGTTCTCGAAATATTCTCCATCCCGTACGAGTTGCGAGTTTTTCGGTGAGAGAAGTTTTGCCAGCGCCGATAATACCATCGACGACAAGATACATGTTATTCGGGTTCCACACAAGCATAGGTTCGAGTTTATTTTTGTAATTGGAAAATAAAAATGCAGGGAGGTTCCCGCATTTTCAAAAAACATATCGATTATTCCGTTACTCTGCTGTCGTACTCTCCCGTTTCGGTGTTGACTTTTAGTTTTTCTCCGGGTTTTATAAAAATGGGAACCTGCAATACGTATCCTGTTTCAAGTGTCGCGGGCTTTGTTCCGGATCCTTGAGCGGTGTCGCCTTTGGCTCCCGGTTCCGCTTCGGTAACGGTTAGCTCCACTTTGGGGGGGAGACCTATGCTGACTATTTCGCCGTTCCAATACAGAAGGTCGACAACTGTTCCCTCGCTTAAGAAATTGGTGGCGTCGCCAAGCGTTTCCGGATCTATTTCTATTTGTTCGTACGACGCGCTGTCCATAAAGACGGCATTGTCGCCTTGTCGATACAGGAAACTCGCTGAGGTTCTGTCCAAGTCCGCCGTTTGTATGGTTTCGCCTTGCTTGAAATTGTATTCATAGGTTTTTCCGGCAGACAAGCTTTTCATTTTGGTTTGCATGACGGGCTTGCGCGCTTGCATGCGAAGGAATTTTGCTTCGGTTACGCGACATGGTTCTCCGTTGTAGATGAGGACGGTTCCTCGCTTTATGCTTTTGAGGTTTGATATTGTGCCCATAGATTTATCGGATTTAAGATTTTGGATTGCAAATTTTAAAATAGCCCTACGGAACGACGTGAGGCTATTTTAAATTCACCGCATTACTTGCGAACAAAAGGGAGCAAGGCGATAATGCGCGCGCGTTTAATCGCTTGAGCTATACGGCGTTGGTGTTTCGCGCATAACCCCGACCGACGTCTTGGTACTATCTTGTGGTATGATGAAGTGAATCTTTGCAAGTTTTGAGTGTCTTTGTAATCTATTACTGCATTGTTTGTGCAGTAGAAGCAATGCTTCTCGGAATTGTTTGTTGCCATAAATTATAAGTAAATTTCTTAAAACGGAATATTGTCAACACTTATATCGTCGTTTGACGGTGTTGAGTCATCCTCTTGTTGTATGGTTGGTATTTGTTCTTCGGGTTTTGCCGAATTCGGTGTTTGAGATGAACTTGATGCAGACTCTCCGGCTCGCGGACCCATTTGCATGTTCTCGGCTACGATTTCGGTCCTGTATCTTTTGACACCGTCTTGTCCGTCCCAAGACCTTGTTTGCAATCTGCCTTCAAACATCGCCAGATGACCTTTTTTAAGGTATTGTCCGCATATTTCCGCCAATTTCCCCCAAGCCACTATGTTATGGTATTCGGTAACTTCTTGTTTTTGTCCCGCCTGATCGGTCCAATGGCGGTTAGTGGCTACGCTTATGGTCGCGACTTGTTGTCCGCTCGGTATGGTTTTGAGTTCGGGATCGCGGGTGAGCCTTCCTATGATGATAGCTTTGTT
This sequence comes from Patescibacteria group bacterium, assembly GCA_015485695.1. Classification (GTDB taxonomy): domain Bacteria; phylum Patescibacteriota; class Patescibacteriia; order WFTA01; family S139-112; genus S139-113. The sequence goes on along the minus strand of WFTB01000008.1, from coordinate 23,084 downwards.
GAAATTCATATTCCGTCGTGTATTAGTAATGAAGAATTTAAATTATGTTTCATCGCTGAGAATTTCTTCAAGCTTCTTATCCAATTCCTCCGCCACGACTTTCTCTTCCGGTTTGTCTTTTTCTTTTTCGGGAATTGCAGTTTCCGAAGGCCTGGTTTCAATCGGCCTTGGTGTTTGGAATGAAGGTTTTTTGCTTGGGTCGTAAGATGTGATAAGGTGCCTTATTATATCTTCGTCCAGGTCAAGTTCTCTTCTTAGTTTGTTCAGTGATTCGCCGGGGATACTGAAGTGGGCCAGTATGAACAAACCTTGTCTTATGTGATTTATCGAATATGAGAGTTTCCTCGTCATCCATATGTTATGGTCTTTGACCTTTCCGTTGAACTTGTCTATGGACAGATTGACTCGGTCCATCACGGCTTGCTTTTCTTCGTCGGACAATTTTGCCGGCAATATGTACATTAATTCGTAATCTTGCATGTGTTTCGTTTTATCGTCATACTTCTCCATTTGTTTAAATTAATGGAAAAACGGGTGATTATATGACGATTAAATTATTAATCGACGCGTGTACCGTAACGAAAAAGACCGATTTTGTCAAATTACGGCTTGATTTTAAACGCTTTTGTGGTATAGTACCGATATTGCGATTGACAAGCGATATATGATAAGTTGCAAGCGCTCAAGCGACAAATTTATCCTTTACCATTAAAGAATATGAGACTTGGAACATTGTCACGCGAGGGGATGTAGCTCAGGGGTTAGAGCGAGCGTCTTATAAGCGCTAGGTCGATGGTTCGAAACCATCCATCCCTACTGAATAATTTCAAATCTTGAATTGAAAAACTTTCGGATTTTACGGCATGATTTTTGGACGGAAATCCGAAGTTTAATATTTATTATGTCTTTAGCTCGGAAGGTTGCCTGGAATACCGTAATACATGTTGTTGGCAAGTTGCTCGGGAATATCATTGGCGTTGTGGTAGTCGCGCTTTTGACAAGGTACTTGGGGCAGGAAGGTTTTGGGAATTACGCAACAATACTTGCGTATATTTTTTTCTTTTCGGCGTTTGCGGACCTCGGCCTTTACATGATAACCATCAACGAACTTAATAAAACCGGAATCGATAGAAGACGTTTCTTTTCCGCCGTTTATTCGCTGAGATTTTTCACGGGAATGGCTTTGATGTTCATGGCGGGCGTGTCCGTGTGGCTCATGCCATATCCTTTAATCGTAAAACAGGGAGTGGTTATCGCGTCATTTACCGTTTTTTTCGGTCTTCTCGATCAAATTCAAATAGCGTTCTATCAGGCCAATCTTTCCATGAAGAGACCGGCGATAACAGATGTGACCGGAAAGTCGATTCTTTTGATTGGGATTTTGATAGCGATTAAAATGAACGTCGATTTATTGTGGTTGCTTGTCGTTTGGGTATTGAGCGTCGGCATTCATTTTGCAATCAATTTTGCAGGGATTCGCAAAGCGTTGCGCGTTCGCATAGGAGTGGACAAAGAATTTTGGCGTTCTATAACGCGAAAAACATGGCCGATCGCGCTTTCGCAAATATTCGTTCTCATTTACTTTAAAATGGACGTCGTCTTTCTCTCTCTTCTGCGTCCGGCTGACGTTGCGCAACTTGAAGTTGGTTTGTACAGCGCTCCGTACAAGTTTCTCGAGGTTTTGATTGCGTTTATTCCCCTATTTATGGGATTGATGTCGCCAATACTCTCGAAAGCGTGGTCGGAAAAACGGTTGGAAGATTTTAAGATATTATATCAAAAAGTTTTTGATTCTTTTTCAATAATAACGTGGCCGTTGGTTGTTGGCGGGGTTGTTCTGGCGAAGCCACTTATGCAACTAATCGCCCCGGGTTTTGAAGAGTCAGTCGTAATTTTACAAATACTCATGGTTGCTATTGGAATAATTTTCTTCGCTCATCTTCCGACATACACTGTTAACACTATCGGGCAACAACGAAAAATGCTTCCATTTTACGGAATTGTGGCTTTGATTGCCATTGTGTTGTATGTCGGGCTTATACCTAAATATTCGTTCTATGCGGCCGCGGGTGTTACCGTTTTTGTTGAGTTCTTGGTGCTGGTGTTTTCATGGATTAGAGTAAATAATGTGACTGGACAAAAAGTTACTTGGAAAATATTTACAAAGTCCGCATTTTCTTCGGCGTTAATGGGATTGGTGATTTGGCGTCTTGAAGATTTAAATGTGTTTTTTGTCTTAATCACCGGGGCATTGATATATTTTGCGGTTATGTTTGTTATTAAGGGACTAACCGTTTATACGGTAAAGGAACTTTTTGTCAAATAGTTTACGGTAGCGCTTTGTTTAACTCTCAAGAATCATGCTGTTTGAAACACTAATTATTGTTTATTTCATCCTCTTCGCCATATTGTCATGGCGAAAACTTGACTGGGCATTATATCTTCTCATCTTTGCGTTGCCCGGTTATTTGATTCGCTTCTCGGTATTCGGGATTCCGATGACGTTGCTTGAGGGAATGATACTTATAGTATTTGCTTCATGGGGTTTTGAAAAAATTATAAAACGTAAGTTTAATGTTCGGTCCGGTGTCGATGCAAATTTTCAATTTTCAATTTTCAATTTTCAAACACTTAAATATTTCGGGTTGCCAATCGTTTTGTTTATTGTCGCCTCAACAATATCATTATTTACCGCTCCGGACTTGCGCGCCGCCGCCGGAATCTGGAAGGCGTATATAATCGAGCCCATTCTTTTGTTTGTTGTGATTCTCGATACCGTTCGCACGCCGAAGCGGTATAAAAACGTTGTATGGGCTCTTGGGGTTTCGATTCTTGTTCCTGGAATCGTCGCCATTATTCAAAAATTCACAGGTCTTTGGATACCGAATGAATTTTGGCAAGCTGAGGCGACTCGACGTGTGACATCGATCTACGGATATCCAAATGCCATTGGTTTGTACTTTGCGCCGATTACGTCGTTGATTATCGGATTTCTTGCACTCAAAATAAACACGCAATGGCGAACGAATATAAAGAGCTCTTTGGTTCTTGGGATGCTCGCGGTTATCGGATTACTTGGCATATTATTTGCCGAGTCCAAAGGAGCGATTTTGGGGATTGGGGTGGCGATTCTATTTTATGCTTTGTTTTGGAAAGGTTTGCGTATGTGGTTTGTTGGTTTGTTGTTGGCGGGGATTGTTGTCGGGTTTTCTCTTTTTCCCGGAGTTTTTGATATTGACGGCACCAAGACCGTTTCCGGTGGAGGATCGCTTGAAATACGTTTGCAACAATGGAAAGAAACAAAGGAGCTTATCAAGACTCGTCCAATCCTCGGGGCGGGACTCGCGGGATATCAATCGCGCGTCGCTCCGTTTCATGAGAAGGACTATATAGAAATATATTTGTATCCGCACAACATATTCTTGAACTTCTGGGTCGAGACAGGGTTACTGGGACTTATGGCTATAATTTGGTTGATAGTTTTGTTTTATGCGCTTTTATTCAAAAATCGAAACGGAAAACCTATCGGCCTACGATCGATTAGTCGAAATCTTACAACTTACAACATACCGGTGGCCGCCGCCATGACCACCCTCATTGTTCACGGGCTTGTAGATGTGCCGTATTTCAAAAACGATTTATCGGTTCTTTTTTGGATTATAGTCGGTTTATTGATTGTCGCCTTGAATATGAATATCTCTGACAGATATGGACGTTTCACTCTTTGATTATAATTTGCCAAGTCGCCTTATAGCGCAAAGCCCGACGCAACCTAGAGATTCTTCGCGCTTGTTTATGTTTGATAGAAAGGATGGGACAAAAAATCACGAAGTTTTTCGTAATATCGTCAATTTTCTTACAGACAAGGACGTTTTGGTATTCAATAATTCCAGGGTTTTCCCCGCGCGTTTAACGGTTCGAAAAAATACGGGAGTTATTTCCGAGATATTCTTGTTGAATGAGATTTCTCATAATCCGAACATATGGAAGGTTATGGTTAGGGGTCGAGTATCGCCGAATGATGATTTTGAAGTCTTATCGCCCGATGGTCAAACGGCGTTTTCCGCGAAATCGATTTCTGACAACAACGATGGAACTTGGAATATTTGTTTCGATGTTTTCGGAGATAAGTTCCGTGAGGATGTTGACAAGGTTGGCAAGACTCCAGTGCCTCCGTATATAAGCGAATACAAGAATTCGTTCAAAGAACAATACCAGACAGTTTATGCCAAAGAGCGAGGCTCGGTTGCGGCACCCACCGCGGGTCTGCATTTTACGAATGAGCTTATGGACGGAATTATCGATTCCGGAGCGGCTTGTGAATTCATAACTTTGCACGTGGGTCTTGGCACATTTATGCCGGTTAAAACAAATACCGTACAAGAGCACAAAATTCACGAAGAGATGGTCGTGATTGATTGCGAGACCTCAAAAAGACTCAACGCGTACAAAAAAGAGGGCAAGCGAATAATAGCGGTTGGCACGACTGTACTGAGAGCTCTCGAATCCAATGTTTCGACGGACGGAACACTCAAGTGTGGATCCGGATATGTGGATATTTTCATATATCCTCCGTATGAATTCGGCTTTGTGGATTCGTTGATTACGAATTTTCATTTACCAAAGTCCAGTTTGCTAATGTTGGTTTCCGCGTTTCTTTGCCCGGGAGATTCTGATACGGGACTGAAGATATTAAAAAATCTGTATCAAGAAGCTATCGATAAAAATTATCGCTTTTACTCGTTTGGCGATGCAATGTACATTGTATAGCGCGTAATCGTGCGTGTGTTATACTACACAGGTGACACTTTTATTTATAATTATGAAAATAACTTTTCACGGAGGCGCCGGAGGCGTGACCGGTTCCAAACACTTAATCGAACATCGAGGCAAAAAAATATTATTGGATTGCGGTTTTTTTCAAGGGCGAAGATCCGAAGCTCGAAAATTGAACAGTGAATTACCGTTTGACCCATCGACTATAGATGTCGTGGTTTTGTCACACGCTCATCTTGACCATTGTGGTCTGTTGCCTCTCATGGTAAATCTTGGTTTTTCCGGAAAAATATGGTCAACGCCGGCGACCAAAGATGTAGCTCAGAAAATGTTGAAAGATTCGGCGAGTATCCAGGAGAGCGATTATAATTATCTTAAAAAAAACCGTATAAAGGGACACGAAACGCTCGCAAAACCGCTATATACGAGAAACGATATTCCAAAGACAATGCGACGGTTTGTGACGCACGATTATGTTCGCAACGGTGGAGGGTGGCTGGAAATACTCTCGGGTGTCAGGCTCAAGTTTTATGACGCTGGGCACATTCTCGGCTCAGCGGTATCGGTGCTTGACTTTAGGATCAGCAAAGGCAAATTTCGAATAGGATATACGGGAGACCTGGGGCGACGCGATGTACCTCTACTCTATGATCCGCAATACATAAGAGATCGGGTTGATGTGCTCTTGTGCGAGTCGACATACGGAAACCGTGTTCACCACACCTCCGAGGAGGCTGATGAGAAGATTATCGACGCGGTCAAGCATGTGTGCGCGAACAAGTCAAAGCTAATAGTCCCCGCTTTTTCACTCGGGCGAACGCAAGCGTTTGTTTACACACTTCATCAGCTTACGGACAGCGGACGGATTCCGCGTATTCCGATATATGTCGACAGTCCTCTGGCCGGACGTGTTACGGAGGTGTTTAAGAAATATCGCGATGATTATGACTTGGAATCTCGCGCGGATTTCCCTCGTAAAGGAGACGTTCCGCTTATGTTCCGCAATTTGAAATACACGCAGTCCCGAGACGAATCAATGTCTCTCAATCAAGCGCGAGGTCCGATGGTTATTATATCGGCATCGGGCATGGCGGAGGGAGGTCGTGTACTTCACCACCTAAAACACGGTTTGCGCGCCAAGAAAAATTTGATACTTTTTACAGGATACCAGGCGGAAAACACACTTGGGCGTCGTCTTATCGAGGGCGCTAGAAGTGTGCGCATATATGGACGAACTTATACGGTCAATGCGCGAATTGAGAAGATAAACGAACTGTCGGCCCACGCCGACAGCGAGGAGCTCTCGGACTACATCAATCACATTCACGGTTTGAAAAAAGTTTTCTTCGTGCATGGTGAAAAAGAAAGCGCTCGCGCGGTTAAAAAGATGATGAAAAAACGATTACCGCTTGTTCAATACCATATACCGAATCGAGGGGACAGTTATGAATTGTTAAAGTGATATGCGTTTTAATATTGCCAACGAATTGCCGAAAGGAGCGAAGAAAGTTTTCTCCGGACTTATATTCGACGTATACCAATACCCTCAAAAAATGTTCGATGGTTCAATCGAAACGTTTGAGCGCATTTCGCGTCCCGATAGTGTGGATGTTCTTGCGACTGTGGGAGACAGGATTATAATTACACACCAAGAACAACCGGGTCTCAAACCGTTTATATCTCTTCCGGGAGGACGGCAAGACGAGGGAGAGTCCGCTCTTGAAACGGGCAAGCGAGAGCTTCTCGAAGAAACCGGATACGAATCTGACGATTGGGAGCTTTGGCAAAAGCGTCGACCGTTGGAGAAGATATTCTGGAATGCATATATGTATGTCGCTCGAAACTGCAAACCCGTCAAACATTACAACTTCGAAGAAGCCGGAGAGAAGATAGAGGTAGAGCTTCTCACATTCGACGAATTTATAATGCTCTCGGAAGAAGAGAACTTGCGTGATATTTATTTGCAACTGTATCTGTATAAATGTAGATTAGACTCGGAAGAGAAAGAAAAATTCAGGCGATTGCTGTTTAATGATTGATATAAAAAGGTTTGATTGTTAAATTAGAAATTCCGATTGCGTGCGGATGACGAACAGAAAAACAATGACAAAAGACGAAGCGAAAAAGAGAATACTAAAATTGCATGATACCATCGATGATTATCGGTATCGGTATCATGTCCTTGATGACCCGACGGTTTCGGATGAAGTATATGATTCGCTTACCAGAGAACTCCGCGGTCTTGAGAAGCGATTTCCAGACCTAAGGTTTAAAAATTCTCCTACCGAGCGTGTCTGTGGCAAGGCTCTTGATAAATTCGTGAAAGTGACGCATGAGACTCGAATGTTGTCGCTCGCGGACGTATTCAGTTTCGAAGAACTTGATGCGTGGGAAGACAGGATTCTTAAATTGCTTCCGGTCGGAACCTCGCTTGATTATTATGCCGAGGTGAAGCTCGACGGGCTCGCTGGGTCGCTTACGTACGACAATGGCGAACTTGTCAGAGGCGCAACGCGTGGCGATGGTCGTGTCGGAGAAGACGTTACCGAGAACCTAAAAACCATTCACGCGATACCGCTCAAGCTTCGAGGTGACAATGTCCCTGGGCACATAGTCATACGTGGTGAAGTTTTTTTTAAGACAAAAGACTTTGAGAAGCTGAATCGCGAACAAGAAAAAAAGGGAGAACCTGTGTTTGCGAATCCGCGCAACGCGGCCGCGGGATCTATTCGTCAACTCGATCCGCGAATCGCGGCGAGTCGCAACTTGTCTTTTGTGGGATTTGGTATTGGCGGTGGCGTTAATTTTAAGACCTCGGTCGAGGTTCATGAGCGTATAAAAGAGTGGGGAATACCGATTGTTCCTTACGGAAAGCATTGCAAAAACCTTGATGAAGTGAAGGAGTTTTGCGTCCAAATGGAGAAAAAACGCAACCGAATAGGTTATCAGATAGACGGAGTTGTGGTTACGGTTAATAACGTGTCGCTATTTGACGAATTGGGCGTGGTCGGCAAAGCTCCGCGTGGGGCTATCGCGTATAAGTTCCCGGCGGAGAAAGCGACAACTGTGATAGAAGATATTATCCTTCAGGTCGGGCGGACGGGCGCATTGACTCCCGTCGCTCTTATGCGACCGGTGCAGGTTGCTGGTACGGTGGTGTCGCGCGCTACGCTTCATAATGAAGATGAAATCAAAAGGCTCGATGTGCGTATCGGAGATACCGTTGTGATACAAAAGGCGGGAGATATTATTCCGGATGTTATTGAAGTGATAAAGAGATTGCGTACCGGAAAAGAGAAAAAATTCGTCTTTCCCAAGGAATTTATGGGCTCGAAGGTTGTACGTCGTGAGGGTGAAGTCGCGTACTATGTTGAGGATAAAAATCTGTTTGCGGTCCAGAAAGAGCGTATCATACACTTTGTCAGCCGCAAGGCATTTGATATTGACGGGCTTGGTGAAAAAATCGTCGAACAGTTGATGCGGGAGGGGCTTATCAAGGATGCGGCGGACTTGTTTACCCTTACGGAAGACGATTTGAAATCGCTTAATCGGTTCGCGGACAAGTCCGCGATGAATCTTGTCAAAGCGATTAGAGAGGCAAAGGAGATTTCACTTGCTCGATTTATCTTTGCGCTTGGGATTAGGCATGTGGGAGAAGAAACAGCCGTTTTGTTGTCACAAAACGGAATGTTCGATTTTCAATATCCAATTTCCAATAAAAACTTTTTAAGAAATTTTCAATCACTTACAGTCGAACAACTGGAGGACGTTCCGGATATTGGACCTAAAGTCGCGCGAAGTATATATGATTATTTTCACGATCAAGATGTCGTTGGTTTTATAGAGCGCTTATTCGCGCGAGGCGTTCGTATAAAATCCCACAACATACAACCTGCTACAAATTCCTTGTCCGGTAAGACTTTTGTGTTAACAGGGACTCTTGAAACGCTGACTCGCGATGAAGCTAAGGAAAAAATCCGCAAAATGGGTGGCAAGATTTCAAGCTCAGTGTCCAAGAGTACCGACTATGTCGTCGCGGGAAAAGACCCGGGCTCGAAGCTTGACAGAGCTCGGAAATTGGGAATAAAGATAATGAATGAAAAAGAATTGTTGAAGACGGTTTAATCAAAACTTGTCGCTGTAGTGGTCTATCTCGTGGAAGGTGATTGTTCCCGAAAAATCAATAAAATCTTTGATTTCGTCTTTGAACGCCTTTTTATTGAAGGGGTTTGTAACATATGTGTCCATTCCGCGAAAAGGTATCCATTCGAATTTCCCTTCATTGTTGGGTATCAAGTTTCCTGTCGGGTTTATCACCCTGTACATGAAAAATATTTTATCTTCTAGCAGTTCTTTGGTTTCGGTTTGATATACTCTGTAATGGCGAATCGCGACAAGCTCAGGCTTCCCTTCAAGATTGGTTTCTTCTTTGAGTTCTCGCTTTGCCGCCTCAAAAACACTCTCTCCAAACGACACTTTTCCGGACATGAATCCTTGACACCCGTAGAACGGCTGTTTGAGTCGTGTGTACAATAGAAATTCCTTATCTGAGTCGTTTTGGCGAATCGGACACACAATAGCGCCTATCTTCGCTTGCTTTATGATTTGGGTAGTATCCGTATCCATTCGATTTGCATACTCTTTACCGATATGAGTGAGTGTATAACCGGTATCGGTTTTCGCTATATATCCGGCATCTATCATTTTATCGAGATGAAAGTCGAATTTATTGTTGTCCATCTTAGCATCCGGCTTAAGCTCCGTATATCGCATGTTTGGAGCAAAGAGCAGTTTCTTCAGGATGGCAAGTTGTATGTCGTGCAGTTGTTTCATAAATTTAAATTAACACGAGTTATTATCTCGTATTGTAGACCAAACGCACGGCGTGTCCAGTCAAGTTGACTTCACCTCATTTTGCTCATTGACCGAAATGCTCAGATTGCATACAATGACGATATGGAAACTCTTCTAGCAACTTTGCTCATAGTTATCATTGCCGGAATTGGCGCGGTTATTTTTTTGCTTACTCGAAAAAAAGACAATGAATCCCAATCGGAACAAGAACGACTGTTCGAGGAGATGAAAAATGAGATACGAGAGATCAAGGGCGAGATGAAAGGGTCCCTTGAAAAGAACTTGGAGTTTGTGCAAAAACAGGCCGGGCATTCTCATAAAGTTATCACCGAAGTGACATCCAAGCTTGAAAAACTTGAAGCGACAAATAAACAAGTTGTCGGATTTACGGAACAACTTCAGAATTTGCAACAAGTTTTAACAAACCCGAAGCATCGTGGCGTTCTTGGAGAATATTATCTGGAAACTTTATTGCAAGGGGTTCTGCCGGCCAAAAACTATCGAATGCAGTATAAGTTTAAAGACGGCGAAGCGGTTGATGCGGCGATATTTGTCGGCGATAAGGTTATACCTATTGATTCCAAGTTTTCTCTTGAGAATTATAACCGGCTAAGACAAGAAGAAAACGAAGAACGCAGAGTCAAGCTCGAACAGCAATTCAAATCCGACCTTAAAAAACGAATTGACGAAACCGCCAAATACATCCGACCTGATGAAAACACGTTTGATTTCGCGTTTATGTTTATCCCCGCCGAGGGGATATATTATGACTTATTGGTAAGTCAAGTCGGCGCGGTCAAAGTGTCCACTCGGGATTTGCTTGAATATGCGTTCGAAAAGCGCGTTTTGATAGTTTCTCCAAATTCGTTTTACGCGTATTTGCAGACGGTTCTTCAGGGTCTAAGAGCGCTTGCCATAGAGGAATCCGCAAAAGAAATACGCAAAAACGTGGAAAGACTTGGCAAGCACCTCGGTCAATATGAAACATATATGCGAAAACTTGGGAATAACCTTGGCACCTCTGTAAATATGTACAATCAAGCGTATAAAGAGCTTGGGAAAGTCGACAAAGACGTTATGAAAATAACCGGAGAAAATATCGAGGTTGATATAATCGAGATTGATAAGCCCAAGTTGGAAGAATGACAATGACATTTCATTTGCTTAATAAGCCTCTGAAAAGCTCTTATTAAACGAAATCTTCATATTTTTCGCGCTTTTCGCGCTAAAATCCGCAAGGTTTCGCTTTCTAAAGCGGTTTTTAAAGGGTTCTTAAAGGGTGGGCGAAGCTTTGTAGACGTTTTAGTAAAGCCTTGGGCGGATTCAATGCATTGAACGGCATCGCGGATTACTTGTATTTATGTGGCTTTTATGGCTTGGTATTCGCTTTGAATGCGACATGTTAAAAACGGGCTTGATTTATCGTAAATATTTCTGTATACTTTGGTCGGCGTAATTCCTTACAGACTAATGTTGCGGGGATGCGCCAAGTAACAGAGCATATACTCTTCTGAGGTTTGCGTATCGCCAAGGTAAACCCGGAAGAGACATTTTTTTTGCAACGCTGTTGCCTTGCTATGAAGAAAACCGACCTTCCATCCAACGAGACCGAATCCGAGCGCCAAGAGCGTTTCAGGCGCAAAACGGTTCGTGCAATGATTGAGGTCGCGTTTGTTTTTGCGGTTCCCGCCTTTATAGCGCTTTTTGCGGGTAAGCGGTTGGATTCGCTCTATGATTCCGGCAAGCTTTGGCTTTTCACGAGCCTGGCTGTCGCTTTTGTTTTTTCTTGGGGGATAATAATAAGAATGTATATACGCCTAAGTCGCGAGGCGCGCGATATAGATGAGTCCGTCAGGAGAAAGATTCAAAGCGATAAAAAGAAAATTTCGCAGAATCGACCGGAAGACGATGAGCCGACATCAATGATTTTTTAACTCAGCCGTCGGGTGTCGCGAAATGTTGCGTGAACTTGAATTTTTCGACTCGCGACCAAAACTCGTAAATCGTTAGTTTTATAATATGTTCGATTTCCTTACAATAGACGCAACAACGCCTTCCTTGCAACCGCCGGTAGTCTTTTGGGTTGGCGAGTTTCCGGTAACAAGTTCTTTTCTCATGATTGTCCTTGTTACCGCGCTGTTGGTTGTGTTTTCGGTTATTATCCGTCGAACATTGAAAATGGTTCCCGGAAAATTCCAATCAAGCGTTGAGATGTTATATGAAGGAATGGAAACCCTTATAAATCAAATTACAAGAAACAAAGACGTAACGGACAAAATATTTCCTCTAATCGCTTCATTGTTCGTTTTTGTGGGAATATCCAATATTATAGGGCTCGTTCCCGGAATTACGAGCATAAGTTGGGACGGAGTGGGTATTTTTCGTTCGCCGACAAGCGATTTTAACACCACGTTTGCATTGGCTACAGCCATGGTTCTTTTGGTTCAGTGGGTCAGTATCAAGGATTGGGGTCTGTTCGGGTATCTTGGCAAATTCGTTCAAATAAAAGAAGTTTGGCAGGGATTCAAGAAAGGAATCGGCGAAGGCTCGATAGCTTTTATCAATTTCTTGATAGGGCTTCTTGACATTGTTTCCGAGATTGCGAAAATAGTGTCTCTCTCGATGCGTTTATTCGGAAACATATACGCCGGAGAAATATTGGCGGCAATCATACTCGGAGGTTTGGCTTACGCTTTGCCCGCCGTATGGATGAGCATGAACATTTTCGTCGGTATAATACAGGCATTGGTGTTCGGATCTTTGGTCGCCGCGTATTACACTTTGGCAAAACGCCCCGGAGACAATGAATGAAACGATTTAATTCTTAAGCCTGAAAATTTATTCAAATTTTATTTTCGGTTTTAAGAGTTAGATTTATCAAATAACCAAAGTTATATGATTGAAGACAACACTATTATCGAGGCCGCTCGATTAATCGGCAAAGGTTTGACAACTCTTACCATGGGTCTTTCCGGACTCGGGGAAGGAATTTTGATAGGCAAGGCCCTTGAAGCGATGGGGCGTAATCCGGAAATGGAAGGTTCTTTGTTCACGAAGATGCTTATAGGTGTCGCTCTTGCCGAGTCGACCGCGATTTACGCGCTGGTCACGTTCTTTATTCTCTAAGCGGGCGGTGCGCGGGGAAACACTTATGTGTTCCTCGAACATTGATCGTTTATTTGCGCATATGAATATAATTGAAATTCTAGGCAAGATAGGATTTGATTGGCGAATGGCATTGGCCAATCTTATCAACTTTTTGATTATTTTTTGGATACTTAAAAGATTCGCGTTTGCTCCGATAAAAAGGATTCTGCGAGACCGTGAAGAGAAAATCAAACAAAGCTTGGAAGATGCTCGCAAAGCCGAATCCGAGAGAATAATGGCAAAAAGCAATTATGAACAGAAAATGATTGAAGCGAGAAAAGAAGCGGAGAATATAATTTCGCGCGCCCACGCCGAGGGAGAAGCAATGATTAAAAAAGCGACAATGGAAACTGAAGAAAAGGTTTCCAAGATGCTTGCCGACGCTCGGGACATGATAGAACGTGAGAAGAAGATTATGCAACGTGAATTGGAGTCGAAGACGATTGATATAGCGGTACTTGTCGCTGAAAAGATAATCAAAAAAGAAATTGATCCGGAAACCGAGAAAAAGATGATTAAAGAGTTAATCGTCGAGAACTGACACACCGGAATTGTTCACTGGTTTTAATCGCACAGGCTTTGTTTAACCGTTTTATAAATTGTTTTTGCAAATTATGCCCGTATCATCAGTACAAATGGCTCGAGTTTTGCATGATTCATTGAACGATGAATCGAACAAAAACGAAGTTGTTCGTTTGTTTTTGGAGTTTTGCGAAGAGAAGAAACTAACGCACCTGTTACCGAATATCGTAAAGCATTTGGAAAAAATAAACGCAAAGAAAATTGCCGATAACACGATTCGCGTATATGTTGCAAGGAATCAGGATAAAGATGTGGTTGATATGATTGTCGATTTTGTTTCGAAGAAATCCGATGCGCCAATATCCGTACATAAGGATGAAAAAATAATAGGCGGATTTGTAGCGCTTTATAGAAACACCGTATATGACGGAAGCGTTACGAAGCAATTGTCGAGAGCAAAGGAAATATTATCAGTTTGAAGTAAGATTAAGATTGTTTACGTTTTAATAAATTAGTTTATATAATTGATTTTATGAGTGTAGATACGGTTATACAACAACTCAAGACACGTTTGTCCGATTTTGACGCTCAGATTGAGACTCAAGAAGTGGGCACCGTGATTGAAGTTGGTGACGGAATAGCGCGGATGTCCGGACTCGATAAATGCCGGGCTTCGGAGATGCTTGAATTTCCCGGAGGTTTGATCGGGATAGCTTTGAACTTGGAGGAAGAAACGGTCGGAGCGGTCATGTTGGGCGAGTATGCTCACATAGGAGAAGGAGACACCGTTAAACGAACCGGAAAAGTATTGTCTATACCTGTTGGAGACGCTTGTATCGGTCGCGTTATTGACGCTCTCGGGAATGCGGTTGACGGTAAGGGAGATATAAAAGACACAGAAGACAGATTGATAGAAAAAATAGCTCCGGGCGTAATGACAAGACAGCCCGTCGATGAACCTGTTCAGACGGGAATAATCGCCATAGACGCGATGATACCCGTTGGCCGCGGACAGCGCGAACTTATCATCGGGGATCGACAAACCGGTAAGACCGCAATAGCCATCGATACCATCATCAATCAAAAGGGTCAAAACATGAAATGTATTTATGTTGCGATAGGTCAGAAAGAATCGACCGTGGCCAGAACGGTCGCCAAACTTGAGGAAACCGGAGCGATGGAATATACGGCCGTTGTGACGGCTAGCGCCAGCTCCGCTTCGTCCATGCAGTATTTGGCTCCATACGCGGGCGTTGCTTTGGCTGAATATTTTATGGACAAAGGAGAAGATGTTTTGATTGTTTACGATGATTTGTCCAAACACGCTGTTGCGTACAGGGAGATATCTTTGCTTCTTCGCAGACCTCCGGGCAGAGAGGCTTATCCAGGAGACGTATTTTACCTTCATTCGCGTTTGCTTGAGCGATCGTGTCGCAGAAACAAAGAGCACGGTGGCGGGTCGATTACGGCTTTGCCGATAATCGAAACTCAGGCAGGAGACATATCTGCGTATATTCCAACCAACGTTATTTCGATTACCGATGGGCAAATATTCCTCAACTCGGACCTGTTCTACAAAGGAATTCGCCCGGCAATCGACGTCGGCGCATCGGTGTCGCGTGTCGGGGGTTCGGCTCAAAGAAAATCAATGAAAAAAGTCGCCGGAAAGCTGAAGCTTGCGATGGCGCAGTACAGGGAATTGGAAGCGTTCGCTCAATTCGCCTCGGATCTTGATGAAAATACCAAAAAACAACTTGATTTGGGGCAACGCATAACTGAATTGTTGAAACAACCGCAATATTCCCCTCTTCCGGTTGGAGTTCAGGTCGCTTTGATATACGCGGCGAACATTGGAGCTCTCGACGGTATTGAGGTTAAGGAAGTGCAAAATTGGCGCGAAAAATTCATATCGCACATGACATCCGGTCACGGTCCGTTGCTGGAAAAGATAGAGCAAGGGTGGAATGAAGAAATAGAAGGCGAGCTTAAAACTGTGATTGAAGATTACGCCAAAAAATAGTATGTGTTTTTGTTAGCAAAGGTTAGGTTTTTTATTCAGTATTATGGCATTATCAACCAAAGCCATTAAGGCAAAGATAGGTTCCGTAAAGAACACGAAGAAAATAACGAAAGCGATGGAGATGGTCGCGGCCAGTAAGATGAAAAAAGCGGTGGATAACGCTTTGGGTTCTCGCGAATACGCCGAACGGGCACTTGAATTATTGGTTCATATATCGAAGGACAGAATCATCAAGCACCCTTTGCTGGAAAGAAGAGACGAACGAAAAACGCTTTTGCTCGTGATTGCGTCAAATAAGGGATTGTGCGGAGGTTATAACGCTCATGTGCGAAAAGTTTTTAACAAAATCGTGGATGTTCACGAAAACAGAAGTGAGACAAATTCCGCATTGAGCGTGATAACCGTCGGAAAGTACGCCGAAAGATTTGCAAAAGCCAGAGGAGTGGAGGTTGTGGCGAGTTTCGTTGATTTTCCGGATAATATTTTCATTGAGGATATAACCGCGCTTTCCGGAATGATTATCAATGAGTTTGAAAAAGAAACTTACGACAGTGTCCGTATGGTTTTCAGTCATTTTATATCCGCGATGAGCAGTAATGTAAACACCCAGCCTCTTTTGCCGGTTTCGCCGGATGCGATTGAGAGTTTTATATCGCAAGTCGGTGGCGCGAAAGAAAGTAGGGATGTCGTTTTGGAGAATTTGGCGCAATACAGATTCGAGCCTAATGAAGAAGAAGTGTTGAATCATGTACTGCCTCGGTTGACTGAGGTGCAGATATATCAAGCTCTTCTCGAGTCGTTTGCGGTTGAGCATTCAAGTCGAATGATTGCGATGAAAAACGCTTCCGAGAGCGCCGATGAAATGGTGAGTGATTTGACTTTGACGTTTAACAAAGCAAGGCAAGCCGCCATTACGCAAGAGATAACGGAGATAGCCACCGCGGCGGGAGCGATAGGATAAAAACAAAAGCCGGTAACAGGTAGCCGGTAATATGCAATATGTCAATCGGGTCGTTGTTTACATGTTGCATGTTACATGTTACGTATTACTATATAAATTTTTATGAACAAGGGAACGATAACACAAATAGTCGGAGCGGTTGTTGACGTCAGTTTTGAGAGCGAGCTTCCAAAGGTCCATGACGCTCTCGAAATAAATCATGACGGGGAGAGATTGGTTTTGGAAGTGCAACAGCATTTGGGGCACGGACAGATCCGGGCGGTCGCGATGAGCGCAACGGACGGGTTGCAACGCGGTATGGAGGTTGTCGCCACCGGGTCTCCGATATCTGTGCCGGTAGGTGAGGCAACTTTGGGAAGAATGTTTGATGTGACTGGGTCTCCGATAGACGCCAAGGGCGAGGTGAAAACCGACAAAACTTATCCGATTCATCGTAGCGCTCCGGAATACACGGAGCAGTCGACAAAGGCGGAAATATTGGAAACGGGGATAAAAGTCATAGACCTTCTTTGTCCGTTTTTGAAAGGTGGAAAAGTCGGTTTGTTCGGCGGTGCCGGTGTTGGGAAAACGGTCACGATACAGGAGCTTATACGTAACATCGCGTCCGAGCATGGCGGATATTCAATGTTTGCCGGGGTTGGAGAGCGTACCAGAGAAGGAAACGACTTGTACAGGGAAATGGAAGAGAGCGGGGTTTTGGACAAGACGGCTTTGGTTTTCGGGCAAATGAACGAACCGCCAGGAGCTCGAGCTCGTGTGGCTCTTTCCGCTTTGGCGATGGCGGAATATTTCCGAGATGAAGAGGGGCGCGACCTTTTGCTGTTTATTGACAATATTTTTAGATTCACCCAAGCCGGGTCCGAGCTGTCCGCTTTGCTCGGACGCATGCCTTCGGCGGTCGGATACCAGCCTACGCTCGCTACGGAGATGGGAAATCTGCAGGAGCGAATCACTTCGACCAATAAGGGTTCGATTACATCTGTTCAGGCGGTGTATGTGCCGGCGGACGATTTAACCGACCCGGCTCCGGCGACGACTTTTGCTCACCTTGATTCAACGGTTGTGCTTTCTCGTTCTTTGTCGGAGCTTGGAATATATCCCGCGGTCGATCCGCTCGATTCCACGTCTACAATTCTCGATCCTCAATTCGTCGGAGAGGAGCATTATACCGTGGCGAGAGAAGTCCAACAGGTATTGCAACGATACAGAGACTTGCAAGACATAATCGCGATTTTGGGAATGGACGAATTGTCGGATGAGGATAAACTTACGGTCGCCCGCGCGCGCAAGATACAGAGATTTTTGTCGCAACCGTTCTTCGTGGCGGAACAGTTCACGGGAATGCAAGGAAAATACGTTCCGGTCGCGGAAACGGTAAAGGGCTTTAGGGAGATTCTTGACGGACAACATGACAACAAGCCAGAATCCGCTTTTTATCTGAAGGGCGGAATAGAAGAAGTCAAAGAATAGTTTGCATATTCCGTGTTTATGGATATCAAGTTCAAAATAATAACTCAAGAGCGTGTTGTATACGATGACGAGGTTAGCCAAGCCACAATTCCGACTCAAGACGGCGAGATTACGGTTTTGCCTCGCCACGCGCCTATTGTTTCCATTCTCAAGCCCGGCGTCGTGACGATTAAAAAGAACGGCAAATCTCACCACTTGTCAGTAAGTTCCGGGTTTGTTGAAGTGCGACACGGAAGCGAGCTTGTTATTCTGGCCGATTCGGCGGAGCGAGCGGAGGACGTTGATTTGGAGCGCGCCCAACAGGCGAGGGATCGCGCGCAAAAAATGCTGGATGAAAAAGAAAGCCTGAGCGCTACTGAATACGCAATGGTGGTCGCATCACTCGAAAAAGAACTTGCACGCATCAAAACAAGCAAAAAATGGAAAAACTCATAATGCCGGTTTTGAGTTGAGGTTCTGCGAAAAAATCCCGAGAATCGGGATTTTTTTGATATTTGCGCGCGGAGTGCTAGTATTAACGTGAGCGGTCGTAATAAAAGTTTTTCCGTAAATGCGAAATTATGCAAAATATCCCTGAACAATTTAATCGTGCTGATGAACATGAATACAAAGAAAAAATTGTTGGCTTGGCGAGAAATATCGTCGAAATGATGGAAGGCATCGATGGTGTGAGTGTGACTCCTGGTAAAACACGGGAAGTTATTGGTTTTCTCACTTCAAAATCAATTTTAGAAAGAACGGGAGAGTTTATTGGCTTTTTTGTATTTGAATATGAGGTGGGGGAACAACTTGTTGAACTGAGAGCAAGTGACAAATTCAGCGCGACGTGGGGTCGATTATTGCGCTATCAATTGGTAACTGACACATACAAACAAGAGCTTTTGGGCAATATAAAAATCACTGAGCAAAGCAATCTCAACAGCGCCCGTTTGACTGAGTCGGGTTTACATGTAGTGAAAGAAATCATTAAAAGAATTATTGAAGACGAAGATGGAATGGTTGAGCAAGGCGCTTTTTGGAATACTCTTATACCAAAACAAGGTAAATATGTCTTAAAAACGGAAAGAGAAGAAGCGCGTCACTCAACGGTACTCGAAGAGCTTGGTCAATATGCGACGGTTAAAGAAAAATTTGGAGAAAAGTTTTTGTTGGAACAAATCGTTCTAGAGATGGAAGGTTCCGATAAGGTGGCAATGCTTCAAGAAAGACTTGATTTGAGCAAGGTAATTCAACTTTCCGTTGGAGAGATTGACAAATTGCTCTCCGAAAATAATGAAACTCTGGATAAAATTATAAAACAAACAAAAAACAAAAGTTTGCTAAATGAATTTATCAATAAGATGGAAAACTTGATTGAATGTTGCGGTCTGTACCTTGATGTCTTAGGTGAAAACGTATATCTCAAGGTAGATGATAGTTTAGAAATAAAAGAAATAAAGATAGCTGATTATGGTTGCTTTAAGTATGAAGATTCCGATGATTATAGCCACATTGAGTCAGTCAAAAAATTTATAAACGATTTAAAACCACTTGTCGCATGTTAATTCTTGTTCGGTGGACATGAGCGCAAACCTCGCGTTTGTGACGCGACTTGCCAGGTTGTTTTGCGCGGTTTCCAATATCAGGTAAAAACAATTTCATTTGTTATAATCAACGCATCGAGCGATTTTTCATATTGATATGGCCACATCACAACCAAAAAATTCAGCAGTGTTCGAGGAGCGTTACGCGAATCTTAATCCCGAGCAAAAGCGAGCGGTCGATACGATACACGGACCCGTTCTTGTGGTTGCGGGACCCGGGTCGGGGAAGACCGAACTTCTCAGTATTCGAGTTGCCAATATTTTATATAAAACCGACGCGTATCCAAGTAACATACTGTGTTTGACCTTTACCGATTCCGCCGCGGTGAACATGCGCAAGCGATTGGAAGGACTGATAGGACCGGACGCTTACAGGGTGGCGATTCACACTTTTCACAGTTTTGGCGCGGAGATAATAAATCACTATCCGGAATTTTTTTATCGAGGAGCGATGTTTTCTCCCGCCGATGATTTGTTGCAAGCGGAAGTGATAACGTCTTTGATAGAGCAACTTCCTCACAACGACCCTGTTCGAAGTTTGCATCCGGAACAAGGATATGTTTATCTCACTGCCATAAAAAACGCTATCGGATCCCTTAAAAAATCCGGTATTACGCATGAAGAATTCTCATTCGTTGTTTCGCAAAATTCAAAATGCCTTGAGAGAATATCCGAACGAGTGAATGAGGTTTTTGGTGAACGTATAACGAAAAAATCGTTCGAAAAAATAAAATCTCTAATTGACGACATGATACAAATGGACTGCAAGATGAGTATCCCATCGATTGTTCCGATTACGAACGTCATAGCGTCTTCGCTTGATGACGCTTTAAAAGAATCACAATCCATAGACAAGTCTTCTCCTCTGTCAGACTGGAAGTCCAAATACACGAAGAAAGTAAACAACAGACGAATTCTCAAGGACGCGTATTATATAGACCACATGCGAACCTTGGCGGATTTGTACGCCAAATATCAAAAGGAAATGCACAAGCGCGGTTTTTTCGATTTTGACGACATGTTGCTTGAAACGATAAAAGGGATTGAATCTAACGATACTCTAAAGAGCGAACTCCAAGAAAAGTATCAATATGTGCTCATTGACGAATTTCAAGACACCAACGGGGCCCAAATGAGAATGATTCGAGCACTGACAGATAATCCGGTGTATGAAAAAAAACCCAACATAATGGCGGTTGGCGACGACGATCAAGCAATTTTCAAGTTTCAGGGCGCGGAGCTTTCAAATATTTTGGAGTTTAAAAACTTATACGACAATCCGGAAATCATAACTCTCATAAACAATTACAGGTCAACGCAAGATGTTTTGGATTTGTCCGGGTTTGTCATATCTCAAGGGTCTAGACGACTCGAGAACATACTTCCAGAGGTCGAGAAGAGATTGATAGCGTCCAATGATTCGTTGGATTCGGGTTCCGTTAACGATATTCGTCTCAAGACCGTGGAACATGAAAGGCAATATATCGCGGATCAAATTGAAAATAAAATAAAAGAAGGAACAGACCCGAGCGAGATTGCCGTAATCGCGCGCAGACACGCGGATTTGCAGGGTATTGCGCCGGTTTTGACGCATCGTGGAATACCGGTGAGCTATGAAAGGCAATTGGACGTGTTTCGCGAACCTCATATAAGACAACTGATTACAATGTGCAGGTTTGTCGCGTCTTTGGGGCGCAAAGATGTCGACGAGGCTGATGATTTTTTGCCTGAAATTCTGTCATATCCTTTCTGGGGGATAAACCGAGAACACATCATGTCGCTTTCGGTTATGGCGTCGTCAAACGGTGAATGTGATTGCGGGTTGGGCAAAGAATGTAAGGAAAAGCATCTTTGGCTTCACAGAATGCTCCACTCCGGACACGATAAAATTGCAGGTATCGCGGAGTTTTTTGCGGATTTGGGAATTAGATCTCAACACGAACCGGCGGAATATATTCTGAACGATTTGGTGGGAGCGGACCCTCACAAACAACCGGAATTCGATGAGCCGACAGAGGACTATGATTCAAAACCGAGCGTTGTGTCCCCGTTTAAATCGTATTATTTTTCAAGAGACAAGCTCGAGAGCGACCCCGTGACATATATACAATTCTTGACAAGTCTTCAAATGTTCATAAGAGCAGTCAGGGAATACAAAAAGGGGGCGCATATTTCAATTAAAGATTTAATTGAATTTGTTGATTTGCACGAAGCTAACAATTTGAAACTTCTGAACACCAGCGTGTTTGCCAGCGGTTCCAACGCGGTTTCCTTGCTGTCAGCTCACAAAGCAAAGGGCATGGAGTTTGATACCGTGTTTGTCTTGAGTTGCCAAGAGTCCGTATGGTCTGCTAGCAAAAACAGAAATATGTTACCGTTTCCCGCAAATATGCCTATAGCCCCGGCGGGAGACGATATGGACGATTATCTAAGATTGTTTTATGTGGCGATTACGAGAGCTAAACGAAATTTGTATATTACATCTCACGAAACGGACGCTTCCGGAAAAGAGTCTCTAAAAGTCCCTTTTATTCCATTAAAAGAATCATCATTTGAAAAGAGCGACGTTCTAAGAGACATATCGATAATAACAAACGCTTGGGAGTCTGTGTTTTCAAAACCGTTGTCAAGAGAAGAAAAGGAAATATTAAAGCCGTTGGTAAAAGATTATAAGATGAGCGTCACGCATCTTAACAATTTTTTAAATATTGAACGTGGCGGTCCGCGCGCGTTTTTGGAAAACAATCTGCTTCGTTTTCCTCAGCCGAAATCCGCGTCCGGTTCGTATGGAACAGCGATACACTCTACAATCGCTCGCGTTTATGCTCATCTTAAAATCAATAAAAAATTACCCGATATCGAAACCGTCATCGAGTGGTTTCAAGATGAAATGCGAATCCAAAGATTGAGTGATTCGGATTTTGAATTATACAAAAACAAGGGAATCGACGCTCTAAAGGTTTACTATGCGAACAGAGCTTCGTATTTTGACGGCAATCATGACATAGAGATAGATTTCTCAAACCAGGGAGTCCATGTTAAGGGAGCGCATTTATCTGGGAAAATAGACAAAATAATAAAAAACGAACCGGATAAGACGATTGAAGTCGTTGATTTTAAAACTGGGAGAGCGGAATCAAAATGGTCTAAGTCGTCTTCCAAGATTTTGGGATACAGGCGTCAGTTGTTGTTTTATAAAATTTTGATTGAAAATTCGCGTTCTTACGGCGACTATTCCGTAAATTCCGGTTCTTTGGAGTTTGTCGAACCCAAAGACGAAAGAGTGGTGATTTTAAATCTCGATATCGACAAATCAGAGACGGAACGACTTGAAAAGTTGATAAGCGTCGTATATGACAAAATAATAAATCTTGATTTTCCGGACACGGACAATTATTCCCCCGACGCTAAAGGTATGATTGAATTTGAAGAATCACTGTTAAAAGACTTTTTGTAATGCCACTTACAAACTTAAAATCAATCCTATCATCATCATTCGCGAATAAAGGAGTCGCCAAATCCATAACGGCGGCGATGATTTGTGAAGCGTTTGATGAATTTGTTGTCGAAAAATTCGGAAAGGAAATCAGCGAAAACATACACGCTCAAATGTTTTCGAACGGCGTTTTGACGGTAAAATCTTCTTCCCCCGTTCTTTCTCAAGAGATAAAACTTCGAGAGGAAGAAGTTAAAGATACGGTAAATGAAAAAATAAAAAAGGATATGGTCAAAAGCCTGAGATTTGTTTCTT
>WFTB01000007.1 GCA_015485695.1 Patescibacteria group bacterium | reverse complement strand
TCTTTAATCTTTGACATATCGAACATCCGTAATTTTGATACAAATATCACGTTTTGCGATTCGAAGAAATTTTTTAACAAACCCTTTATGATGACGTATTGTTTTTGAGTTCGTTTAATTGGTGGACCTGAGGGGAGTCGAACCCCTGACCTCATGAATGCGAATCATGCGCTCTAGCCGACTGAGCTACAGGCCCATATGAATCATTATAAACTATGTAATCCATTTTAACATCTCTTTCGAGCTTACACTCGCGTTTTTTTGTATTTGTTCTCTCTTTTTTCTCATTTTACCAATCCCCGCAAAAAACATCCAAACAGCCTTTAGCGACTTTGTTTCAAAAAACAAAATATATGTCCATTTTTTCAGTTCATACCATATTATCCAAGGTGAATGACGCCAAAAATTTCTCTCACATTTGACCAATACCCACAAATGATTGCGAGCACTGTTTAGATTCGCGTAATCGGATTTTGTTTTTCTGTTAAGAAACGTTTCTTTGTCGCTTTGTAGCTCTTTGCTTTTCGCCGTGCGCCAGTGATACGCGACCGCTTTCGGTATGAATTCAGCTTTCCAACCGCGCAAACGCAAACGCCACGCCAAATCGACATCTTCCTTGTATGCTATGAAGTCTTCGTCAAAATATTCTCTCTCAAACCTCACATCCTCAAGAGCGCTTCGTCTATATAACGCAAGTGCGGCGCTTACTCCGAAAATTTCTTCCGCATCTGAGAATTGCCCTTCATCTCTCTCCATCGCACCCAATTCGATGAATTGTCTGGAGCGCGTCACCTTGATTCCGACGGTATCTATTATTTTGGAAAAAGACTCCCTTGACAATTCATCCGGTCTTCCGGTCAAGCGATATATTTTGCCGGTACAACTTCCCACTTCTTCGTGCTCGTCCATGTAACCGACAAGGTTCTCAAAAAAACGTTCCGTCAATATCGTGTCTTGATTCATTGTAACCACATAATCGCTCTTAGTGAAGTGTATTCCTCGATTGTTCGCTTTTGAGAATCCCATATTAAATCGATTCTGAATCACCTGGACAAACGGATAAGCGTCTTTTATAATTTTCACCGTTTTATCTTCCGACGCATTATCAACAACAAGAACCTGAAAATTCTGAAAAGTCTGTTGTGTCAAACTCTCCAAAGCGTGTTCTATCCAAGGGCTCGCATTGTATGTGACTATAATGACTGATATTTTCGGCATATTTGTTTGTTTTATCGCGCGCGCTTATTGTCCGGAACCTTAAACCTCCAACTTGCCGGTCACAATTCGCGAACGGTCTTTATCTGATTCTACTTTTGCGTTTATCGTTTTTTTGATATTTTGTTTGTTTCTCCTTGTAACGATGACTGTCGCCAATATTACAAATCCTATACCCAATGGATGATTGAGGTACGGTGTAAATACATTAACAGCAAGCAATGATATTATCGCCATTAAAAAACCAAAGTAAATTCCGGATTCCGAATCTCGCTCTTTCAATCTCATCCAAGCGTTTCTCAAAAGCTCAAACAACAATCCCACATACACAAACAGTCCAATCAAACCGAACTTCAGCCACATATCAAGATATGCCCATTCGAACGCGTAAGTGGTATATTCACCCGAAGCTCCCGCCGTTGTCGCGAGAATCCTGGGATCAACGGACGCATATGTCACTGTCGCGCCAAAACCTTTACCGATTATCGGGTTTTCCAACGCTTTTCTCCACAACGGATTAAGCAAGTTTATTCTTGATGACCCCGCGGCCTCAATTCCGGTCAGACGATTTGACACGACCTCCCCAAAATCCGCGCCCGGTTTGTCCGAAGGGACGTTGATTATGATAACTATAAAAATTCCCGCGACAATCACTATCGCTGATTGTTTCAGAACCAATAACACGGCTCGGAAAAACTTTACCCCAAAAACTCTCCACACCGAAACAAAAAACAATCCGAAGCCCGCAATCCATCCGACCCATAGAGACCTTGAAAAACTTATTATGAGAATCACGCTCAACATGAATAAGAGAGCGACGCTTATCGTTTCGGGTTTGATTTTTGTTTTCACGTTTGATATTGAAAATTCAAAACCTTTATCGATTTTACCGTCAAAACCCGATGAGCGAAAAAAGCGCGTTCCCAAAATGATAAAAAATCCGAAAAGCGCCCATACTTGACTCTGTATAAACACTCGATAAAAATTATCCGAGAAAAAAGTTATTTCCCCTATTCTGTAATCCCTGACCCAACGATACAGCGTTTCTATGGTGCCCGGAATCTTATGAGCGAAAAACCACTCAAGGGCAATGGTTTGAAAGAACAACACAATCAAAGAAGCCGTCATAACTGTTAAAAGATTCGCGATTTTGACTTTGTTTTCCTTGTTTTGTTTTTCAATTCTAAGGTTGCCTCCTTCTCCCGAAGATTCGACTCTTCTCGCCAATTCATCTCCCGCGAAGGTCGTGTAAAACGGTATGATATACAAATAATAAAGCCAGTTGTTAAAATCAAAAAACACATCGGCAAAGTCGTTTCGAATAATGCCGTTTATAAATCCAAAAACGACAACCAAACCGAGACCTATATACCATTTCCCTATTTTTGTTGAAAAAAAATTCAAAACTTCGCGAAACCCGACTGGATTTACCGATTTACCAAACCACACAGCCATTATGATTATGAACAGACCCATGCGAATGCTTATGGAAAACCCGCCCGTGTCGTATTCAAACAAACGACCGAATGACCCGATAACCAACTCGGATAGAACCGCATACAAACCATATTCAAGTTTTTTAAGCGACACAATCAAAACCCCTGCCAATATGGCAAAAAACATTATCGGATTGAATTGCGGATACACAAATCCGATGAGAGACAATGTTTCAATCAAAACCAAAAAAAGAACCGTTGTTTTTAGAAGTTGTTTGTTTAAGCTCATGCATATATACTACCTGAAAACGGCGAAATAACAAGAATCCCTCGAAATATCGAGGGATTTCATTTTGTTTTACAGATTATTATCGACAATCAACCTAGAATTATCGATCCGGCAACAGGCTCCAGGAAGTGTATATTCAACCAAATCAAAGCCAATCCAAGTAGTATTATGATAATTGCGTGAATTATCAATTTTTTGTGCTGTATGTGGAACTTGATAAACACTTTCATCAACAAAGACGCTATTATGAAAATAATAAGTATGTAAGGTATGACTCTTGAATATTTTATCAATAACGCGAATAAACCGCTCGGCGCCGGCTCCACAAACACCACTTCGCGAACACCCGCCTCCGGACTTATCATACCTTCAATAGGAGGCTTATTTAAATTCGTTTTTTCTTCAACCGGAGACTCGAGAGGAATGGGCTCTGAAGAATCGGGTTCAATCGGAGTGGGTATTGGCGCGTCTTTTGATATTCCTCCTTCGGACTCCGGAGATTTGAACAAAGCTATCTTTTCGACAGCATCATCACGTGTCTTTGGCGCGCTTGCATTCGATGAAACCGCTTTTTCCGCTTGTGGAGAGCTGGTTTTTTCTCCTTTGACTTTTGCCGGAGCGGTGAATGAGCGTTTCGATATTTTCGGAGGAGCGAAACTTGTGCCGAACATCTGCACCACCAAAGTGCTTTCAAAGCCGTCAACTTCTCCAATGCCGACAGCAACGCCTATTTCTCTGTAATTGGGGTTTAATATATTAGCTCTATGAGTCGGGGATTTTAGCCATGCTTTGTTAAGCTCTTCCGCCTCGACAAAATTCATAGCTAAATTTTCCCCTGCATATGTGTACAAGTATCCGGCTTTTTTGAACCAATACCACGGATCCAAACCGTCGGGAGACGTATGCGCGAAATATCCGTTTCTTATCATGTCGTCAAGTTTTAATTGCGCGACTTGTTGAAGAGTTGGATTTATGGTTACAGAAGCAAGACCGTTTGCGCGCCTAGCTTGATTAGTCAAACTGACCACATGCTCTTGGGTTATGCTGGAAAAACTCGCAAAATCCGGAAATGTGGCGAAAAGACCCAATACCAAAGTCGCCTTCATCAATACGAGAATCAACCCATACATCCACAAACTCGAATGCCGAACACTGTGAGGTTTGTGATCGTTCCCTTCATGAGGTATGAAGAAATCGTGCAAATGTTTTATCGCTTTTTTATACATAATGAGCCGATGCTCCGCTTATGACACTATAAAACCACAAAACCAGACAAATGTCAAACTCCGCGCGAGGTTTTTGCCAAGAATATGCGGTTTAATTAAAACTAATATTTTTCACATGCGTCCATAAAACGATTTTAAACATAAAAAAAGGTAATTTGTAAAACCACCTTCTTTTATACGCGTTACGGGCTTTTGAAAACCATCCTAAATATCCAAGTTCTCCACTTGATGCGCGTGTGTTTGAATAAACTTCTTTCGCGGAGCCACGTCCGAGCCCATTAACACATCGAATATACTGTCCGCGGCGGCGGCGTCTTCTATCGTCACTTGTTTCATAAGTCGCCTTGCAGGGTCCATGGTGGTTTCCCATAATTGATCCGGATTCATTTCTCCAAGACCCTTGTAACGCTGTATGGACACGCCCGCTATGTTTTCATCGACGTTTGACTGTAAGCCCTCAAGGTCATCGCCGGATTCATCGGTTTTCACTTTTTTGCTTTTTTTGGATGAAGACGTTTGTTTTTTATCTTTATTGATATCGCTAAGAATTTTATCCTTTTCCTCATCGGTGTACGCGTATTTTATTTCTTTGCCTTTTTTAATCGAGTAAAGAGGAGGTTGCGCCACATAAAGATACCCTTCTCTGATAAGATCCGGGAAATACCTGTAAAACAAAGTTAGCAAAAGGGTTCGTATATGCGCTCCGTCCACATCGGCATCGGTCATGATGACTATATTATGATAACGAAGCCCTGAAATATCAAACTGCTCTCCGATATTTGTCCCTAGAGCGATGATAAGAGACTTAATCTCGTTGTTGGATAGAAGTTTATCAAGACGTGCTCTCTCCACATTCAAAATCTTACCTCGCAAAGGAAGAATCGCTTGAAACTCTCTGTCCCTACCCTGCTTCGCCGAACCTCCCGCAGAATCTCCCTCAACTATGTACAACTCCGACTTAGTCGCGTCTTTTGAAGAGCAATCCGCCAATTTACCCGGAAGAGCAAGTCCCTCAAACGCGCCCTTGCGAAGAACCGTGTCTCGAGCCGCCTTTGCCGCAACTCGCGCGCGTTGTGCGAGAAGCGCCTGCCCGATAATATGCTCCGCTTCTTTAGGGCGAGTCTCAAGGAAATACGACAACCCTTCGGAAACCACTTGATCAACCGCCGGACGAACTTCAGGATTACCAAGCTTGGCTTTTGTCTGACCTTCAAACTGCGGTTCATGAACCTTTACACTTATCACCGCGGTCAATCCTTCTCTTACGTCTTCTCCGGACAGATTTGAATCTTTTTCTTTTATGTAGCCTTTCTCGCGCGCATAGTTGTTGAGTGTCCTGGTCAAAGCGGTCCTGAATCCCGCGACATGCATTCCTCCTTCAGGATTGTATATATTGTTCGTGAACGGAAACACGTTTTCTTTTACGTCGTCAGTATACTGAAATGCGACTTCAACGCTCACCGGAGTCGTGTTTTTGAATTCCTTCACGCCGTCTTCTTTTTCGGAATCTTTCGCGCTTGGGGTCACTTCCTTTTCTATGTAAAAAACTTCTTGTTGTTTCGCGTGTTTGTGACGATTTAGGTATCGAACATACGACGCGACACCGCCTTCAAAATAAAATTGATAGCTTTTCGGGGCTTGCGTATCGCGATTGTCTCGTATGATTATTCGAATTCCTTTTGTCAAATAGGCCTGTTGACGCAAGTGAGTTATCACCGTCTTCCAATTAAACGTAGTGGTGTCGAAAATAGTCCCATCCGGCTTAAACGTGACCCGCGTTCCTGTTTTTTGATTTGCCCAATCGGAATCGTCCGGAAGCTCGGTTTTTGTTTTGAGAGGAATGTTTTTAACCTTGCCTATTGCGCCCACTTTTTTTACTTTGTATTGCGCGACTCCGATTTTGTACTCTTGCATGTATATGTTTCCGTCGCGATGAACTTCCGCTATCGCCCATTCCGACAATGCGTTCACCACCGAAACTCCGACTCCGTGAAGACCTCCGGAAACCTTGTATCCGCCTCCTCCGAACTTGCCTCCTGCGTGTAGCTTTGTCATCGCAAGTTCAAGAGCGGAAACCTTTGCCTGCGAATGTATGCCAACGGGAATACCTCGACCGTTATCGCGCACACTTACCGAATTATCCGGATTAAAGTTTATCCAAACCGTATCGGCAAATCCTGCCATCGCTTCATCGAAACTGTTATCAACGACTTCCCATATCAAATGATGCAACCCCTGCTCTCCCGTTGACCCTATGTACATACCCGGACGCTTTCGAACCGGATCGAGTCCCTCCAACACAGTAATATTATCCGCCGAATACTCGGACTGCTTATTTTTATTCGCCGATTTTTTAGCAACTGATTTTTGATTGTTTTTTTTCGCCATATAGATTTAAAAATTATTCAAAGACGCGCGTGAGCGACACAGCAATAGCGCCATACAAGTAAATTTAAAAAAATAAAAACAGACATAACTGCGCTTGATTAATTAAAAAACAGACAGTTTTTATAATCGTGTGCCGAGTGTATTATAGCAAAAATAATTATCATGAGCAATGAGCCGGCGAATGGGTTAATGCGCTTATATTAGCCAAAATTTATCATATTTTACTTAAGATTTGTTTAATAAGATTACAACCGGCGCGTCGTTGTGAATTGTCAAGCGAACACGCTGTAATTGCAAATCAATAGCATTGTCAAACCCCCTCATAGACGATTCTTTGAGGGGGTTTGATTTGATCTGGTTTTCGAAGTATGATTGCTAATTACTCCAAATCACCTACTCCTATTTTATTCAAGTCTTCATTTTTTATTCCGAGA
Organism: Patescibacteria group bacterium; assembly: GCA_015485695.1. Classification (GTDB taxonomy): domain Bacteria; phylum Patescibacteriota; class Patescibacteriia; order WFTA01; family S139-112; genus S139-113. Next base: position 23,411 of record WFTB01000007.1, on the reverse strand, counting down.
GACAGGAATCGCATTATTTGATATGCTTGCTCGCCATCCTTCATGTAATATCTTCTGCCGTCCTTTACATACCATGATTGCCCCTTGTCTTCCACCTGAATCAATATCCTTCCGTCAAGGCGTTCAGCCAAGCCTTTGTTCAATTTCATTTTGCCTTTACCGAGAGGATTGAAATCACCTTTTATTTCAACGCCATCGCTGAATCCATCGTCGTCGGAATCCGAATCGAGAGGGTCGGTGCCAATCGCTTCTTCGAGTTTGTCCGGAACACCGTCATCGTCACTGTCCGTGCCCTTCGCTCGATCTTCTATTCCAATCGGTATACCGCTCAAATCCGCATTTGTAATACCTAGACCAAATGCTTGCAAAGCATTGTAAGCTCGCTCGCCGTTTTCAAGATAAAACCTTTGACCCGTAACCGAATCCACGTACCAAACCTCTCCGTTGCCCTCGACTTGCAATAGCAATTTCCCCTTCAATCTCTCCGTCAAAGCCTTGTTTATTGACTTTACCGCTTTCTTGGCGGCCATAACGACTTCCCTCTCAAGCTGAGATATTCGAAGTTTTAATTTTTTTATCCTTGCCTTCAGTGCTTTTATCTCCAAGTCTTTATTGTCGATAATAACCGAAGAATCATTTGGTTTGTCATCGTCTATTATTATGTCACCATCACCGGTCTTATCGTCATCCATGTCGTCTCCCGATTTATCGTCGTCTCCAATCACGGAAGAGTCATCCGGGTTGTCGTCGTCTATTATGATATCGTCTTTGTCGTCTGATGAATCATCATCCATGTCGTCTCCCGATTTGTCGTCGTCATGATTTATAACCGAAGAATCATTTGGTTTGTCATCGTCTATTATGATATCGTCATTATCGTCCGACGGGTCGTTCGATGAATCATCATCTTTGTTGTCACTGGAATCATCATCATCGATAACCGAAGAATCGTTTGGTTTGTCATCATCTATTATTATGTTACCACCATCATCGGACTTATCGTCATTTCCGATTACGGAAGAATCATCAGGGTTGTCGTCGTCTATTATGATATCACCATTACCTTGCACGCATTCAATGCTTTCGAACGTACCCGAATAGCTTCCAACGTTTCCGCGGTTTCTCCAATCATTTATAGTTTCATATCTGTAATCTCTCACGGAAACCGTATCGGGATACCACTTCCTGCAGTAGCTCAGTTTGTGAATGTTGGCTCCGGATACGCCGTCGGGATCCGTTTTCCAAGTTCCATTGTCATTATATTGATTAACCTTGCCCCACCAATAATTTATTCTTTTCGTGGTGTCTATCGTTTCCGATTCCGTCGCGAAATATCGCAAATATTCAAATCCGGGATCATATATTTTATAGTTTCCATCGTCATCCAAACGATAGATTCTAAAATAATACTTTGTTGCCTCTTCCAATCCCGTCAAAGAGGCTTTGTATGATATTTTTCCCTGCTCGTCGGATCCTGCGACTCTGACAGCGGGCTCTCCATCTTCCGGAAGCGAAAAATCGTCATCAGTGCCGTACGCGACGAAAAAGTCATCATCAACATCGCTGTTCCATGTTATGGTAACCGAATTTGACGAAATTTCAGGAAAGCTCAAATCGCTGACTTCATTCTCTTTGTTTGACTTGTTTGATTCGTCAATCATTGCGGATGCAACTGAAGGGTTATTTCCCATTAACCCCACCACTGAGAGTAATATAAGCGCAATTGCAAATATCGAACGACCAATTCGACTAAGCATTGAGCATGGTAATGCATTTTTATTAGTCATAATTTGAGACAATTAACCGCTAAAACTTATAAAATAACGGAATATTATTATAATCGGATGTAATTATAGCATTATTTTATCGTTTTTTCAAGTTCTTTCGGAACAAGAAAAAAGTTATGGCGAACATTGACGCGATAAGAACCAATAAAGCGAGAACTTTTTGCGTGCTTTGCAAAAATATACTTGAAACACCGAATATCGCCGTTAGAACATACAGGAAAAGTACGGTCTGTCTATGAGTCAACCCGCCCGTGTCCAGTAACCTGAAATGAAGATGCGTGCGATCGCCATGAAATGGAGATTTACGCATTATGATTCGTTTTATTATGACCCATACGACATCAAGAACAGGTATTCCCATAACCAGCAACGCGGTTGCTATTTTACCTCCGGAAATAATCGACAAAACACCCAGCATGAAACCGACGAAAATGGAACTTTCGCCCAAAAATATTTTTGCCGGATGCCAATTATACGGCAAAAAACCGACAAGACCGCCCGCCAAAGCGAGAGCAAGAATAGATGTCCCTGAAAGCGGAGTATCCCAAAAAAGCGAAACGACAAAAAGTATTATTGCCCCTATCGCGCCTATGCCGGTCACGAGACCGTCCAACCCATCAAGGAATTTGACTGTGAACATCATTCCGAGAATCCACAAAAAAGAAAAGACCGAACTGATTCCGGCGTTCAAATAAAACAAACTCCTACCATACGGCCCCGTTCCCGACTCAAAAGGATTGGTGACATACTCAACGCTTACCCCCACATATACCACCGCCATGGATATTATTATCGGAACAATTATAAGTTGCCAAGGTTTAAGTTCGTATTTATCGTCCAAATATCCAACAACCATAATCAGCAATGAACTTACGTATATTGTGATTATTTGCTGATTGTTTATTTTTAAGTCCGTCAAATATCCCAGGTACCAATAAATCGTCAATATGAATAGAAAGCCGGCAATTACCGACCAACCCCCTAAACCGGGAATAATCGTACCCTTAGGATGAACGTCTCTGACGCGATTTTGTATCGATACCGCTCCGGTCTTCAACGCGAATCTGCGAACAAACGGCGTTAAAACAAAAGCCAAAACCAAAGACCCCATAAACGGAAGAAAGTAAAAAACGAAATTTTCCGACATAATTACACGTTAATTGTGCGGTCTATGTATGTTTGCAAAATTTCCTGAGCGGCAAGTTGATGGTCATCTACGTCTGGACCCATCGCGCTAGCCAAATCTGCCGAGACTTTTGTAGTAAAGCGTTCATCTTCGTATTCCACGAGCACCGGAAGCGCATCCTCCAAACTGTATCCGAATTCCTGAACTTTTTCGGCTTGCGGTCCTATTGCTCCACTCAGAGAAAGAGGCAATCCCAATACTATTGTTTCGACATCTTCTTTCTCTATTATATCCTCAAGCTCTTCGAGCACGCTTTCCGCCGGTATTGTCGCGTATACAAAAGCTTGCTTCTTTTCATCGTCTGAAATCGCGATTCCGACTTGTTCCGTTCCGTAGTCTACACCAAGTAGCTTTGACATAATTTTGGACATTAAGTTGACAGACGCTACCGTCAAAAATTAAAAACCAAGATTTCTCATTCAATACGTTTTACGATTAATGTCGATTATGAAAACGCGCCACGGTATTTACCCGCGCGTCTAATCTTATCGCAACGTCAATAACGCATTGACGAACAAATGATACCAAGACACAAAAAAAATGCAAACCCGTTATACGATTCATGAAATTCGCGAACCGCAAAATACAGATGCTTTGCATTATGGTGTAAAATCAAGTCAAAATTTCATACCCGTCTTCCGTCACAAGCACGGTGTGTTCGAAGTGCGCCGAAAGACTGCCGTCACTTGTTACAACTTTCCAGGACTTTTTGTGAAAATTCAATCTCCAGTCTCCCAATGTAACCATGGGCTCCACCGCTATGGTCATTCCGGCGCGTAAAATATCGCCTTCTTTCGGACTGCCATAATTCGGAACCTGAGGAGGTTCATGAACGGCTCGCCCGACACCATGCCCTACAAGCTCTCTTACGACACCGAAACCGAAAGACTCAACATAAGACTGTATGGCGAACCCCAAATCTCCGGTCGTTATGCCGTCGCGAATCGTTTTTATACCCTCATGAAGAGAGTCTCGAGTAACACTTATCAAATTCCGCGCTTCTTTGGAGATCCCACCGACGGGCACGGTTATCGCCGAGTCAAGATACACTCGCAAATTTCCGCTACCGTATATCAAACCGCAGTCAAGCCCGACTATGTCACCGTCTTTCAGTTCACGAGACGGAACTGACACACCATGGACAACCTCGTCGTTGATAGATGTGCACAGAACTCCGGGAAAAGGCGGACAACCGGAAACTTTATATCCCTTAAACGATGATTGCGAACCGGAATCGATTATCATTCGTTCCGCCATTTTTTCGAGCTCTTCGGTGGTGACCCCCGGTTTTGTTTCTTTCTCGAGAGTTTTTAATATTTCGCGCAATACCCTTCCTCCGGCGCGCATCGCTTCGATTTCTTCTTCTGTTTTTATCATAGAGAAGCAATTAGGACTTATCAAACAGCTTTAAAATATCTTCGTGCACTTTTTGTATTGATTGTTCTCCGTTTATATCAACTGATATTCCCTTTGCTCTGTACCGGTCTATTACCGGGATTGTTTTTTCGTGATAGAGGTTTATTCTGGCACGTGTCGCCTCAGGCGTGTTATCACCCCTAATCATTAATTTGCTTCCACACTCATCGCATGTTTCGTTATGCTTTGGCGGATTGTATTTCATGTGATATTTTGCTCCACACAAGCAAACGCGACGTCCGGTAACCCGTTCCATGACCTCCTCATCCGATATGTTCAATATTATTACGCGCGTAAATTGATCACCGCTTGATTCAAGGTATTCGTATTGGCTGATATTCCTCGGATACCCTTCAACTATATATCCTCCGTGATTATTCAGGGCGTATTCCATCCAACTTGAAATTAAATTGTTCGGAATATCGTTCGGAACTTGCTGTCCTTGTTCCATTATTTTGTTAAGCTCATAAGATTCTTCGCCTCCTTCAGCAACCTTGTCTCTGAGTAATTGTCCCATCGAAGCCGTCGGAATACCGAGCTTTTCGGACAATAAATCCGCTTGAGTTCCCTTGCCGGACCCTGACGGCCCTATGATACAAATTTTATGCATAAAAAAATCAAAACCTAAAATACAAATCGCAAAGATACTATTCAAAGTCGAGAACCGTTACCACCGAATATTTCGTGTACTTATTTTGTATGTTAAACGGTAACTTTACGTTTTGATTTTTCCGTTTTGAGCTTGGAATTTACATTCCATCGTATGATCTCATTTCAAGCTGTGATTGGATTTGCTTTACAACTTCAATAACAACCGCAACGACAATCAATACCGAAGTTCCGCCGACAACCAAGACTTGGCTACCGAAAAGAGGTTGCATGGCAAGCGGTAAAATCGCTACAACGCCAAGGAACAATGCTCCAGCCAACATTATGCGGTTTGATACGTTTCCGATGTACTCCGCCGTATTGTTTCCGGGACGAATTCCCGGTATAAACCCTCCTTGTTTTTGAAGGTTTTCGGCTATCTTGTAAGGATGGAAAACAACCGCAGTGTAAAAATAAGTGAATGCGACGACCATTATGAAATACACAATCCCGTAAAATATTTGATTCTGAAATATATCAACCACGAAAAAAGCGGCGTTCGATATCCATGCTGTTTTAGCATTTACGAAAAATTGCGCGACAAGAGGAGGGAACAATATGATTGCAATGGCGAAAATAATAGGGATTACACCGGCTTGATTAACTCGCAACGGTAAGTGGGTGTTCACTCCCCCGTACATTCGATTTCCTCGGACTCTTTTCGCATAGCTTACCGGAATATTTCTCTGCCCTTCGGTGATTACCACTATGGCCGCTACAGTTACTATTATTATTCCGACAAACAAAAGTATGTTCACTATGTCATCGGTCGTAAACGTTATGAATATGCGTTGCAATGTTGTCGGTATTCCGGCAACTATTCCCGCAAAAATCAACAATGATATTCCGTTTCCTATTTGTTTTTCGGAAATAAGCTCACCTAGCCACATTAAGAACATTGTACCTCCGGTAAGAACTATCACGGTGGTGAAAATTTGCATACCCGAAAGGTCGCCGAGCAAGCTCACGCCGCCCGCCTGTCCTCCGCCTTGCTGGAGAAGAGCTATAAGCCCGTAAGCCTGAAGAATCGCCAACGGAACCGTAAGAAGGCGCGTGTACTGGTTTATTTTCTTTTGACCAGACTCTCCTTCTTTTGACAAATCTTCCAATTTGGGAATGATCATCGTCAAAAGTTGAAATATTATGGACGATGTAATGTACGGACCTATGCCGAGCGCCACAACAGAGAAACTCTCAAGACCTCCTCCCGAAAAAACATTCAACAATCCCAACAATTGGTTTGAGTTGAAGAAATTTGTCAAAGCCGACGCATCAACTCCCGGAACTGGAATATGCGCGGCGAGTCGAAATACGACAAGAAGGGAAAGAACGAACAATATACTGCTTCTTAACTGTCGGTCCTTGAACAATAATTTGATTTTTAATACGGCGGACATATCGTTTTGAGAGTTTAAACCAAGCTAATCTAAATTACCTACTCGTTGTTTTTGCGCTATTTCTTTGCCGAAGATTTTGTTTTTACCGGCTTGCGTTTTTTTGATTCGCTTTCGACCAATGCAACATGTTCGGAAGCCGTTTTTGAAAGAGAACATCCTTTCGCGGTAATCTTATGTGTCAACTTTCCGACACCGAGTATCTTGACGCCTTTAGAGGTCGTTTTTATAAGTCCTTTTTTCAGCAATATTCCGGGCGTCACCACATCTCCATCCTTGAAATGTTTCTGCAAATCTTTGAGGTTTACCGTTTCCGGTTTTGGGTGCGGGGATTTAAATCCTCTAAGCTTATGAGTCTGAGTCATTAAAGGTTTCAGCCCCAAACGCTTCAATCCTCGACGACCTCCGGAACGAGCGCGTTGTCCTTTGAGACCGCGCCCCGAATAAGTTCCTCTCTTACCGCCACGACCTACGCGTTTTTTGGAGCCGGAAACATGAGGTTTTAGATTGTGTAATTCTATAGGCATAATTATTTATTCTTTTTTCCGGATACATTGCGAAGCATGCTCAACGCTTTGTACGCCGCTTTGATGTTGTTGATTTTGTTGGAAGCCCCAAGCTGTTTGGCGACAACATTCTGCACGCCGGCAAGCTCAAGCACCACCCGCAAAGCTCCTCCGGCTTTAACTCCCGTTCCGGCGGGGGCGGGCTTGACCATGACATGAGCCGACTTGAACTTGGTATTCACTATGTGAGGTATTGAACCTTCTTCGGTGATTGGAACTTTAATCCACGATTTTTCAGCTTGTCGAAGCGCTTTTGTCATCGCAACCTGCACATCAACTCCCTTAGCGACTCCGTATCCCACGCGCCCCTTTCTGTCGCCGATAACAATGCTCGCACGAAAACTCATTCGCTTACCACCCGCCATAACACGAGTCACGCGCGCAAGGTCAACCATTTTCTGGTCGTATTCCGGTTCTGGGCGATCCTTGTGATTCTGTTTTCTTGGTCGTGATTTCTTTTCCATAAGATACGTTACTTCTAAATTTTGCGATTAAATGTGTTTTATTCAGCTTGAAAGGCGCGACAAAAGATAATATCAAAACTCCAATCCGCCTTCTCGAGCGCCGTCGGCTACAGCCTTTACCCGTCCGTGATATTTTCGACCGCCTCTGTCAAATACAACTTTGGATATGCCGGCATCTTTTGCGCGTCTGGCTATTTCAACACCAACAGCATACGCCCTGGCGCACTTGCGAGTCATTCCTTCTGTGTTTTGTTCTTTGACATCGCGGTCGGAGCAAGCCACGATAGTCCTTCCAGCTTCATCATCGATAAGTTGCGCGGATATGTGAGACAGACTTCTGTACACGGACAGGCGCGGACGCTGTTTGGTCCCTTTAATCTTTGCGCGAACGCGCATGCGTCTTTTCAAATGTGTGTCTCGTTTTTTCTTTTCCGTGTTTTTCATATTACCTTTATGTGATAAACGCTAAGCGGTTTTTGCTTGTTTTCCGGCTTTTCTGCGTATTATTTCTCCTTCGTATATAATTCCTTTTCCTTTATAAGGTTCCGGCTTCCTGAAAGCTCGAATCTCGGCGGAAACCTGCCCGACAAGTTGTTTGTCTATTCCGGACACGGTTATGGTGTCTTTCTCCGTTGACAATTCTATACCTTCCGGAGCTTTGTATTCGATAGGGTGCGAATACCCCAAATGCATTACAAGCGTCTTTCCTTTCATTTCGGTTCTCCAACCCACGCCCTTGTACTTGAGCCTTTTGACATATCCTTCGGTGACTCCTGTTATCATGTTCCCTATTAAACGCTGTATCGTGCCCCACAGACTCAAAGACAGCTTATCCGATTCACTCTTGGGATTTACGATTATCTCTTTATCTCCTTGCTCAACGATAACATAAGGCGGAATCTCCAAGGTCAGCTCACCCTTCGGACCTTTGACCGTCATGATTTTGTCCTGATACGTAACGTTGACGTTCTCCGGAATTATTATTGGTTGTTTTCCTATTCTAGACATAGTATCTAATATACTTCACAGACGACTTCTCCGCCAAGTCCCTTTTTTCTAGCTTCGTGACTTGACATTACGCCCTGAGACGTTGAAATAACGGCAAATCCTATCCCGGACAACACAAACGGTAACTTGTCTTTCGATACGTATATTCGTTGCCCCGGCTTTGACACACGCCTTATCGACTCTATCTTCGGTCGAGAGTTTTCGTATTTTATGCCTATTTTAAGCATATCAAAAACCCTTTCGGATTTTTTATGTCCGCGACGCTTTGGGTTTTTCGGGCTTTGAATTTTTTCGACAGACGCAACCCACCCTTCCTTGTACAGTACATTCGCAATCGCTTCTTTGTGCTTGGAATACGGCAACACCACAAAAGGTTTGTGTACCGCCTGAGCGTTTCGAATACGGGTTAATAAATCTGCTATTGGGTCTGAATACATATCTTAATTACTATTACCATCTAACCTTCCGACATCTGACACGATTTCTCTGTTTTCGAGATTCATTATCAGGTGTCGGAGGTCAGCTGTCGAGTTTTTATTTATTACCAAGACGACTTGCGAATACCGGGAATACTTCCTTTTGTCGCAAGTTCTCTAAAGCAAATGCGACATACGTTGAACTTGCGCATATACCCCCTATTTCTTCCACAACGCCAACACCTGTTAACATGTCGAGTGGAAAACTTGGGTTTTTTCTTATAAGTTTTTGCGTATTGTGCTTTAGTGGCCATATTATTTTTGAAACGGAAATCCTAACTTTCGAAAAAGCAACAGTCCTTCTTCTTTGGTTTCGGCGGACGTGTTTATGGTAACTTGCAATCCATGAGTCGTATCAACCGCATCGGGATTGACTTCTGGAAATGCCAAGTTCTCCCTAAAACCGACACTCAAATTACCTTGACGATCGACCATTTTCGGACTCAAACCCCTAAAATCTCTTATACGAGGCATTGTCACATTTATCAACTTATCAATGAATGCGTACATTCTGTCACCTCTTAAAGTGACACGCATTCCCACAACCATTCCTTCTCTGATTTTAAACCCTGCAATTGACTTGCGCGCCTTGGTCAAAATCGGACGCTGTCCCGTAATCGCTTCAATCGTTTTCTGCGCGTTTTCTATATAAGAATCGTTTTTCGCTTTGTCCCCAAGGCCTATATTAACCACGGCCTTGTTCATTTTGGGTACGGCAAAAGAATTCTTTATTCCCATTTCTTCCTTGAGAGCGGGGACGACTTCTGAATTGTACTTTTCTTTAAGAGTCATACTAGTTGAATGTAGATTCGCATTTTTTACATTTTCTCGATTTCTTTCCTTTATCTCCAGTCCAAGACACACGCGTGGGCTTATTGCACTTGGGACAAATCAACATCGCGGATGAAACATGCATAGACGCCGGAAACTCAACACGTTGCCCCTGCTCTCCTTGTTTTCTAGGTCGCAAGTGCCTGAACCTCATATTCACTCCCTCAACTATTATCTTATCGTCCTCTCTGTTCACTTGCAAAACCTTTCCGGTCTTGCCGGAATCTTTTCCACGCATTATTTGTACTTTGTCGCCTTTTTTAATATTCATAACACTACAACACTTCGGGAGCAAGTGATACTATTTTCGAATAACCTTTAGCGCGAAGTTCGCGCGCAACCGGACCGAAGATTCGGGTTGACCTCGGTTCTTTGGATTTTTTGTCTATTATTACCGCGGCGTTATCATCGAACCTTATATACGATCCGTCTTCGCGACGAGTTTCTTTGTTCGAACGAACAATCACGGCATGCACAACGTCTCCTTTTTTGATTTGAGCTCTGGGAGTCGCTTCTTTTACCGCACATGTCACAATATCGCCTATACGCGCATAGCGTTTTTTGTAACCGCCCAAAACTCTTATAACCTTAACCATCCGAGCTCCGGAATTGTCGCACACTTTTAATTTTGATTCTTCTTGTACCATACTTTCGAATATTCGGATTACGGGGAGAAGACTGACGAATTGAACAAATCGTCAATCCCCCTCTCGCAAATCGAAAACTAACTTATCACTGTCCATTTTTTGTGCTTGCTTATCGGTCGAGACGCGACAAATTGAACCTTGTCTCCGACAGAATATTTGTTCTCCTCATCATGCACTTTATACTTTTTAGAAGTTATGATTCTCTTCTTGTATACAGGATGATGAACCGCCCTGTCAACACGGACAACAATGGTTTTGTCCATTTTGTCCGAAACAACCGTTCCGGTCCATGTTCTTTTTTTCGAACTTTTATTTGTGTTGTTTTTAACTTCCATATATTCGTTTGATGAATTACTTCTCAGAATCAGATGATTGTTCGTTCAACTCTCGCTCTTTCATTATTGTCAGAACTCGAGATATGTTTTTCTTGGCTTTTTTCAAAGATTTGACATCTTTAAGTTGACGCGTAACAAGTTGAAAGCGCATATCTCGAACGGTTTCGCGAAGTTCGCTCAAAACCTCCTTCAATTGTTCATCTGTTTTTTTTCGTAATTCTTGAACCGTCATATTACTTCTTTACTATAAATTTCGTCTTTACCGGAAGTTTGTGGGACGCGAGGCGCATCGCCTCTCGAGCTTGTTCTTCGGTGACTCCGGACATTTCAAACACGATTGCCCCGGGTCTTACCACGGCGACATAGTGGTCAAGCGCTCCTTTACCCTTACCCATACCGACTTCGGCGCCTTTAACCGTGATGGGTTTGTCCGGAAAAACACGAATCCACATCTTACCTCCGCGTTTTACAAAACGCACCATCGCTCGCCTCGCCGATTCTATCTGTCTGGACGAAAGCCAGCCCGGCGTCATTGCCTTGAGAGCATAGTCCCCGAAGCTTATCTTTGTACCACGAACAGCCTTCCGTGTCGATACTCCGGCCTGTTTGTGCCATTTTCTGTGTTTTACTTTCTTTGGAATCAACATATATAAAATCTCATCCGATGACACCCAACCGTCACAATACCCGATCGATACCATATTTCTTTTTCGAATATCGGATACTATCGGTTAGGTGCCCGCGTTTTTTATTCTTTCTTCTCTTTTTTATCTTTATTGAAAACTTCGCCTTTATAAATCCAAACTTTAATTCCTATTACACCATACGTCGTATTAGCCGGACAGCGACTGTAATCTATATCCGCTCGAATGGTTTGCAAAGGAACGTTTCCGCTTTGAACTCGTTCTTTTCTCGCTATTTCAGCTCCATTCAATCTTCCTTTGACTTCTATTTTCGCTCCTTGAGCTCCGGCTTTCATTATCTGATCCAGCGCGCGTTTAATGGACCTTCTAAAAGGCAATCTACGTTCAAGGTCTTGCGCTATATTCTGAGCCATGATTGACGCGGACAGTTGTGGTTGACTTACTTCTTTTATGTTGATTTGCAGATTAATCTTATCTCCGCCCATGAATCGCTTCTTGATTTGTTTTTTTATTTCTTCGACTCCGAGACCGCCACGCCCTATGACAACACCGGGTTTTGAAGTGTGTATGTTTACTGCCAATTGATCCGGGGAACGAGTTATCTCGACATGGTCCACTCCGGCGTCTTTCAGTTGAGTTTTCAGCCACTTCCTGATGCTTATATCTTGCTGTAAAAACTTCGCGTATTTTTTGTCGTCACCGGCAAACCACCGCGAAAACCATGTTTTTGTCGTTGGTATGCGATGAATTATTGGATTGGTTTTAGTTGCCATAGAATACAGTGTATCAAATTATAAGTCGCGAATCATCCGCTTAAACATCCGCGATTTACCGCTAATGCGTTGCGCTTACTCTTTGCTTGATTTTTTTTCGTCGATTTTTTGTTTTTTATTGTCCGATTTGTCTGTTTTCAAAGTCTTTTCCTCATTGACGCTTTTGGTATCGGTTGAGCCTTTTGCCTTGGACTTATCCCTGTTGCGTTTATCGGATTTTGAGTCACCGACATCGCTTGCATTGTCCTTTGCTCCCTTTTTCTTGCCAAGAACTATGGAAATATGTGATGTTCTTTTTCTGAGCGGTGTCGCTCTTCCTTGCGCTCTCGGCATATATCTTTTCAGCGTGGGTCCTTGGTCAACCGTGATACTTTCTATTACCAGATTTTCCCTTTTTACAGGATTATCTTCTCTGTTTTCCGCATTGGCAATCGCCGAATCCAGAAGTTTCATCAATGGTCCCGCCGCGCGTTTACTCATTGAAGCAAGTTGGGCGCGAGCCGACAATACGTTCATACCGCGAATAACATCAACAACCATGCGCACCTTGCGCGGGGATTGTCTATAAAATCTTAATTTTGCCTTACTTACGGACATATCGTTTTCTTCATGTTACAGGTTATAAAAGACAGAAGCAAATCCAACCAATAAGCGCCTGCTTGTTATTTTCTGCCTTGCTCCTTTGCCATCTTACCACCGTGTCGTATAAATTTTCTGGTTGGAGCAAACTCGCCCAGTTTGTGTCCGACCATGTCTTCTATGATGTAAACCGGAACATGCTGTTTGCCGTTATGCACTCCTATTGTATAACCGACCATCTCGGGAGTAATCGTGCACGCGCGATCCCATACCTTTATAACCTCTTTACTGCCAATCGGAAGCGCTTTTATCTTCTTCAGCAACTTGCTATTAACGTATGGTCCTTTTTTTAGACTTCTTGACATAAAACCTTTAACCCTTGCCATCCAACCTTCCGACATCTGACATGATTTCTCTGTTTTCGAGATTCATTATCAAGTGTCGAAAGGTCGGCTGTCGGGCGTTATTTTTTCTTTCGACGTTTTACTATTAACGAATTGGATGGTTTCTTTTTCTTTCGAGTTTTCACACCGAGCGCCGGCTTGCCCCAAGCGGTCACCGGACGTTTAAGACCTATCGGTTGAGCTCCTTCACCTCCACCATGACGGTGATCTACCGGGTTCATCACTTTACCTCTGACCGTCGGGCGAATTCCTCTGTGTCGCATGCGTCCCGCTTTGCCCCATCGAACCAGACGATAGTCCGGATTCGAAACCTGTCCTATTGAAGCGTGAGCCGTTTTCGGTATCAATCGAATCTCTCCTGACGGCATTTTGAGCTGAGCGTATTTTCCTTCTATCGCTTGCAATACCGCCACGGTCCCGGCTGAACGAGCCAATTGAGCTCCGCGTCCCGGCAACATTTCGATATTATAAACTCCGGATCCCGCTGGTATGTACATGAGTGGCATTCTGTTGCCCGACTTTATCTCTATCTTCTTCATCGAGCTTGTCACGGTGTCGCCCACAACGGTATTATTAGGAGCTATGATATATGACTTTTTGCCATCCTCGTATTGAATCAGAGCGATTCTACTGTTCCTGTTCGGATCGTATTCTATCGCTATTACGGTAGCAACTTCGTCGTATCGGTTTTGCTTGAAATCTATTATTCTATAACGACGACGAGCGCCCGAACCTCGATGTCGCACGGAGATCTTACCTTTTGATCTTCCCGAACGCTTTTTCAATCCCTTAAGCAAACTTTTTTCGGGTTTTTTCTTGGTAATATCATCCGAAGAAAGAACGCTCGATTTGCGCCTGCCGGGTGTAGTTGGTTTGTAAATTTTTATTGCCATACAGTACTTGCTGTTTTAGGTTTCGGGTTTTGATTCATCAAACTTTTTGCCGATAATCTGACGCTCCGAAAGCCGAAACCTAACGCATTTTATACTCCTTCAAATATTTCAACAGTGTCTCCTTGTTTTAACGTAATAATAGCTCTTCGCCAATCTTTTCGTTTTGCCAGCATTCTTCTGGAGCGAACCACTTTGCCCTTTCTGGTCATTATGTTGATTTGAACGGGTTCGACATCGTACAGGGCCTTGAATGCTTTTTTTACTTCGGATTTTGTCGCTTTTGGCGAAACTTCAAAAACATATTTGTTCATAACCATAAGCTCCGAGTTTTTCTCGGTCTGCAACGGTCGAACTATGACTCGCGACGCATGCCCCGAAGGATCTTTTATTTGCACCTTCGATTTTGATTCTTTTTTTTCTTTTTTCGTCGTTTTCGAAGGTTTTACCGAATCCTTTTTGTCGGTTTTCGCGCTTGCGACATTCTTATCGTCGGAAGATGTTTTTTTCAAAGAGTCGCCAACAACATGATCCGGCGTGGATTGCTTTTCTTTTTCGAACGGTTTTTTGAATTTATCAAGCAATGACATAATAAATACTTTATTCAACTCTTCCGCGATTGACCTCCAATATCCGATATCGATATGTGACATCACTAGTCCCGCGCAAGTATCCATATCGAATATTCAAGGTCAAACACTTAAAATTAGTTTATAAATATGTTTTTTCTATAATATCCAAACTTTTCACCGGAACAACCAAGCGATCGTATAGCACGACATCTCGAACATTCAGACTGTCCGCTCGTATGACTTTAATCTCCCGGACATTTCGACCGGAAAGAATCACGTTACTGTCAGTCTCCGGCATCACTATCAAGGTTTTTATTCGTTTTTTGGAGTCGCAATGTTTTGATACCGGCAACGAAGAAATCGAATTCATAAATTCTTTGGTTGCGGGTTTTTCAAAAGACAACGAATCCAACAATACGAGATTATCGTGCGCGACTTTATCCGACAAAACCATCATCAACGCTTTTCGTTTCATTTTTTTGTTTATACGCTTGCTGAAGTTTCGTTGATTTGTCGGTCCGAATGTCACCGCTCCACCGCGCCAAAGAGGAGACCTGTTTGAGCCATGACGCGCTCTTCCGGTTCCTTTTTGTCTCCATGGCTTTTTACCTCCGCCTCTGACTTCTCCGCGCTGTTTTGTGTGAGCCAATGTCTGTCGAGCGTTTGCTTCTTGCGCGACTATGACTTGATGAACCAATTGCTCATTGACATCAACGGCAAACACGGCGTCATTTATATCATGATCGTCGACTTTATCGCCTTTTTGATTGTAAACCGCAAGTTTCATAAAATTATCGCTTCTTATCGGGCTTTTGCGCATTCAAATTAACTTTTATTGTTTTCTTCTTTCTGTTCCGTTACGCTTTCTTCTTCGTCTCTCTTATTTGCGTCTTCTTTTTTGTCTCCTCCTGTTTCTTCGGTCTTGTCTCTTTCGTCGTCACTCTCCGAATCACCGGACTCTTCATCGTCTTTTTTGGCAGTCTCTGAAACGCTTTCAGCGTTTTCTTCTTTTTCGATTTCGACCGGTTCGTTTTCTTTTTCCTCGTTTTCGTTTTCTTTTTTCGATGTCGTCACTTCTTCAGACAAATTGTCTTCAGACAAACCTTCGACCGTATCTTTTTCTTCCGTCTTATTCACAATCTTGAACGTTCCCGGACCTTGAATCGACAATATCGCGTTAAACGCGCCCGGAAGAGCTCCTTTTATGTATAACAATCCGTTCTCCGTGTCAACTTTAACTATTTTCAATCCTTTGATTGTTATTCTGTCATTTCCCATCCTACCGGGCATTCTCTGACCTTTGAATACGTGAGCTGGTCCCGTGGCTCCGATGGAACCCGGCATTCTCAATTGATCCTTCGTACCGTGAGACGCCGGAGCACCCGCAAAATTGTGTCGCTTGACCACTCCTTGAAAACCTCGCCCTTTCGACATCCCGGTAACCTGAACAGAGTCTCCCGGTCGGAATATTTCAACTCCGAATTCCAGTCCTCGCGAAATGGAAGAGGGCACCTGTCCGGACAAAACACGAAACTCTCTCATTGTTCCGCACTCTTGAATACCCTTACAGTGTCCTTTTTGAGGCTTTTTTATATGTTTTGAACCCGCTGTCGTGCCCACTTGAACCGCAACATATCCGTCACGCTCATTGTTTCGAATCTGGGTTACCACATTTCGAACAGCCTTAACGACAGTCACGGGAATCACACGACCGTCTTCCATGAACAGTTGTGTCATTTTTTGCTTTTTTCCTAGAATGAATTTCATAGATATAAAAAATGGCCTTACAGCCAAGTACAAATACACAATCAACAGCTCCAATGGAGCGATAATGTTAACCGATTGTATGTTTATAACTAACTGCAGAATCCTTTCGAAACAAACTCCCTCTCAAGCGGGTTTGCCAAACCTTCATTCGGCACCTTACCTGTTCGTCGGATTGTTTCTTTTTGTCGCAAGAATTGCGATTAATTTGTTACATTCTCACTTCAACATCCACACCTGCCGGAATCGCCAAATTCATCAAATCATCTATGGTTTTTGGTTTTGGGTTCAAAATATCTATCAATCGCTTGTGCATGCGCATCTCGTATTGGTCGCGAGAATCTTTATTCACAAACGTCGACTTCATAACGGTGAACTTATTTTTTACGGTAGGCAACGGAATAGGACCGTTTATCGTAGCTCCCGTTCGCTGAGCCGTTTCTATTATTTTACGGCACGATTGGTCGATTATCTTATGGTCGTAGGCGCGAACTTTTATTCGTATACGATTTTCGGACACTTTCTTGCCTTCATCTTTTTTTGTTGTATCGTCTTTGGACATGTTTTATAAAAAATACTTTCACCAAACCAAATCGTTTTCCTTATCGCGCGGGACTTGCGCGTCGAATTCGCCTGACGGACGAACTCAATGCGCAAGTCCCGCACATGAGAACAAGAACTTACATTGTATAAGTTCTTGTTTCCGCGGAAACGCTTTATTTAATAATCTTTGTAACCGCGCCGGCACCAACCGTTCGTCCGCCTTCTCGAATGGCGAAACGTTGTTTCTCTTCAAGAGCGATGGGAGCAATCAACTTAACGGTAACACTGACCGTATCTCCGGGCATTACCATTTCCGTTCCTTCAGGAAGAATCATTTCACCGGTAACATCCGTTGTTCGCATGTAGAATTGCGGTTTATACCCTTTCATAAACGGAGTGTGGCGACCGCCTTCGTCTTTTGACAAAACGTAAACCTCAGCCTCGAATTCGGTGTGAGGAGTGATTGTGCCTACATGAGCCAAAACTTGTCCTCTTTCAATCTCTTCTTTTTTGACTCCGCGCAACAAAATTCCGGCATTGTCACCCGCCAAACCTTCGTCCAAGGACTTGTTGAACATTTCGACTCCGGTAACCGTCGTTTTGGTGGTTTCCTTTATACCGACTATTTCTATTTCTTCACCGACTTTGATTTTTCCTCTTTCTATTCGTCCCGTAGCCACGGTACCTCGTCCTTCAATGGAGAAGATATCTTCAACCGGCATCAAGAAAGGTTGATCAACCGGTCGAGTCGGTTCCGGTATGTATTCGTCAAGCTTCATAGCGAGCTCAAGGACAGCCTTGAAATTAGGATCGTCCTGGTTTCCTGCTTGAGCCGCCTCGAGAGCCTTAAGACCCGAACCACGAATGATTGGAGTCTCGTCGCCTGGGTATTCATATTTCTTGAGAAGGTCTCGGATTTCTTCTTCAACGAGGTCGATAAGGTCCGTATCGTCAACTTGGTCACACTTGTTAAGGAATACCAAGATGTGTGGCACACCAACCTGACGAGCAAGCAAAATATGCTCGCGAGTCTGTGGCATCGGTCCGTCGGTTGCGGCAACAACGAGGATGGCGCCGTCCATTTGAGCGGCTCCGGTAATCATGTTTTTAATATAGTCCGCGTGACCCGGAGCGTCTATGTGAGCGTAATGACGCTTATCTGTTTCGTACTCCACGTGAGCAAGAGCGATAGTGATACCGCGCTCGCGCTCTTCCGGAGCGTTGTCAATCGCGTCGATATTCTTATCGGACGCGGTATATCCGGCGACAGCCAATACTTTAAGAAGAGCGGCTGTCAAAGTTGTTTTCCCATGGTCAACGTGGCCGATTGTACCGACGTTTACATGAGGCTTCGATCGATCAAATGTATCTGCCATATGGTTAACTAAGGTGTCTTATATGAGGATTAAAATTGCCCCTAAAAAGACGTTTAATAAATTAATAATTAAAAAGCGGAACACTCCCGTCTTTGCAACAGGACCCCAAAAAGCAAAAAATGTAAGCACTTTGAGGCTTAAATTGCTGAGTCAATTATAACAGGCTTTTCAGATATGTCAACAAATTGCGCAAATCAACAACGTCGTGTCGATTTCATCGTGAATAAATTCGCAAAAAACCCGCTTTTTGGCTAATTTTAGCCAAGTAATAAAGTGGCGACGCCCATTGTCAAGCTCTCAACTTTTGCCAACCTTACGGACATATCCCCACCTTATGCAGTTTTGTTCGCAAAGACGCGAGTCCTAAAGATAAAAACTGCACATAACATTATGTTTTAAAAACATAATCCAAAGCCGTTTAAAATCAAAAAACAACCCGTGAAAAACAAGGTTGTCTTTTGAGGTTATGTCCAAGAACGCCGTTCATCCTCCGGAAACTCTTCGTATGTTACCTGATTTTCTCGATCATCCTCCGAAGTTTCCATAGCTCTTACATGGCTTTGTTCCTTGAATTCCGGAACGTGTTTTTCAAGAATATCATGAATGTGCATCGCAGGTGGAGGATCAGGGATATTATTGTCTGTGACATGTTCAAAGTCGTTATCCTTTTCTTTTGAAAATTCATTCGGCGGACCTTCCATCTCGTCCATCATATATTGGTCCGGGTCTAAAAATTCGCCATTCGAATCAACCTCGTTTTTATCATAATCCGAATCTTCTCCCGACAATCCGTCAACATCTCCAATACCGTCAAAATCCATCTTTGATTCATAACCGGAGTAACCTTGACCTGAATACCCTTCTTCCCCAAAGTCATCATGATTATCATCTCGATGGTCGTCGTTTATTCTGCGAAACGCGAAAACTTCTTCTCCTTCAACCACGATTATGGTGTTTTCACCATATTCATCCATTAAACGCTTTAATCTTTTGATGGACATCATACGAAAACGGATTATTTGCTTCTTCCTTCGATTATTTCTTCAGCGACATTTCTCGGCACTTCCTTATACTCGTGGAATTCCATCGAACTCGCGGCTCTTCCTTGCGACATTGAGCGAAGTTGCGTCGTGTACCCGAACATGGAAGCCAGAGGTATAAACGCCTCTATCAACTTCAATTGACCTTGATCTCTCATTTCATTCACCGTACCGCGCTTGGCGTTAATGTCTCCTATTATATCTCCCATGAATTCCTCGGGCGTCGTAATTTCAACTTTCATTATCGGTTCAAGCAGTATGGGTTTTGCCAATTTCGCCGCCGCCTGAAATCCTATTGAACCGGCTATTTTAAACGCGGATTCGGATGAGTCAACTTCGTGATAACTTCCATCATATACGGTTACCTCTATGTCCAGCATCGGATATCCGGCGACTATTCCGTTATCCATCGCCTCTTGCACTCCTTTTTCAATCGGTTTTATGTATTCTTTCGGAATAACGCCTCCTTTTATTTCATCAATGAATGTCAATCCGGATCCCGGCTCTCCCGGCTTTACTCTGAGTTTGCAATGACCGTACTGACCGCGTCCTCCGGACTGACGAACGAACTTCCCTTCCGCGTCACCCTCTCCTTTTATCGTTTCTTTATACGCAACCTGAGGTTCTCCGACATTCGCGTCAACGTTGAACTCACGTTTCATTCTGTCAACCAAAATTTCAAGATGCAACTCTCCCATTCCAGATATAATCGTCTGAGCGGTTTCCTCGTCCGCGCGAACCTTAAATGTCGGGTCTTCTTGGGACAGTTTTTGCAATGCGAGACCCATTTTTTCTTGGTCTTGTTTTGTCTTAGGTTCAATGGAAACCGATATGACCGGGTCCGGGAACGTTATTCGTTCCAGAACTATCGGGTTTTCCATGTCAGCCAAAGTATCACCGGTTATGGTGTTTTTAAGTCCGACAACTGCGGCAATCTCCCCAGAATACACTTCATCTATTTCTTCTCTCGAATTCGCGTGCATTCGAACAATGCGACCGATGCGCTCTTTCGTTTCATTCGTCGCGTTAAGCACATACGATCCCGTCTTCAAAACTCCCGAATACACTCGAACGAATATGAGTGTTCCGACATAAGGATCTGTCGCGATTTTGAAAGCCAACGCGGAAAGAGGTTCATCATCTCCCGCTTTTCTGGTTATCTTTTCTTCTTCATTGCCCACCGCGGTTCCGGAAATGTCAGGCAAATCAATCGGCGACGGAAGGAAGTTCACAACCGCGTCAAGAAGGGTCTCGACTATAACCCCTCTTCCGTCTCCACCGAACACCGGGAACATTTTACCGGCGAGAGTTGACTTTCGTATGGCTTCAACCAATTCTTCTTGGGTTATTTCATTTCCTTCAAGGAATTTTTCCGTCAACGCATCGTCTATCTCAACGGCTTTTTCAATCAATTGAGCTCTGTACTCTTCCACCTTATCCTTCATGTCTTCTGGAATATCGCCCTCTATCAATTCTTTGTCGTTGTATTCCTTGTATGTGTATGATTTCAAATTAACTAAATCAACGACTCCGTTTATGTCTTTTTCAAAACCGATCGGAAGCTGAACGGGAATCGCGTCAGGACTCAGCCTGTCTTTGATCGACTCCAGACTCTTATAAAAATCACCGCCCGTTTGATTGATTTTGTTTATAAAACACAAACGCGGTACACCGAATTTATCAGCCTGGTGCCACACCGTTTCAGATTGCGGTTCCACTCCCATCTTACCGTCAAAAACCGTTATCGCCCCGTCAAGAACGCGCAACGAACGTTGCACCTCTACTGTAAAGTCAATGTGTCCGGGCGTATCGATTATGTTTATGTTGTATTCTTTCGGATCATCGTAATGACGTTGAGTCCATTTACAATTCGTCGCAGCGGAGGTTATCGTGATTCCTCGTTCGCGCTCTTGTTCCATCCAGTCCATTTCCGTGTCACCTTCGTGCACTGCTCCGATTTTGTGAGTTCGACCCGTAAGATACAAAATACCTTCAGTGGTCGTGGTCTTACCGGCGTCGATGTGGGCAATAATCCCTATGTTTCTCATTTGTTCCAGTGGGTGTGAGCGGGCCATAATAATTTAATTATCTGTAAATATTTAAAAAACATGATGCGCGTCCTGATCGATTCAAGCAAAACGCATAACGAACCAATCGAAACGGCTTGATAATCGCAAACTATCCGAATTTTGCAAAATGAGCGAAAGCCTTGTTGCTTTCCGCCATCTTGTGTACGTCTTCTTTCTTGCGGAAAGCGGCGCCTTCTCCGGATGAGGCTTGCATTAGCTCATCAGCAAGTTTTGCCGACATGGGCTTTCCTTTTCGGCTTTTCGCGGCGGATATAATCCAGCGATAAGCGAGAGTTTGTTGTCTTTCTCCGCGCACTGGAAACGGAATCTGATAATGCGCACCACCGACTCTTCGCGTCCTGACTTCAACTTGAGGAGCGACTTTCTTTATGGCTTCGTCAAACACCTTTACCGGATCTTTTTTGGAAACCTCCGCTATTATGTCGAAAGCGTCATACACTATACTCTGCGCGAGAGTTTTTTTGCCGTCTCGCATGACTTGGTTTATAAACTTGTGGATATCCGAACGTCCGTATTTAACATCCGGAGCTATGTTTCTTTTTGGGGCTTGTTTACCTCGCATATTATTGGTTTCTAATTATCCTCTTTCGGCTTCTTCGTACCGTAAAGACTTCTTGAATTTTTACGATTTTCGACTCCCTGAGCGTCATAAACTCCTCTCACGACATGGTATCGCACACCGGGAAGGTCACGAACACGACCGCCTCTGACGAGCACCACCGAGTGCTCCTGAAGATTGTGCCCTTCTCCCCCTATGTACGCCCATACCTCCTGAGTGTTCGAAAGCCTAACTCTCGCGACTTTACGAAGCGCCGAGTTCGGTTTCTTCGGAGTTTTTGTTGTGACTTTCAGACATACGCCTCTTTTGAACGGCGATGACTCGTTTTTGAACCGACGTTTAAAAACATTGTAACGAGTTTGCAATGCCGGAGCCTTTGACTTTCTCGGCTTTTCTTTTCGCCCTTTACGGACAAGCTGGTTGATTGTAGGCATAATTTTAAAAAAATTGTCTATAAAACAAGAAAAAGAACGGGCAACGCCGAACAACTCAAATCGACGATGACCCCAACAAAAAACAAAAAATACAATACGATAAGCCTCTATTGCATTATATCCTTGTTTTTTGTTTTCTTTTTGAACCCATATCAAGGGCAAACACATTATGAATAATAATCAAAATAAAGTCAAGAGCACGTTCTCTGTCACGTCAAATGCGACATAGAATGTTGTTTGACGAATTCATTGAGTGTTTTCGTGTTTAAGGATAAATGCGGTCGTTAGTTGGGGAAAAGGAGTCGGAATCCTTTTTAGTTAGCCGGGTTATTGTTGGCATACTATGGAATAGTGGTTTTAGTAAAACCGTAAATTCTGCTTCACACTTGGTTGTTATAATAAAACACCAGGTCAGATGACCTGGTGTTTTATTAAGTGTTCCCGATTTGATTTCCACTCAAACTTTTGAAATTATTTTGCCGAATTTGAATCGCTCGCTTGCCGTCATGTTCAAAACTCATATTTACAACGTCCGGTGGTTTTTAGGATTTACGGAAATTGATTGAGTAGAATTACCGTATTCCGGCGTCTATTTTGCGGTGTTCTATTCTTCTCTTTTCCGTTTGGTGAATCTCTCTTGTCAAGAAAAAAGAAAGTATTGTTCGTATAAGAACCAAAGCGCCAAGCATTCCGATTTCGTTCCACGTGGGAATTATGAGAGTTTCTATTATGTCTTTCGCTATGAAAAATTCCAAACCCAGAATCATGTATCGACCGAGCTCAAGGCGAACGTGGTCAAGCGCGGTTCGTTCTTGGTTGTGATCGAGTTTCGCTAAGAATTGTTTTAACAAAAACGAAACACCGCGAAGCAACCCCACAATAATAACCAATGAACCTATTACTCCTATTGAAAACGTAACTATTTCGACGGTAGCCATAGTGACGAGCTTAATGCGTTGTTTATTATACCATAATCGCGATTATA
>WFTB01000006.1 GCA_015485695.1 Patescibacteria group bacterium | reverse complement strand
GGTGCATAAACGTCTGTTGTGCGGAGCTTCGCGGAGCATAACAGGCGTGTAACGCCGCGCATTGTGACGGAATGTAGCGGAGCGAAATTCCGTCACAACTGGTTTTTATGCGGAGTAGGTGGTTGATAATAGAGGGAATTTGTATGTTATCTATGCTTTTGTTGTAAACCTATATATGGCTAATCTTATTGAGATAATAACTCAAGAGTTGGAATTACGCAATTTTTCTGACAGGTTTGTTTGTTATTAGGTTTGTTTTTTGATAAACAAGCGTAATTGCTCCATGAGGTGAAAATAAAATCCCAAATTATGCACCGTCGAAAGGCGATGACCCAGCGGTTCGTTTACCCGAAAGAGATGATGAATATAACCAAATGTATACCTGTTCTCATGCGCGTCGCCAAGAGGCGTTAAGCTGAGACGGTGTTTTTTGTTTGTTATGTTCACGATTCGATAAAATGCCGGCGGTTTTCGCCCCGCAGGTTTGCCTTGGACTTTATTATATTGCCAAACAAAATAATCATGCATTCGCTTGTCGGAAACCAAATCATACAAACGCCCGTGACGCGCTTCTCTGGTCGGTATTACGCAATCAAATGTATCACACCCTTGGAAAACCGCGACAATCATATCTTCTATCCCTCCTATACCGAGAAAATGCTTCGGCTTGCCTTCGTGCAAATGTGGTATAACCCAATCAAGCTCATTGAATCTGTCCGAATTGTTTATTCTGTGATAAGAACCGCCAATCCCGTATCCCGGGAAATCAAGTGACGCGATAAACCTTGCCGATTCTTCACGAAGCTCGCGATACGGTCCTCCTTGCACGATACCGAAAAGAGCTTGCGCGGTTCCTTGCGCGGTTTCCCCAGAGTGCTTGTTCAAGCATCTCTTAGCCCATCGGTGCGTACGCTCCATGGCTTCACGAGAATAATCAATTGTCGCCGAAGGGGATGTTGGCTGGTCAAAGGCGAATATCATATCGGCTCCTATCTTTTCTTGTATCGTCATTGAACTTTCCGGAGTAATCTTTATCAAAGACCCGTCTATGTGAGATTTGAACTCAACTCCCCTTTCGCTGATTTTCAGTAGAGGTTTTTTGGGATTTCGACGAACAGATTTTATGCTGTCGTAATTTTGAAACTTCCCAACTCCATCCTTGAGTCTGTCTCCGAGACTAAACACTTGATAACCGCCGGAGTCGGTGTATGTCGGCCCTTTCCAACCCATAAACTTCGCCAATCCCCCTCCCTTTTTCACCGCGTTCACTTGCCCGCGCACATATAGATGATATGTGTTTCCGAGAAGCGCTTGCGCGCCGGCAAGTCGAGCGTCATCCGGCGAAACCGATCCTTTAAGCGACGCATTGGTCGCGACAGCGATAAATGCCGGTGTGCGAACGGTTCCGTTGGGTGTTCGTATAATACCGAGTCTGGCACTGGATTTTTTATCTTTTTTTATTATCTTGAATTCAAATTTATTCATAAAAACCAATTATTCCACGCTCGCTAATTGTAATGTTGCGCTTTTTTAACCTCCAGTTTGAATCCCTTTTTGAGAATAATCGTGTCTCTAGCTTGAACCTCTCCTTTTAGCAGAAGTTTCGCAATCTGATCTTCCACATTGTCCTGTATCACCCTTCTTAGCGGTCTTGCCCCTTGTGAAGGGACATACCCTTCGCGAGCCAAGTCTTTCAAGGCGTCCGGAGAAACTTCGAGAATTATTTCTCTTTTGGCGAGATTGTACGATAACTCACTCAATAGCAATTTCGATATTTCCACAATATGTCCAAACGACAATGTCTCAAAGACGACTATCGCGTCAAACCTGTTTATAAGCTCAGGTCTGAAATACTGAACAAGCTCGTGTTGTTTGAGGTCATAAGCTATGTCTTGCACCTTTTTACCCGATTTGATTTCTTCTTGTATTCTTTCGGCGCCGGCATTTGATGTTGCTATTATAAGGCTGTTTGTAAAGTCATAAGTCTTACCGTCCGGAGAAGTAAGACGACCGTCTTCCATGATTTGCAAAAATATATTCAAAACATCGGGGTGGGCTTTTTCGAACTCGTCAAGCAATATCACTGAAAACGGATTTTCTCGGATGGTTGATACCAGATGTCCCTCCAACTCGTTTCCGGAAGAACCGATCGGAGCACCTATCAGATTCCTGATACTTTGCACCTCTTGATACTCGGACATGTCAAGGCGAACCATTTTGTCTCGACCGCCGAAATACACTTCCGCCAATCGTTTCGCGAGCTCGGTTTTGCCTACTCCGGTTGGTCCGAGAAAAAGCATATTTGCGATGGGTCTGCTTGAACTGCCAAGTTGCGTGCGAGCGCGTCTCATCGCAGTCGCCACGGCTCGCACCGCCGTTACTTGGTTTATATATTTTTCGTGTATTCTCTCTTCTAGATTGACCAATAAGTCTTTTTCTCTGTCAGATACTTGCGTGACCGGTATTCCGACTTTGTTCGATACTGCGCGCTCAACGTCGTGATCTCTTACCCAAGTTCTTTTTCCTCGAACGGATAATTCTCTCGCGACGCTTTCCATCAATGCTCGGGCTTTTCCGGGTTGTGCTCCGTCGTGCATAAATCGAGTCGACAAACTCGCGATACGCTCAAGAGCAGGATAAGTGAACGCGACATTGTACTTTGACTCCAACATTGGCACACTGCTTTCTATCGCTCTTATCGTGGACTCGTCATCCAATGACGCAATGGTAATGCGAGGCAATGAAGAAATAAGTTGCCCGGAAACACTTGCCAATTCTTCTTCGTGAATCGCCGCGAGCAACAATACATGACCGCCACGCATAATATCCATGAGCAATGACTCGACAAGCTCGCCCGCTTCATCCGTCTTTATCGCCTTGAGAGCGGAAAAATCCTCGAGGACTATTATTATATTCCCGGAACGCGCAATCTCTCGAGCCAGTTGCGCGGCTATCACTTTAAACGGAGTTCTGGCGCTTGACAAAGAAAGCAACTTCGCGACGGAAAGAGTGACCATCCTCCTGTCCGCGAGAGGTGGCGGAGCTTGGTTTGCGATAATCTTTTTTGCGACACCTTCGATAAAAGAGCTTTTCCCGGCTCCTTTGGGTCCGACTATCAATACCCCGAAGTTTCCGGCGCCGAACTCTTCGTACAACAAAGACAACTCAGAATCGCGAGCGACCAACTGTGAATATTGCCACGCGTTTCGAGTCATGTCTACACCTACCGAGTCCAGCAATGGCGTAACGGTTGATGTCCAAAGCTGATTGCGCCACGAATGAGTTCGGACAAGCATTGATTCTTTCGCGTCGAGTCTTTTTCCGGTAAGAATGGCTTGAAAATGCAACCAACTGTTAACCCCCTCAAGACGGGATTCTCGAATACCGTAATCCACCATAAAATCCCTGGTAACGCCGGGCTGGCTTATCAGAGCGACAAACAAATCTCCAACATGCACTCTGTCATCGTTGTTTCTATACGCTATCTCAAGAGCCTTGAACGCGATTGACATGAATTGGTTTTTCTCAACTTCGGGAGTGTTGTTTTTCGCGTTATCCGCAAATTCGACTTTTTTGACGTTTTCCGACATATCCTCGGCGTCTATGCCAAGGCGAGTCAACAATTCAATGATGCGTTTATCCTTCAGTAGTTCCATGAACAGGTACCAAGGATACCAGCTTTCCCCTCTCAAAAACGAATTATCAATGATACGCAAAGCGTCCTTGCTCATATACTCGCTAACTTCTTGCTTTTTGTCGATTCGCTTTTCGATAATCACGGAAAGCGGAGGCATCGTCCTTCGGCTTTCGACAAAATCGCGAGACACAAACATAATTCCGAGAATACCGATAAGGATTCCCAGACCCAAAACATCGTTGCCAAAAACGATTTCCCAAATGAATGCTTCGCCACGAGATCGTATGAAAATACCGAAAATCGCTGACATGCTAATTGCTCCAATCACGACGCATATCGCCCATATAATGCGCCAAGTATAATCCACGCGATTACGAGCTCTCATATCAAGGAGAGCGTCTCTGTTTTGATTTCGTTCCCATGTAAGAGAAAGAGCCATAGGCATTAAAAAAACTTGTATCCGTACATTACAAGACCCGCTACAAACAAAAGTGGCAAAGTAATCCAAACCAACAAAACGATAAGCCGAACGAAAGTTCTTACCAGAAGATTAACGGTTTTACCAATTATTATGAAAAACCTGAAAACCACGCTCAAAGCGCGTCCAATCAAAGTATAATCATGAAACATGGGTACAAAGAAATTGCGAATCCAAACATGCACCCCGATTCGCGAAACATCACGTTTCTCAAGCCACGCAAAACGCTTAATCGCAAGCCAAAAACCTTCACCATACCACCACAGAGCAAGCATAATAAATTGAGTAAATCCTCGCGTTATAAAATGGGAAAAATAAAACATGAAATATGTTTAAAACCTAAAATCGTAAAAACCTAAATTTTATCATTAGATTCTAAATGTTTATTATGGTCATAACCGCACCCAGCAAGAAAAAAATTATAAGCACGCTTCCCCACAATCGCATCGGACCTATAGTAAACTCGGGCTTTCTCCATCCCGTCTTTCTCGCCCTCCAAAAAGAAAGCACTATTACTATGCTTTGAATACCGGATAAAACCCCTCCCGCAATTCCAAGCACCGCTATAAAATCACGAACACCGGATATGAAAAGCAAAAGGGGTACAACAACGGTCATCCACCATGACTTTGACCCGGAAAAGTGATAATCAAACATGAACACCTCCTTCATTCCGAGAGCGCTTGTCAAAAAACTCGTCCCCATTGTAAAAAACGCGAGTAAATTCCCTATCAAAATCATTTGCGGTCCGATTTTGTCTCCAAGACCTATTGTCGCGATATCGGTCGTATCGTTTCCGGTAACACCTAAGACAAGATATGTGAACAATAAATAAACTCCAAACACCGCGAAACTTCCGATGAATAAGGATTTTTTCAAATCTCTTTCACGTCCTTTCAATTCCTCGCGCATTTGAGGAATCGCTATCGAACCGCTAAAAGCGAAAAGCAAAACTCCATACGGCAAGACCCACTTACCCGGTTCGAAAAAAACGAGATTGTCAAAAGTAATGTCATTCCACGCGAAAATTCCTATCGCAACCGTTATCAGGAATATAAACACGGTCATTACAAGCTCTGAACGCTTTATCACGTTTAATCCGAAATACACAAGTGTTACGCCAAAAGCGAAAAATCCGAGACTCCACCAGACCATGCTACCTCCGAACAAAACCGCCAAAACCTCGCCTTGTCCGATTGTGTAAGCAAGCAAAGAACCGTACCCGCCAAGTAAAACAGCCGTGAACGAAACACGTTTAAGCCAAGGACCGAGATATATTCCGGCATATCCAGGCATCTGGTGCACGTGAGGAGTGCGTAAAGTTATCTCGGCGAGCATGAGATGCCTTAAACCCACAACCAAAGCCATAATCGTCATTATCGCTATTCCGAGTGGAAATCCGACTTGAGATACGGCATACGGTATTCCCAAGATTCCCGCACCGATGGCAGTGCCGATGAGTGTAGCGGACGCTTCCAACAGTGGTAATTTTCTCATAGACTATTCTTTTATTCGAAAAACAAATATTTTTAAAAACACTATACAAAAAACGGTCAATATTACGCGTCCGCGAAAAACACTCAATTCGGCAAAACTTGCGTGATAAGTGCACAATAACCAATTACACACAGAACAAATCCGGAACGATTTTGGTTTTTGTATTATACCAGATTTATGACCAATATAAAAAATACTTGCATGTGCTAGAGCAAATAATCAAACCAGCTTTGATTGTTTTGAAGCGTTGCGTGTTTGATAAAATGTCCATGCAAGTATTTAACATAGGATTTTATAATCGGCGACACTTCCGAGTTCGCGAAACAAAACGCCGACGAAAAACATCAAACAAGAGCATAAGAAGCCTGAAAACAGGTCACTAAACTAAATAATTTTTAAGCGTATACACAAGGTCTTCGTTTTGTTCCGACTTTGGTTTTTTGGTTTCGCTATCGTAGAGCCACTGAATATATCCGGGGTCTTCCGTTGCGACGTCTTTGAATCTCTCTCCCTTGTATTTACCGAATTTAAATTCATCCAATAGAACGGGAAGATGAGTAAGTTCAACCATTTTCAACAAAACTTCCTTATCGGACGACAAAGAGTATTTGACTTTCATAGAATCCGAAAGATTGTAGTATAGTTTTTCCAAAACCAATATATCTCCAAGCGCGTCATGCGCGTGGACATTTTCATCGATGGTCAAACCAAGTTCATAACGAAGATACTGAAGAGAATATTGCTCACTGTCTATAACGTGCCTGGATACGCGAAGCGTATCTATGTATTGCTCGGTTTCCACGCCTTCATTTGCCAAAATCGATATATCAAACCGAGCATTGTGCGCGACGAGTATATTGTTTCTGAGAAGTTCGCGTATTTTTTCTCTATGCAAGCTCATCTCAAACGATTGCTTGTCTTGCACCATTTCATTGGTAATATGGTGCACGGCCATCGCCCCAACGCTAATCGGAACCGGAGGCTTGAACAATTCATCTACCACTTCTCCGGTGTCGGAATTTTTATACGCCAATTGAACAAGTCGAGCGTCTTCACTCGTATCTGTAGTCTCGGTATCAATAAAAATCGGATGCATAATATGATTATCGTTAATGTGATATGTGTTAATTGTACCATCTGATAAGCGTACGGCAAATTCGATGATTGTTTAACCGAAAACCCTTGATTTGAAAGAATATTATGCTATACTGCACAAGCCTTTTTGGCCCCATCGTCTAGTGGTTAGGACGTCAGCCTCTCACGCTGAAAACCGGGGTTCGACTCCCCGTGGGGTCACAAACAAAAAACAAACCTTGTGGTGGGTTTGTTTTTTGTTATCCGCGATTAATTGTTCTAAATTGGGTGTTTGGGTTTGTTCAATGCGTCGCGACAAGAATGCTGTCGGCTTGTTTCGGGTCCGCCATTATTTCTTTTACAATCTTCTCGAATCGCGTTCCCGGGGTTTCTTGCCGTAAACCTCGTGACGCCTTAACGAGAATGAGGTCACCTTGCTTTATTCGACTTTGCAAAAACCGTCCCGCGCTTTCTTTGTTATCGAATTCAAAAATTCTATCGGGCGACATTCCGCTTTCTCTCGCTCCATGCGCTATAAAGTGCGCCGGACTGCCAACCGTAATCAAATGGTCTATTTCAAGTTCCGCGACTCTCTTTCCGACTCCGATATGCGATGTTTCCGAAGCGTCTCCAAGTTCCATCATCTCACCCATTACCGCCCATGTAACTCCGGATACGGATAGTCCGACGAGCGTCTCCAGAGCAAGTATAGCGGCGTCCGGCGAAGAATTGTAACTATCATCAATTATAATGGTATTTTTCACCCCACTAATAAGGCGCATTCTTCCCGGAGCGACTTTGAATGATTTTAAATTCTGAACCGCAATCTCCATCGGAATTCCAAATTCAACGGCAATCGCGATAGCGGATAACGCGGCGGATACATGGGATTTTCCGACAACATTTGAAACATAGGCCTGAATTTCTCTGTCATTAATCGATACTTTAAATCCAACTCCTCCAATGTGACTCTGGGAAGTTGCAGTGGATTTCTCATCCGGAAGGTCTAATAATTCAAAACGTATTTGTTCCGCCCTTATATCCGCGTTTTTCGAAATCCCAAATCCGATTTTACGAGAAACGTTGACCGTGCTTATGAACTCCGATAAAAACTTATCATCTGAATTATACAAAACCGTACCTCCATCTTTCATTCCGGTTATGAGCTTGAACTTTTCTTTTGCAACGTTTTCCACTGACCCGAAAAATTCCAAATGAGTCGCTCCTATTCCGGTCATTACGACAATATCCGGTTTTACTATTCCGACCATGTATTCGATATCGCCGGGTCTATCGGCGGCCATCTCGATGAGCAAAACATCCGGATACGGCTTTGAAAAAACCAAAAGATCTATCCCCTTGAACAATACTCCAGCCCAACGCAAAACCGACCCCTTCGGATTGTCCGAACCGATAACAGCTATATGGAATCCCCACTCACCGTTAAGCTCTCCGCGCGTCATTCTGACCGTCTCTTCAAGTTCGCGATTAAGCACTGCAAAAATCGCCTCACGAGCGGATGTCTTGCCGTATGAACCTGTAATCCCTATAACCTTCGGATTATATTTGGATAAAATCCTCCTCGATACGCGCGTCAACAGCGATAATAGAAGTTTTTTTAATTTATCTCGCATGAAAAACATCTTTAACCGGAGTCACCTGTGGAATCGCTATTATTCAATACGATTTCCGAATCAAAATCCGATTTGAATTTAATATCCGATTTTTTGATAATTGCGTCATTGTCACCGACGTTTTCACTCCCCAAATCGACAATACCCCACTCGGAAATACCAAGGTTTTGTTCAGTAGATTTTTCTTCCGAATCCGCCGTCTTGATTTTCGGCGAATCGTTTGACGGCTCCGAAGGAGAGTTTTTAATCGCCGTTTCAGACTCTTTCGCGCCCGATTTTACTGCAAGACGACTTGCTTCGGACTCGAGAACCCATGAGTATTTTTTCGCATTATTAATATCGACAGGCTCAACGCGAACCATCATCAATCCGGATCCCACCGAAGAAGCCAGTTTCGCGAACGCGACCTTGTCAAGATCTATCGGACGGTCAGGGTGTATATTCGGGTCCGGACCGTAATCGTTAACTCTTATAACCATGGACGCTCCCCTTTTCGGACTTCTGGCGGATATGTTTGTAACTTTTAACTTTGTTTTGCGCATGTATATCGGAGAAGCGGCGCAATCGCAATGAAATCCCGAAACATACCAACTCGCGGGGCCTTCATATACGTACTCGTCGTCAAATACTGCCAAGCGCGAATATGGAAAATACGAAACCGCTCGAACCAACTTATTTTCAAAATCGGTAGTAGACGGCAACGGGACCCATTCTTGCGTAGGTTTGTTCCAATAATGCACCACTTTTTTGTTTATCGAATCTATGTTGTATTTGATAGCTATATAGACCGGCTTTTCCAAAACTTTCAACGGTTCGGTCTCTCCGCTCTCCGACATATAGCGAATATCGTATTCGAGGATATCGCTTACCTTTTTCGACGTTTCCGATTCATCGGGAAAATGCGACACCGGTATTTTCTTCAACGCAACCTCGACCGGAACGGTAACCGCTCCATCAACGACTCCGACTTTAAGGTTCTTGTCCGGAGACTCAACCGTATATCCTTTTGTTATCGTTTCGGCATCCAGCCTCAATCTCGCTACCTCGACCGCATTCTCGACTGACGCAGATACGGAATAAAAAGGCACCAAAAAAAGCACGCTCACGCCTGCCGATAATACAAATTGTAAAATTTTACCTCTCCCTCTATGCGATGTTTCAAGCATAATCGTTCAAAGTGTCCGGCCTTGAATTTTCGTCAAAATACGGACGAAACGTTTGATTGTCAAACATTAACGAGCCGACCGGCACAGATACTTGTAATATTGTAAGACGGAATTATACGAATTATCGTCCCGAAAAGTTTAGCACATATTTGAAATATTGTGCACCCGCGATTGTGAATATCCAAAATCGGACATTATATTGTCAAACGAAGTTTTTTTGTAAAACCGCATACCTGAGCCACCTCCGAGATTCGAACTCGGGACCTCTTCCTTACGAAGGAATTGCTCTGGCCAGCTGAGCTAAGGTGGCAAAAATAGAGCAATCGAACATTTAGCCTGTGGATATCCCAAAGCAATCCTAGAAACCTTTCAAAACATATGATTTTTCCCGTAAATGCGATTTAAACGGTTTCCGGATAATTTGTCCATTTGCAAAAAAATCCGATAAAACAATTCTGTATAAAACAAGCCGAAACACTTTACCAGAAGAGGATATCATATTTCCCGCAAAATTCAATAGACTGTATACGGACCGGCAAGACGCGCTCGCCACAGAAACAATACTTAACACGGCTCTGATTTGATCGACTCGCTTTGAGAATCTTCGTTTTTAAACTTTCAATCATAATCAAGTGACACAATCTTTCGGTATTCGAACGTAAAACACGGACCCATTTCCCTCTTCGGACTCAAACCATATTTTGCCTTTTAGACGTTTAACCAATTGTTGAGTGTAATACAAACCGAGACCTGAGCCGACATCGGACTCGTCTTTTACGTTGCTTGCGCGAAACAGTTTCTCGAACGCTCGAGATTGTTCGAGAGCCGGTATTCCTATGCCAGTGTCCGCAACTCTGAATTCAACGACGTTTTTCATTTCCGTTATCTCAAGCCTCACGATTCCTATCTTTGTGTATTTGAGAGCGTTCTCCAACAGGTTTTGCAAAATCTCAACCACGAATCCCGCATCCGTGCGAATTCGCAATGATTCAATCGGATATTCCACGATTAACTCCAACCCCTTTGCCTCAAACCTCGACCGGAATTGCTTTTCCATGATTGTAAAAATATTATGCGCGCTGTTTAATTGACATTTCGGTTGCATATTCGCGCGCTCATCTATGCGTACGGTCTCTAGAAGAGATTCAACGAGTTTGGCCATGTGATCATAGCTGTGTTTAACTTCACTAAAAACTTGCTTGTCTCGGTCGGACCAATTGCGAGAGCTTCGTTCGAGGACATCGAGCCCCAATCTAAGAGACGCCAAAGGAGTCTTTAGCTGATGTGACGCAAGTTCGATGAATTCACGCTTGTTTTTGTCCAATTGCTTTAATTGCTTATTCGCTTTTGTCATTTGTTTGTGCCTTCTCTTTTCACGTTTATCTAGTTTTTCAAGCTCTCTTAGGGTAAGTTCCAAACCCTTTAATATCTGAATATGTTCATCATCTTCCTTGCCACTCGGTATTTTGACTTTGTACGAAAAATTACCCTTCGATATTTGTTCGAGGATTGTGATTATTTCCTTTCCCTTACTACTGGTGGAAAACCAGGTTGCAATGGCTTTAAACGGGTCGGTTATTGAAACCATAATACAAAATCACAGATTGTAAATCGCATAACGAACGGGAATACGCAAATCTCTCGCTCAATCGGCTCGCTTAGAGGCTCACCACCCTAGCTTTTAATCATATATCCAACGCCACGTACGGTATGTATCAGTTTTTTGTCGTGTTTTCCGTCTATTTTTTTTCTGAGGTAATTTATATAAACGTCAACAACCTTACTGCTATAGTCGATATTATATCCCCAGATGTGTTCAATCAAAACTGTACGCGATACGACTCGGTCTTTGTTGCGCATAAGGTATTCAAGCAATCTGAATTCTTTTTTTGACAGTTTTATTGACCTATTCGCGCGTTCAACGGTATGCTTCGCCGGATCAAGAATCAAATCCCCAACCTCGAGTATCGGCTGATCCAAAGAACGGCCCCTGCGAACAAGAGCCCTGATTCTTGCCATCAATTCATCGAGAGAAAAAGGCTTGGGCAAATAGTCGTCCGCTCCGGCATCCAGGCCCGTTATCCTGTCTTGAATGGATTCGCGCGCCGTTACCATTATTATCGGAGTTTCTATACCGTGTTTTCGCAATTTGCGACAAACATCGAAACCGTTCATGTCGCCGGGAAGCATTATATCCAATATGATAAGGTCATAATCGAAACTCTCTATCCTTGCCAGAGCTTCATGAGAATCATGAACGGCATCAGACACCACGCCTTGTTCCTTTAAGCCCGTTTGCATCAGACGAACCATATGTTTATTGTCTTCCACTATCAGTATGTTCATATAAATACGTTAGAGATTTCAAAAAATGATTATTAACTATTGCATTTTGCGAATAAACCATCCGTCTTTATTCCCGACATCGGCTCGCAAATACAGGTCTTTACCTTCGGGATCCACGCGCATATCGGACACATTCGGCAATTTTGCGAGATTATACGAAACCGTAGTCTCTCCGTAAAAATTTATTTCCCTGATACGAACGACATCCCCAGAATAATAAATTACATAATTTCCGGAAGGATACCAAATTGCGTAATCAATACCGGAAGACCTTCGAGTTATCAGATTCTGACGTCCCGTCAATACATCCAATGTCCACAGTTCGAAATTGTTATGATACATCAAAAAACGTTCGTCTTTCGACCAATCAAATCCATAAACGTCCGGAATCGCGTATTTCCTTCCTGTCGACCCTTCCTCTGGCATTTCATATACATACAATGTACGCGCGCTCCTGTCTCGAAAAACAATCCAATTGTCCGGCGAATCATAAAACTCATATTCCGCGTGCGGAACGACTCCCAATTCAATATCATTGCCAGACTTGTCGACCTCAATTTTCAACACGCCTCTATCGGTATCTTGCTTAATTTTCAATGATTGGTTCTTTATTAGTTCGCTTGTGGTTGTCGCGGTGAATTTGCGATTCGGAACGACAGAATCGGCATTACCTATAAATATCGGCAAATTTTCATCTCTGAAAAGACGAACGTTTCTGAAGAACACCGAATCCGACGGTCCGACATACGTTCGCGCGCTCCAATCATAGTATCCGTCTTTTTTTAACGTTATCTCGTATTCTTTGGGGATCAAACGAGTTAATCGTATTGACTTATCCACAATATCTACATTGTCTATCTCCGCGCCGTCAAGACTTACCGAAACGTCTCCGGGAATAACATCAATCATAATCGCTCCGGTTCTTTGTATCGTGCCGATGCGAGCGTTATATCTGTATCCCGTCGCGTACAAAACAATAAGGGGACCGATTATGAAAAAGATGGCGAAAAATACAATGTATATTATCCTGCGGTGCGTTATTGTCATATTATTTCAAATCACAATACAAACTCTCAAGCTTGTCCGTCACTTTTTCCCACGAATAGCGATCAAGCACTCGTTTTCTGTTTTGCATTCCTATAATAAGGCGCTCATCGTGATTGTTTATCAACTCACTGATTTTACGGGAAAGCGCGTCAACATCACCGGGCTCAACCAACATATCATCTCTCCCTATAAGGGAACGGACTCCGGGTAAATCACTCGCTATCACGGGAAGCCCGGCGCTCATGCCCTCCAGAGCCACCATACCAAACGCTTCCGCTTTTCCGGTTGAAGGAAATACCAGCAAATCGGCATTAGCATAACAAATTTCCTTTTCGCCTTCGGATACAAATCCAGCAAACTCGACTCTGTCGTCTATTCCGAGCTCTTTTGACATTTTCACATACTCATTCAACAAGTCGCCGTCTCCGACAAGCTTGAGTTTATGTCGCGCTATATTATTGTCGTTAAACTTTATTTTACTTAATGCGCGCAACAGAACATCGACTCCTTTGAAATGATGCGCCTTGTCCATAGCGCCAACGAAAAGAATTTCAACATATTTTTCTTCTTTGTAAATTTGCTTTTTTTCTTTCGGAGCAAACCGCTCGGTATCAACCCCGAAAGGTATCTGCTTTAAATTAACGTTGTTTATAATCGGAGCGATATCGGAATTTTTGGCGTAATCCGCGGAGCTTACGATAACCGCATCGGATGAACCCATCAATGACTTGAACACAAACTTTGACGGTATTCCCAATAAACGCGTCAATCCGGTCAATTGAGGGTCGTGGTGGTATAAGATTACCATTTTTTTGTTTTTTAACAATCCGAATTTTCTAAAAAACCAAAGCCACTCATAAGCCCCGAAAAAAGGAAGGTGAAGCTGGACAACGGCGTCGCCATCAAGCAAAGAACTCATAGTGTAAATCATACCAGGAGTAAAAGCGGCGTTACCCATTTGAACGATTGGATTGAAGCGCATGACGCTTATGCCGTCAATGATTTCTTCAGACTTCCATTTTCTGTTATATCTTGGCGTTAATACGGATACATCATGACCGCGCGACGCTATGTAGCGAGCTTGTTGATGGACAACATTGGAAATCCCCGACATGTAAGGATCGAACACCGGAGATACATGAATAATCTTCATAATTTTACAATTGCGAGTCATTTTAATAATGTTTTGACGAACTCCCAATAAACTTTCGTTATGGGATTTCCTATGTACTTGAGAATCGGATTGTCTATCTCCTGAAAACTTATTTCACTTACAAAATCTTCCGCGAATTCGTATTCTGAAATTTTATGGTCCCTTCGCAGGCGCTTCACCAAACCTCTTTCTTCCATTATATAATCCCAATTTCGAGCAACCCACACATATGCTTTAACTTTGCTTTTCCAAAACCCTCTAAAGATCGAAAAAGAGAACGTTCCGATTTCCATAACAAGCCACATCGGAAATATTAGGCATAAAGTTCTAAACTTATAATACCGAAGCAGAGTCACGATTCTGTTGCGTTCCATGAGATAGTATTTGTAATTTCCTTTCAATGATTTGTTTGACTTGAGAAACTTATACTTATGGTACACAATCGCATTGAGTGTAGTATATGCTCGATATCCGTATAGACGCATTTTAAGCGCGATATCAAGGTCCTCATGATAGCTCTCCAAAGTCTTGTCAAATAAACCCGCCTTTTTAAGAGCGTTCCCCGAATACATAACCGCCGCGCCGCTGCAATACGAAACCGGATATATGCGAGGCCTGTCCTCGAGTTGTTTGCGAGATTGCAAATTTCCTCCCGCGAATCCGAATCCCAAAAAATGAATATAATTTCCCCAGCTGTTTACCTTGTCTTTGTCGTCCCAATATAATAAAAGCGGCTGCACAGCACCCGCATCTTCGTATTGCTTATGAGCGAAATACATTTCCTGAATCCAACTCTCGGTCACAACTGTGTCGTCATTGAGTAAGACCACATAATCCGAGCCTTTGTGCAAAGCGTATCTTATTCCGACATTGTTCCCTTCCGCAAATCCTAGATTCTTTTCATTTCGTATGACATGATAGTCGGTGTTTTCCAAGATTTCCAATGTTCGGTCTTTCGAATCATTGTCGACAAAAATTATTTCCCACTCGCACTCGGGCCAATCGGTTTTTGATAATGATTCCAATAAGTCCGGTAAATATTTTTCTGAATTAAACGTCAAAACCACTACTGATATCTTAACAACGAATTTTTCAAGTTCATATTTCGCGTTTTCGTACATAAGCCGGATGTCATCTTTAATTTCCGAAGATTCGGCTTGATTTGCGATTCTCAAAAGTGTTTCCGCCACATCTTTTTTGCCTATCATCGGAGTAAATGTTCGTATAAAGGGTATTGCCCGGGTTTCAAAATACGCCATTGAATTGGCGTTTCTTAATACTTCATATTCCCTATCAAGTCCGTCATCGTATCCCACAATCAAATCGTGCACTCTCGAAATCAAATCTTCGCTCGCGGAATGTCTGCTTAGAAAGTCATTTACTATCCTGGCACTCTCTTGGCGATGTTGTTTAATCCGTTTAAGTGAATTCAACCCGGTCATGGCTTTTTTCGAATTATGATAACTCGTTCCGTAATACGCTCCATTTATCTCACCCGCAATCGCCGCGATTAGCATAGCATCGTCCGCGTCCGGGTACAAGCGCTCAACCCAATACACGCAACGATCGAAATATCGAGTTATGTCTTGTGAACCGAACACCTCTTCCACAAATTCTCTCGTGATATCAAACAGGTTCATGTTACTCTCCGCCCTCCTTTCTCGATTCGTCCAATGCCATTTTACGGACAAGCTTCGTTATTTCTTTCTCTTGTTTTTCAAGTCGTACGAAAATTCGAAACAGCAAATAGAAAATAAGCATGACAGAAAGATATAGCATCAAATCAACTCCCCTGCCGACTCCCAAAACTGTCGCCAACCAAGATGAAGAGTCGGGCCACAAAACAACCGCGCCGGCGGACAACCAAAAAGCAAGCCAAGAAAAAAACCCGACCGAGTGTATTTCTTTTCTCCAATATCTGTCCGATATTCTGGCGATAATCAGTACTATGAATATTATCAATAAAATTTGAACCATCATATTTTACGAATCTTTAAAAATTTTATCTCTGCGATTCACCCATGTATACTTTTTTACTTCTTGCCAAGCATGTTCGACTTTTTTCTCGGATTCATCCGGATGTTCAAGAGCGTATTTTAAAGTGGTCGCCAGAGATTTCGGGTCATCAGGAGAATACGGCCACGCATTATCCGTGTTCAGAATCTCAAGAAGCGCCGGGGTGGTTGGAGCGACAATCGGTTTGCGCGCGGCCATGTATTGAAAAAGCTTAAGAGGAGAAGTGTATTCTCGTGAAATGTCATATTGCATCGAATCAGCCATAACAACAATATCCGCCGCTTTCAAGTACAGGGAAATCTCCCTGTAAGGACGATGACCCACAACAATAATGTTTTCGATTCCCTTTTCCGATATGCTCTTTTTTACCCTGGCTATATCTTCTTCCATGCCACCGACCAGCACCAATTTGGCTTCGTATTCTTGCTTGTGAAGTATCTCAAAAGCGTCTATCAAAGTATGCGCTCCCTTCCACCTGAACAAGTGCCCCGTGTATATCACCAATTTTTGATTTCTGTCCAATCTGAGCTTGTCTCTCGCCTCGGATTGAGTGATGTCTATGTCAAACTCTTCTATATCGACCGCGTCTGGAGCTATTACTATTTTTTTTTCCGGTATTCCTATGCTTATGAGTTTTTTCTTCAACCCTTGGGTGATTACCACGATTGAACTGCAAGCCGGCTCTATCGCCTTATACCCTTCCGAATCTTGCGGTCGAAAATCATGCAATTCAAAAATCAATTCACAGTTGCCGTTTCGTAACAAATAAAGAGTTCGCCAATCACGCGAATACACTATATCCGGATTTTTTATTCTGCACGCGTAAAATGCAGCAAAATGGGAAAACAACCAATAGTTGGCGCGAAAAGCCCACTTGCCGAACACGAATCTCCATGGCATGAAATCGACAATCGGCAAACGGGTTATTTTAAAGTTTTCTTCAACTCCGTAATATTCAAACGGATCTGACACTTTCATTGTATTCCTGCGACGAGGGACAACCAATTCCAAATCAACATCCTTTCCGGAATTCGCCAAAGCGGAACACATCTTCATAATTTGCAGTGTCTCCCCCTTTTCGGAAGGGACTCTTATGTTTGCGAGATAAGATATCTTCATAAATCAAGTTTAGCACTTTCAAACAAAAATGGAAGAGAAAACGAAACTCGCCGAAACTTTACCAAAAATCTATATTTTATTCTCGAAATTTCGGAATTTTGAGTTGAGATTTCAAAATTGTTTCGAAATTCCGAGGTTTTGTACCGCCTCTTGCGCATTTGACCGATTAACCGCGAATCCAATAAAAAACGCGGCACTCGAATGTAAAACCGCAAACCGGACAGGTCACTTGAATCAAACCAGAAAAAAAATTGTTGAAACAAGGCCACTCTCATAGTATACTGTCCTCAATAACTTAAAACATCAAAACATGATTACAACATTAAAATATTTTTTCGCGTTTTTATTCATTTCCATAATATACCTTTCGCAAACATATCCTGCAATCGCCCAATTCCAACCCGGCGTCATAATGTCCGATTCCGAGTTTGTTGATTACAATTCGATGTCAATGGACGATATACAACGTTTCCTGAAGGATAAAAAATCCTATTTGGCTGATTATGTCGATCCCGCAATTCGAGTCCGCGCGTCTCAATTGATATACGACAACTCTCAATTGGCGAGAATAAACCCGAAAGTGCTCATAACGACACTGCAAAAAGAGCAAAGTTTGATAACCGAACCCTTAACGCAAAGAAGGCTAGATTGGGCGACGGGATTCGGTGTCTGTGACTCGTGCAGCAAATCGGACCCGAAATTGCAAAGATATAAAGGATTCGCGAATCAAATAGACTATGCCGCGTCCACTTTCAGATTGTTTTATGACAATCCCCAATCATACGGGTTCAAAGTCGGCTCGACTTACACGATAGACGATGAAAGAGTGACGATAGGCAATCGAGCAACACATGCTCTTTATCTGTACACGCCTCACATACCCGGAAACAAAAATTTTTACAAAATATGGAAAAATTGGTTCACACATGAATTCCCCGACGGAACTCTGTTGCAAGATTCCGAAACCGGAGGGATATTCATAATTCAAAACGGACAAAAACGTCCATTCGCTTCCATGTTGGCTTTCGCGTCCAGATACGACCTTGAAAAAGTGATTGTAACGTCGCCCGAAAATTTATCTTCATTCCCGCTGGGCCCTCCGATAAAATACGCTCAATACTCACTGTTGCAGGATTCAAAAACGGGAGGAATATACCTGATAGTTGACGATAAAAAACGTCCAATAGTTTCGCGAGAAGCGTTTAGGAAAATAGGATTCAATCCCGAAGAGGTCGAACAAGTATCACCGGAGGACCTTGCCACAATACCGACGGGAGAACCCATAACCGAAGAAAACGCCCATCCGACTGGAGCTCTGCTTCAAGACACTTCCACCGGAGGAGTGTGGTATGTTCGCGACAATGTAAGACACGCCATCTGGTCTCGAGAAATCATGAACGCAAATTTCCCTTACATGAAAATATCTCCCGCAAAAACGGAAGAAATAGAAAAATTCCGACAAGGAGAACCTGTAAAGTTTAAAGACGGCGAATTGGTAAGCGCGGTCGGAGACCCAGCCGTGTATGTGATATCGAACGGTTTAAAACTACCGATTCCAACAGAGAAAGTTTTCGAAAAACTTGGATATGATTGGAAAAACGTAATACAAACATCTCAAAAAGCCCTGTCCTTGCACCGAACTGGCGAGCCGTTGAACATACAAAACCTCTGATAACGGACGCTGTTCAAAAACACTGAACTCAAGAAGAGTCGAAATATGATTTGCAAATGACGAAAAGTTCCGAAAATTCCCGAACACTAAAAATGAAAAACGCGATTATATCATAATACGCCAAGAACATGATAGCCGATGTTATCCCAATAATAAGATTACCGCGAAATGTTTCCGGCACATACAGTTATAATGTACCTTTGGATCTGGCGGAAACCGTAAAACCGGGAACCATAGTGTCAATACCTTTCCGCAACAGAACAGTGGCCGGATTGGTCAAAACCGTAAACGAACCAGCGAAAATGGACGACTTAAAATCGATAATCGCTAATCAATCAAACGCCCCGATTGTAACTCCGGAAC
Source organism: Patescibacteria group bacterium (assembly GCA_015485695.1). Lineage (GTDB taxonomy): Bacteria > Patescibacteriota > Patescibacteriia > WFTA01 > S139-112 > S139-113. Next base: position 59,235 of record WFTB01000006.1, on the reverse strand, counting down.
AAATGCGAATCGCCGTGTGGATTGCGAATACATATTCCGTTTCCTTGTCCACATCAACAAAGCTGATAGTTCCGGAAATTCCCAAAAAACTCGAAATCAACATAAAAAATCCAACTCGCAAAAAAAGAGTGACCAAAAAATCATCGAACAAAACGGAGATTATAAGTTTTGCCGATACGAAAAAGGTTGATTCGATCATAATGGAAACGGTAAGTCGAGGTCGGCAAGCGCTTTATATCGCGCCGGAAAAAATCGAAACGCGAAGAATTGCGAACAAATACGCATCCAAAGTTGAAAACATATCAATTTGGCGAGAATCAGCGGCAAAGAAGAAAGCATTCCGAGAATATCTGAAAGTGTTGCTGGGAGAAACCAATCTTATCATAGGCACCAGATCTTCTTTGTTCGCTCCGTTTTTCAACTTGAAACTGATAATTATGGAAAACGAATCAAGCGGTTCGTACAAATCCGAATCATCACCGAAATACCACGCGCGTGAAGTCGCGAACATGTTATCCGAAATTCATAATGCGAAAGTCATACACATAACCGACACACCGAGTGTTGAAACATATCTTAACGACAAGGTCTCGGGCAAACGTGTTAAGACGCCTCAGCGTTCAATTTCCGTAGTTGACATGAAAGAAGAAAGATTGAAAGGCAATTATTCCAATATTAGCGAGCAATTGCAAAAAGCCGTTGAAGAATCGATAAGACACGAAAAAAACGTATTCTTGTTTCTTAACAGAAGAGGGCACTCATCAAGCGTGACTTGCAAAGATTGCGGACACACCATTCTCTGTCCGGAATGCGATTTGCCCCTTGTTTTTCACGTTAATAAACGCTTGATATGCCACCATTGTCGCCACAGAGAAGAGCTGCCCCCGCTTTGTCCTTCGTGTTTCGGACCGGAAATCAAACTCACCGGAAAAGGCACGCAAAAAATAGAAAACGAAATCGCAAAATTGTTTCCAAAAATCAATATCACAAGATTGGACAGCGATACGAAACAAACCTCGAATCAAATCAAAAAATCAAAACCCGGAATATTCATAGGAACCGAGTTCGCGTTACCCAGAATCGATTGGAACTCTATCGAAACGGTTGGCATAATAAATGCGGACCAGGCTCTGTGCCGACCGGACTTTAGAGCCGGAGAATCGACATATAAGACTCTTAAACGATTTTTATCGCCGAATTTGATAATTCAAACTTACAATCCGGACAACGTGGTTATAAAATCAATCGCACAAAACAAACCCGATTTGTTTTACAATCACGAAATAAAATTGCGGCGAACTCTCGGATATCCTCCGTTTACAACGATTTTAAAACTGACATACAAGAACAAAGACGAAAAACGCGCGGTCGGAGAAGCGATGCACATGTACAACAGATTAAAAAAATATCTGCCAAAAGAAAAATCGGAAAATATTGAAATTTCAAGACCGTTTCCGTCTTACCGAAAGAGGGTTCGAGGAAATTATCAATTCAATTTAATAATAAAAATAAAACGCGACAACCGAGAAGAAAGCGCGCTTTCAAAAATAAACGAGCTTATAACGGAACCAGGATGGGTGTTTGACAGAAACCCCGAATCATTGCTTTAATGAGAATTATGATACTGCCGATATATTTGGACCCGCAACCGGTCCTGTTCAAAAAAGCTGAAAAGCTCTCAGCCGATGAAATCAAAATCGGTAAATTCTCGAATCTCATAAATGACATGAAAAACACGATGCGAAACGCCAACGGTGTCGGCCTGGCGGCTCCGCAAGTCGGAGTGTCGGTTCGTATCGCGATTATCGACATTAAGGCGGTCTCTGACGCGGACGAAGATATTCTCGAACTAATCAATCCGACAATCAAAAAAAAATCTCTCAAAAAAACGATTATGGAAGAAGGGTGTCTGTCGATACCGGCGGTTTACGGAAACGTTAAACGCCCGGAGAAAATAACCATATCATATCAAGATTCGAGCGGAAAAACCCTCACATTGAACGCGGACGGATTTTTGGCGCGTGTCATACAACACGAAATCGACCACTTGGACGGGGTGCTGTTTACAAGCAAAGCCATATCTCTCTCGCGGGACAAAATGATGATACCCGAATACCCGTACATAAAATGAATAAAAACACTAAAATAATTTTCTTCGGAACTCCGCAATATGCCGTTCCGGCGCTTGAAAAACTCATAGAAAGCGGAATACCCGTAATCTCCGTCGTCACTCGCGCGGATAAGCCAACCGGGCGCAAAAAAACACTGACGCCCCCACCGGTGAAAGATATTGCGAAAAGACACGGAATCCGAGTGCTTCAACCCGAAAAAATAACAGACGAATTCATAAATAAAATCCGACAGGAAAACCCGGATTTGTTCGTGGTTGTCGCGTACGGGAAAATACTGCCAAAAAAACTGATAGATATTCCAAAACACGGAAGCATAAACATACACCCGTCACTCCTTCCGCTTTACAGAGGTCCGAGTCCTTTGCAATATCAAATTCTGGACGGTTTGACAAAGTCGGGCGTGTCAATAATGTTGATGGACGAAAAAATGGACCACGGACCGATAATCGCGAATTTCGAATCCGATATCTTAGAATCGGATAATTGCGAAACTCTGGGCAAAAAATTATTTCAAATCGGAGCCGATAATTTACCCGAAACAATCTGCAAATACATTGCTGGAGATATTGTTCCGAAGCAACAAGACCATGACAAAGCGACGTATTGTGAAATAATAAAAAAAGAAGACGGAAAAATAGATTGGAATTCAAGCGCGGATTACATAGAAAAGATGACCAGAGCTTATCATCCGTGGCCCGGAGCGTTTTCTCAAATAGAAGGAATTGACGTTAAAATAATAAAAGCGAAAGTCTCGAATTTAACACTCAAACAAACATTTCCGGGGAAAGCGTCGTTTGAAAACGATAAACTGCTGATAAGTTGCGGAAACTGCACGACATTGGAAGTTTTGATAATACAACCTTCCGGAAAAAAACAAATGAAGGGGTCGGATTTTGCTCGTGGCTACATCAAGAACAACGATTAAAGCGCGACAGCATACCGGACAACAAGATTTTTAAATAAAAAACTCTCGCTTACGCGAGAGTTGATTAAGTTCCTTTAAATGATTTTGACCAAATTCCACCATGCTTTTACGTATTCGGCTCTTCTGTTCTGATATTTCAAATAATAAGCGTGCTCCCATACGTCAATTCCGATAATGGGAGCGTATCCGTGCATATACGGGGAATCTTGATTGTCAGTGCCGTATATCAGAAAATTATTTTCCTCGTCTCTCACAAGCCAAGCCCAACCGCTACCGAATTTGTTAATCGCGACATTTTCGAATTCTTCCTTCATTGAATCAACGGATCCAAACTGTTCGATTATGGCGCTTGACAATTGTTCGTTCTTTTCATTGCCGGGGTCCATCACTTCCCAAAACAGGGAATGATTCAGGTGTCCTCCTCCGTTGTTGAGAATTGATATCTTGTCAGATTCGTCTATCGGCAAACTTTTAACGTCAAACAGCAACTTGCCCAAATCCTTATCTCGCAAATCCGGATGCTTGTCCAAAACAGAGTTTAATTTATCAACATATCCTTGATGGTGTTTCGTATGATGAATTTCCATTGTCTTCGCGTCTATATACGGTTCCAGGGCATCATAATCGTAATTTAATTTTGGGAGTTCGTGTAACATAATGCGAAATAAAACATTTAACACGATACATTATAACACAAAACGCGCAAAATAAGAAAAACAAAAACCCAAAACAGTAACGTCACCCAAAACGTTCGTTTGATTATGAGCAAACGAATCTTACCGGAAAATCTCACTGCCGTGGAATAGTCAAATAACCCAAAGGGTCGACGGGAATTCCGTTAAGCCTTGTCTCAAAATGCAAATGCGGTCCGGATGTCAATTTACCGGCTCCGGGAGTACCGGGTGTCCCTCCGGACAAAGCCACTATATCGCCTTGATTAACGAACTGGTCTTCCTGAACCATAATCTTTGACACATGCCCATACACTGTCGATAAACCGTTTGAGTGTATAATCATTACATAAGAATATCCCGTTCCCCTATCCGCGGCGCGCGCCACAAACCCGGGAGCCGCAGCTCTTACGGGAGTGCCCTGTCCCGCGCGCAAATCAAGCGCCGGATGCTCGAATATATAACGATAAGGATAATCCGGATCATGGAAATATGTCGTTATTTTTTTGAACGGAACCGGCCACCGTAAAGAACTCGCTCCCGCCACACGTTTGAATCCGTCCCCGATACTCAAGCTCTCCAATCTTTGACGAACCGTTCTTTCCAAATTTTGTATATCCGTGTTGATTCGTATTTGCTCGGCCTTTGTTTTTCTGAGTTGATCCTGAAAACGAGCCTCTGAATTTTTGGTCTCCGCCAACAAGGCGGCTCTTACGGCGGTTTGTTCGCGAATACGCTCCTGATCGGATATGAATATTTCCTTGAGCGAAGTTAGAGATTTTTTCTTGTCTTCAAAAACTTTCTTTTTCAACGCCAGCTCCTTTCTTTGTTCCGCGAGATTCTCAATGGTTTTTTTTATTTTACCTTGAAGACGCAAAGTCGATTCTATGTCATTGAAAAAATCGGACACGGTATCGTTTAACAAAAGAATTTCCACTCCATCTTTTCTACCCAGTCTGTCAAGCGACCTTATAAGAGCACTCAGATTCAGCTTTTTGGACGAAATCATCTCTTCTGTCTGAGATATTTCCATCTGTGTTTTTTCTATTTCGAGGTTAGTCTGCTCTATTCTGGTATTCGTAAGCTCAATCTCAGCTTCAATTCGCGCAATGCGACTGTTGAATACGTTTATCTGATTCGACAAAGATACGGATTGACTGCGTCTTGCGTCTATACTGTTTTGCAACTCCTGTATTTTGTCCTGCAATTCATAGGTTCTTGATTGATTCAGTTTTATCTGTTCTTTCAACTGCTCGATGCTCACAGCGTATAATTTATCAATCGGAAAATAAACCGCGCCGACAAGCAAAGGTGCGAGCGCTATAATTATTATACGTTTTTTCTTAATCAATCGAATATGCATGAATAAAATTATGGCAAAATCCAGCGCCAAACATCCTTGTTACGAAGCAATTTCACAATATTCACTTGAGACTACGAGACTTTGATAATAAAATTGAAGTTTTAAACGGACTCCTAAACTCAAATTCACAAGATAAATTCACAGATAAAGCGAAAAAACCATTTGCAAATATCATCCCAGAATCTTTATGGCGTTGTTTATACGATTTATCGTTTTTTCTTTTCCTATGACTTCGGCGATTTCAAAAGGGCCAGGCGATTTTTCTCTGCCGGAGAGAGCGACTCGCAACGGCCAGAGAGTATCCCCGTTCCCATACCCTTCCGATTCGATTTTATCTTTTACGGTTTTTTCGATTTCTTCTTCATTCCAACTTACGATTCCGTTTAGAAGTTCAGCGAGCATCTCAAGCCGATCTACAGTCTCCGCTTTGTCGCTTTTTTTCCAAATCAAAATATCCGGATTATCATAAGTCGGCTCAAAAAAGACAAATCCCAAAGCATCCGGAAATTCTGATAATTTCTTGACTCTATCTTGCTCCAATCTTAACGCGCGTTTCAACAACTCGGACGTTTCGTTATTGCCCAAAAAATCCAAGCCCTTATACGCATCGTTTTTTTCAAAAAACGGCAACACCGAATCATATAACAAATCCGACTCCATACGACGTATGTAATGAGCGTTCATCCAATCGAGTTTTTGATAGTCAAATACGGCGCCGGATTTTTGAACGTCCTCAAGCGCGAATTGCTTTTTCATATCATCAAGGTCAAACACCTCCTGCTCCGACCCGTCCTTAGGATGCCAGCCGAGAAGAAGCATAAAATTCACAATAGCCTCAGGTAAATAACCTTGCGCTTTGAAGTCGAGAACCGATACCGCTCCGTGTCGCTTACTGAGTTTGGATTTATCGGTCGCTAGTATCATTGGCAAATGCGCGTAATTTGGCAACTCATAACCCAGAGCATCATGAATCAATATGTGCTTGGGCAAACTCGGTAGCCATTCTTCGGAGCGAATAACATGCGTCACTCCCTGTTCATAATCATCGATGACATGCGCCAAATGATACGTAGGGAATCCGTCACGCTTCAAAAGCACAAGATCGTCAATGTTGTTGTTCGGGAACTCGACTTTGCCTCGTATAATATCACACGCTACCGTCTCCCCTCCTTCGGGTGTAATCAGACGAATAACGAATTCTTCCCCGTTGTTTTTTCTTTCATCTGATTCTTCTGCTGAAATATTTCGACAATGCTCGTCATATCGCGGTTGTTCTTTTCGCGCTTGCTGTTCCTTGCGCATCGCATCAAGTCGTTCAGGAGCACAAAAACAACGATAAGCCTTGCTGTTTTCAACCAGCTTTTCCGCGATTTCGCCGTACACGCTTTTGCGCTCCGATTGACGAATTATCTCACGATCATAGTCAAACCCAAGCCATTTCCACATTTTCAGGATTTTTTCTTCACTTCCCTCAACAGAACGCGCTCGGTCGGTGTCCTCGATACGAATCAAAAACTCGCCTTCATGTTGCCTGGCAAAAAGCCATGCGTAAAAGGCGGTACGAACATTGCCTATATGCGGGTCACCGGTCGGGCTCGGCGCGAACCGGGTTACAACTTTTTTTTGACTTGTTTCTGCCATAATTTGCGATTATACGATACCAAAAATACGCCACTCCTTCAAGTGAAGATTCTCGAATCAAGTCTCGTTCGTCGCATATTGTAATCCTTAAAAACCTTTGCTCTTCCCGTCACCGTGAAAATGCTCTTCCGAACCATGTCCGTGCTTTGCGCGTTTTTCGGACAGGCGCGACATCGGAGTCTTGGAAACTTTTTTACACTCTCCCGCGAAAGCGTAATGCCTACCATCGCCGATATTCACCCTTCTCAATCTTGAAAAGCACAACCTTTGCTATAAATTTTACCGTAGCGGTCATTATTCGCGATAACCGTCGCTGAATAAACATTCGCCAAAGCCATTCGATGCCAAGTGTTCTGAATATTTTTGGCGCGCGTTTGACACGCCCGGAAAGAAAGTCAAATGTCGCTCCAACTCCCATGGCGATTTTCACTCCGGGAGCTTTTGAAAGGTACCTTGATATCCATTGCTCTTGCTTTTGGTTACCTCCCAATGCAACGAATAAAATGTCCGGGCGCGCGCTTTCCAACAATTCAACTATTCGAATCGAGTCATCTCTAGAAACAATCAAATCACCATCTATGTAATCAACATCAATATTTTCGTCCACTCCCTTGATTATCAATTTCGGATACAACCTTTGCAACATATTGGAGGCTCCGTATCCCGAACCGTCCCGACCACCGAGGAGAAAAACGGACTTTTCTTCTTCTTGTGCGATTTCACAAATTTTCGGAACGATACTCGCCCCAGACACTCGTTGAGGAATTGGCGATCGACAGTATTTGGGATTAAAAATCAAAGACGCTCCGGAGTATACCATTTGCCAAATCGACCACACAATTCCACGATAAGGAAGAGATAAATATTTGGCGGACCACAAAACACCTATACCGTCGGCAAGTCTCAGAGAACTCGAATTCAAAACATCTTTTAAGCTCTCATCCCTTTGGGAAGCCATTATAAATTCGGGATTAATCGTCACGACGATGTTTTGCTTGCTCTCGTCATGCAAAAAACCGCGTATCTTGTCCAAAGCCTCTCTTTCTGATACGGAATCAACCACAACATCCAATATCGTCTCGGATTTTGTTTTATTTGCCTTCATGCGAACATCGTACCATAACAGCCCTTGTTTTCAACTTATAACAAACCCAGAACAATCCGAAAACAAAGGATAAACGCGAAAAATCCCTCAATATCGCGAATATAAAGCAATGTATTCGCGCCGATAAACAACCAAAACGCTTTCTCTTGCTTTTTTAATGAAAATATAGTACGATTCACGGGTTCTTATCAGAAACCTTGGTATATTTCCATGGTGCTTATAACCAGATTATGAAAAAAGACATACATCCGACATATCATGATGACGCTTCCATAAAATGCGCGTGCGGAGCTGTATATGCCGTCGGCTCGACCGTAAAAGATATTAACATTGATATTTGTTCAAATTGCCATCCGTTCTACACAGGTAAGCAGAAACTCGTAGACACCGCTCGACGCGTGGAAAAATTCGAAGAAAAAGCCGCCAAGAAAGTGGAAGGAATACACAAGAGCAAGACGCAAAAAAGAGCCATGCTCAAAGCCAAGCGCGATACAAAAGTCGCGGTTCGGAAAACCGTAACGAAGAAACTCGGAGGATCGAGCAAAAAGAACTCCGCCGGCAAAAAATCGACAAAAACGGCTTCACCCGAAAAGAAAAACTCGGACTCCAAAACGACGGAATCGGACAAATAAAACATTCGTGCGCACCGCAGGCCCCGCCAAGTTTGGCGGGGTTTGGTTTTGGTGGTATTATTTTTACGTATACGATAGAATTCTCATGTTGCAAACAAGCTAAAACTCTTAAATCAAAACTATATGTCAGACAAATACGCGGATATTGCGGATAAGTTCCTAAAGCTGGAATCACAACTTGCCGACCCCGAAGTGGTTAAAGACACGGCTCGACTGAAAAACATAACCAAAGAATATAACGACCTTAAACCCGTTATGGAAAAAATAAATGAAACGGACGCTCTTAACGCTTCCATCAAAGAACATGAACAGCTCATACTTGAAAGCGACGATTCCGATTTGAAAGAGCTCGCAAAAGAAGAGCTTGAAATCGCAAAAGACAAATTGGATAAAATCAAAACCGAGCTCAAAGAGATGTTGGCTCCGAAAGACCCGAAAGACAAAAAAAACGTAATAATCGAAATCAGAGCCGGAGCGGGAGGCGATGAATCTGCTTTGTTTGCGGGCGATTTGATGCGAATGTACACTCGCTATGCCGAAAAGCGAGGTTGGAAAATCGAGCTCTTATCCTCAAATCAAATAGGAATCGGCGGATTCAAAGAAGTCATATTCGGAATAAAAGGCGACAATGTCTTCGGTACGATGAAGTACGAATCCGGAGTTCACAGAGTTCAAAGAATCCCGGAAACGGAAAAATCCGGACGCATACACACATCAACCGCCACGGTCGCGGTGCTTGCGGAGGCGGATGAAGTTGAAATAGAAATAAAACCGGAAGACATTCGCGTGGACGTATTCCGCTCATCCGGTCCGGGAGGTCAGTCCGTAAACACGACCGATTCGGCAATTCGCATAACTCATATTCCGACAGGGCTCGTGGTTTCGTGTCAAGACGAAAAATCTCAACTGCAAAACAGAGAAAAAGCGATGATTATATTGCGAACGAAATTACAACAACTGGAAGACGAAAAACGCGCGAAAGAAGAAGGTGACGCCAGACGATCTCAAATAGGTACCGGGGACCGATCGGAAAAAATCCGTACATACAATTTCCCTCAAGATCGCGTAACTGACCACAGAGCGAAGAAAAATTGGCACGGAATTCCGAATATATTGGATGGAGACATAGATGAAATAATCCAGACGCTTCATGAGCTTGGCAAATAATACGCCCATTAAAAAAGCGCTGATTGAAGGGTCTGGCAAACTTTCGGAATCGTCTTCCTCGCCCATGCTGGACGCGGAAATATTGTTGCTCAAAGCCATTGGGAAAAACGACAGATTGTATTTATACGCGAATCACGAAGTCAAAATCAGCTCAGAAAATTTGGAAACTTACAACGAGTACATAGACAGACGCGCAAAAATGGAGCCCGTAGCTTACATAGTCGGTCAAAAAAACTTCTACGGCTTGATTTTCCATACGGACCATCGAGTATTGGTTCCACGTCCGGAAACCGAATTATTGGTCGATGAAGCGATAAATGAATCAAAATCGGACTTTCCGTTAACAATCGTCGATATAGGCACGGGTTCCGGTTGCATTCCGGTTTCCATCGCTCGAAACACAAACTCAAACGATGTAAAAATCTTCGCAACGGATATATCAAAAGACGCTCTCGCCGTCGCCGAAAAAAACGCAAAACTTCATGGAGTTGACGGGCAAATAACATTTTTGCAAGGAAACTTGTTAGAGCCTTATATCTCAACCAATACCGAACTTGATACCGGAAGTCGCATGCTGATAACCGCGAATTTGCCGTATATATCGAATAGAGAATACGAGAATCCGAAAGATGAAAGCATATTGCGCGAACCGCGACTCGCTTTGGTCGGAGGCAAAATCGGAACTGAAATGTTTTTGGATTTGTTCCGACAAATAAAAAATTATAACCTGAAATCCAAATTCGACGAATTAACAATAATAACGGAACACGGACACAATCAAGCACAAGATATATTTAAAGGGGCGGTTAATATATTGAAAACAAAAAATGTTACATGCAAAAAAGACACGCAAGGCTTTGACAGAGTGACCGTAATAAAAATATAAAAACTCCCGTCATTTTCGGGAGTTTTTATATTATAAGTTTTTCGTGGAAGATTATTCTTTTTTGTCATCTTTGGCATCGTCGTTTCCGCCGCCATCATCAGCCTTGTCTCCCTCGGATTTTCTCTCTTCGATTATCGCCTCCGCATCTTCGCTGGACGCCGATTCTACTTCTTCGGCGGTTCGCTGGGCTTCGACACCGGCTATTACGACACTCAAATCATTCAATATCTCCACACCTTCCGGCAATTCAAGATCGCGAACGTATATTTTATCTCCAACATTTGATAATTTCGACAAATCAATCACAATCTCGTGCATAAGGTCTCCGGGAAGAGCTTTTATGTGCACGGAGTCAATCTGTTGAACCAAAACCGCTCCCTGCTCTTTGACTGCCGGCGAAACTCCCTCAAACACTATCTGTACTTCGGCATCTACTTTTTCTTTCATGTTGACCTGCCTGAAATCCACATGAGTATAGCGGTCCGTGAGAGCGTCCGTTTGCGTATCGTGTACGAGAACCTTAACAGGTTCATCAGTCCCAATGACAAGGTCGACCAAAGTTGACTCTCCCGCGCGTTCAAACACTTTGACAAAATCATTGTACTTGACGGACACGTTCCTGTTTTCAAGCCCACGACCATACACAACGCCGGGTATTTCGCCTTCTTTTCGCAGTTTATCGGCATTGCCACGAGCACTGTCTCTTTTTACCGCATTCAATGTTATAACTTCCATAAAAAAACACCTAAAAAAGGTTATAATTCGCAGGCGAATGATACACAATTATCAAAACCGTGTCAACACATGCGCGCGATAACGCGTATTTCACGATTCAGACGGTATTTTAATAGATAACGGATTCACGAAAAAGAAATCACGTCAAAAACAATCGAGGCACCGGCGGAGCTAGCTTTTTCATGAAACCCCTCGTAATGATTCGTTTTTGCTATATTTTACCGCGCATGGATATGCTTTCTAGAATTCCAACCATGAAAAAATTTGAAATTAACGAAGATCCCCCATAACTTAAAAACGGTAACGGAAGTCCGACAATCGGAGCAAGACCTATATTCATCGCAACATTAACGGAAGTCTGTATAAATACCATAATACCGAACCCCAGAGCCAAATAAAGAGTGTAATTGTCTTTCGCGCTCATCATTAATTTTGCGATACGCCAAAAAAATACGCACCAAGCGATAATCAATGCCAAAAACCCGACAAATCCCGACTGTTCCAAAAAAGACGCGAATATGAAATCGGTCGGAGCTTCCGGTAAAAATTGTAATTGCGATTGCGGTCCTTGCCCTATACCTTGCCCGAGCAATCCGCCAGAACCGACCGCGATAATGGATTGCCTGACCTGAAACCCTCTTCCAGTCGGGTCGGATCCGGGATTCACAAACGTTAAAATGCGCCCTTTCTGATGATCCGTAAGGATACCAAACCACCCCACCATGCCGATTATAATACCTCCGAAAATCAATACAAACCACCCCCTGCGATTAAGTCCTCGCAAAGCGTTAAGAATCAACCAAAGAGCCACCAATAAAAATATCGGCCCAAAATCCGGTTGAAGATACAACAACCCGATAATAGGCGCCAATAAAGCCAACGTTTTGCCCCACGTTAACAAATTCGGTCTCGATTCTCGAGCCAGAGCAAACGATAAGATCACCACCATTATCATCTTGACAAACTCAACGGGCTGTATCGAGAATGGACCGATTATGAACCAACCAGTCGTACCGCGAACATTTGTGCCAATAACCAAAACCAAGACAAGAACAAAAACGCTCAAAACCCACCAAATCCAAGACAAACTCCCCAACCAACGATAATCTATTCTGCTCACAACCACCATTACGGACAGACCTATAAATAAGAAAATTATTTGCTTTGTAAACCTTGTCAATCCGGAATCGCCCAAAGAAGTGCTGTAAATCACTGTCAACCCGAACAAAACGAGAAAAAGCACAGAGAAAAGCAAAACCCAATCATATCCGGAAAAAAGCCTCGAAAATTTGGACAACATAATCTTTAGTGAATTTATCTGCCGTTCCTGACGTTCTCCGGTCCCGACGGGTCAATCATGAAATCTCCCGCTCTCAAAGGCATGTACACGGAATCATTGTAAACGTCAACAATCGGAATAACTTCAACTTCATCAATACCGGAAAGAGTGCTTGTCCATGAGAAAACAACATCTCTTGCCGAACCGGAACGGACCTGTTCAACCGCGATATAATTTATTCCCGCAACATCTCCGAATCTCTTGGCAACCGCCTGAAGACCGACAACCCAAAAACCTCTACCGGAAGTATTCAACAAAGTCGCTTCAACTTCAAATGAATTCAGGTTTATATCGTTTTCAAACGTCACATCGGCAACGCTCAACTCTTCAAGAACCTTGAGAGGTTCGCGGTCGCGAACTCGTTTCCAAACAATATCCAAAATATCGACTCTTATGGTCGGGCTTTTGTTTTGCGTTGATATATTGTATTCGGATATGAGGCTATTGTTTCCGGGCAACAGAAATGTAGACGAAACGCTCTGCGGTTTTCCGTCAACACTGAACCTGTAATCAATTCGAGACGCGCGCCATTCCGTATTCGGATTGTTAATGCGAGCCATTATGTCTATTGATTCGTCTCCGGAAGCGACCGCGTATATCGAACTGATATACGGAGGCTTTGGACTGTTCGCCTCTCGTATTTCTTTCCATGGAATCGAATTATACGTCAAGTCGTACTCAACACTCCAGATATTCAAAGAACCGGTCAAAAAGAATATCCACTTCACCGCAAAAAGGTAGACTATCGCCAACGTTGCAAAATACAAAAAGAACACCAACGCTCGCTTCCATACGGTTCGATGAGCAACAACATACTGCCCAAATTTCAGTTCGCGCTCATCAAACGGATGACGATTTGATTCATATTCATCAGACATGGTATCTGTAAAAAAACTGTTGCACTTATCCTGAAGTGGTGTATACTTAGGGAAGACTAAAAAACTGAAATATGGTCATAGAAACAAGCTCGGACATATTAAACATAGCCATGGCAATATCGGTTTCCGTCATTGCGATTTTTATCGCTTATTTCTTGTTTAAACTCACCAGAATTATACAAGACATACGCGATATCGGCAAACTCGCGCGCGAGAAACTCGGTTTATTGGACAGATTGCTACGAGCGATAAAAGAAAAATTGGACCACTCTGCCACATATTTCGGAATCCTGGTAAGTTTGGCGGAAAAATTCATGGACCGGCAAAAAAACAGGCCAAGCGAAGAGGATGTCAATCGAAAGAGGTTCAAAGAATTCGACGATATATAATCTCGCGCGAATTTTAAAAAATGCAGAACACTCTGCTCAAGATAATGCATATTTAGTTTCCGAGGTTTCGGGATTTATGTGTTTTTGAGTATTAAGTTTTGCGTTTTTGTTTTTGCGCTTTTAACTTTAAACCATGTCATTTGTCCATCTACATGTTCACTCGCACTATTCCCTGTTGGACGGTCTCGCGAAAATTCCGGACTTGGTAAAAACAGCCAAAGAACAAGGGGCGGAAGCCATGGCGCTCACGGACCACGGTTCTCTTTATGGCGCGATTGAGTTTTATGTTGAATGCAAAAAAGCGGGAATAAAACCAATAATAGGAATGGAAGCTTATATAGCTCCGAGAGCTTTGCATCTTAAAAACGGAAAACAAGACAGTAAAAATTTTCATGTGACTTTATTGTCACAAAACCACCAAGGATACAAAAACCTGATGACACTGTCCACGATTGGGTTTCTTGACGGATTCTATTATAAGCCCAGAATCGACAGAAACGTTCTGAGAAAATATTCTGAAGGCATAATATGCTTGTCAGGGTGTCCGTCGGGAGAAATTCGTCGCGCTCTCGAAAAGGAAGATATTGAAAAAGCCAGGGAATTAACGGCGGAGTACAAAGATATTTTCGGCGACCGGTTCTATATTGAAATCCAAATCCTAAAATGGAAAGATTCGAAAAAAATGGAATCGCAAAGCAAAGAAGTGGAAAAATTGGTCCAACTGGCCAAGGAATTCGACATACCAATCGTTGCGACGAATGACGTTCACTATATAGACTCAAGCGACACGAATATACACGATATAATGGTGTGCATAAACACTGGAAATACGGTACACGACAAAAAAAGAATGGACTTGAGAGGTGTTGATTTGTCGTTGTACCCTCCGAGTGAAATGAAAAAATTGTTTTCAAAATTTCCGGAAGCGCTGGAAAACACGGTTAAAATAGCAAGAAGTGTTGATTTGGAATTGGACCTTGAGACTTGGCATTATCCCACGTACAAACTTCCAAAAAACGCTAAAGATCCGAATTCATACATAAAAGAGCTCGTGGAAAAGGGAGCGAGAAAAATCTATGGAAAAATAACTCCGGAAATTAGAAAGCGATTGGACTATGAATTTGACATAATATTTTACAAAAACTATTCGGATTATTTCCTTATATTCGCCGATTTCATGCAATGGGCAAGAGAGCGAGGGATAATGACTACCGCAAGAGGATCTGCGTCAGGCTCGCTTGTCTCGTATTGTCTAAACATAACAAGCGTAGACCCGATGAAATACCAACTTCCTTTTGACAGGTTCTTGACAAAAAAACGACCTTCTCCTCCCGACATAGATTGCGACATACAAGACGATCGACGCGATGAAGTTATCGATTATGTTCGCTCAAAATACGGTAGAGAAAACGTGGCTCAAGTGTGCACGTTCGGAACCATGATGGCGAGGGGGTCTTTCCGCGATGTGTCGCGCGCGTTGGGAAAACCGCACGAATGGGCGGACAGAATCGCCAAGCTTATTCCATTCGGGGCGCAAGGTCACCCAATGACGCTTGAAAAAGCGTTAACCGAAAGTCCGGATTTAAAACGAGAATACGAACGCGACCCGGAAGTGCGAGAAGTTTACACGTCCGCCCAAAAAATAGAAGGATGCGCGCGCCATGTTTCGGTGCACGCGGCAGCCGTCGTTCTTACGCCAAAAATTTTGACCGAATACGTCCCGTTGCAAATCGAAACGAAAGGAAGAAACATAATCACCCAATACGACATGTACAAGCTCGATCCGGGAGTTTCCAAAGAGTCAGTCGGAGTTCTTAAAATGGACTTTTTGGGTCTTAGGAATTTAAGCATACTGGCAAAAGCGTTGGAACTTGTAAAAACTGTAAAAAATAAAAAAATCGATATTTACAACATTCCGACAGATGACGAAAAAACATTTAAAATGCTCGGTGAAGGCCACACGTTCGGAGTTTTCCAATTATCAAGTTCCGGAATGACCAGGTATCTGAAAGAACTTGAACCGACTGAAATCCCGCACCTTATAGCCATGGTCGCTCTGTATCGCCCGGGACCGATGGAAATCATACCCGAATATATACGACGCAAAAACAACCCGGCCGCGATAACATATACGGACCCTCGTCTAAAAGAAATCCTGGAGATGTCATACGGTCTTTTCATATACCAAGACGATATTTTGCTCACAGCCATACATATCGCCGGATACGAACCGGACGAAGCGGACGCGTTTCGAAAAGCGATGGGGAAAAAAGTCCCGGAAGTAATGGCGGCGCAAAAGGAAAAGTTTTATAAAGGATGTGTTAAAAACGGACTTAGCGAATCGAAAGCTCAAGAAATATGGAATGCGATAGAGCCGTTTGCGTCATACGGATTCAACAAAGCGCACGCGGCGTCATACGGAATGCTTGCGTATAGAACCGCTTACATGAAAGCGAACTACACGGCGGAATACATGGCCGTCCTTATGACGTGCGAGTCCGGCAACACCGACAAAATCGCCCACTCGGTAAGAGAATGCGAAAGCCTGGGAATAGACGTATTGCCTCCGGACGTAAACCAATCTCTTGGAGATTTTACATACATATCGGATACTGAGATTCGCTTCGGACTGTCCGCGATAAAAAACCTGGGCACGGACATAATAAACGCGATAATAATGGAAAGAAAATCGGGAGGAAGTTTTGAGTCCCTTGAAGATTTTTTGTCCAGAGTGAAACATAAAAACATGAACAAAAAATCCATAGAAGCTCTAATAAAAGCCGGAGCGCTGGATTCGCTCGGCGACAGAGGGAGGATGTATAACAACATAGAACAAATTTTGAAATTCATACGCTATGAGAACAGAATAGAAGACAACGGACAAGTATCGCTGTTCGCCGGAACTTCTCACGAAAAAATAACCCTGTCAATGGATTCGAACACTTCCCCCATTCCGATTCAAGACCTGTTGATTTGGGAAAAAGAATTGCTCGGTTTGTATGTGTCGGATCATCCGATGAACAAATACAAAGAAATATTGCCGGATACCGTAAAGAACATACGAAGCCTGCAAGAAACGGCTAATGAGACAAGCGTGATAATTGCTGGAGTGATTAATTGGGTTAAGAAATTTTTCACCAAAAAGGGCGATACTATGTTTTTCGCCGAAATCGAAGATACAACGGGACAAACGGAGCTTCTCGTATTCCCGAGAACGGCGACTCGTTATCCAGAAGCGTGGAATGACAATTTGCCGATTTTGTTAAAAGGGTCGATATCCGAAAAAGACGCTGACAGAAAAATAATAGTGGACGATGTAATGATAATGGAAAACGCGGAAAAAGAAGATATAACAAATTTTTTACAAAAACATCATTCAACCCTTAGAAATTCAAACACATTAAATCTGGTCGACAAACAAGTGCTGATTCATCTTTCATCGATGAGTGACACCAAGATAATAGAACGACTCAAAGAACTTCTAACATCGCGTCCCGGAGAATACGGCGTGACTCTGATATTGAATACCAACGGGTCAACAAAGAAAATAATTACACGTTACAGAGTTCACATGGACGATTCTTTGAAATACGAAATAGAATCATTCACGGGCTCGGGTTCCGTGCGTATCAAAAGCGATTAATTTATGATATACTGAAAATATGAGTAACGCTCCATCACCATTATTATCAAGAATATCCACCGTGTTTGTCGTATGCGCGATAATTATAGCTCTGATAGCCGGATACGCGCTGATAGGAACCGCGACAATAACTATCACGCCGTCTCCGAAGCCGATAATGAATTCGGTAGACATCGTGGTCGGCAATACTAACGGAGATTCAACGTTCCAAATATTAAACGGCGATATCTGGTCCGAAACCGTAACGTTGAGTAAAACATTTTCGGTAAGCGAAGAATACGAAGAAATAGAAGGTCAAGCCTCCGGGCAAATAACAATAATAAACAATAATTCAAAGCCTCAGGTGCTTGTGGCAACCACGAGATTTTTGACCAACGACAAAACCCTGTACAGACTTGACCGACAAGTCACAATACCGGCAAACAGCTCGGTAATAGCTCAAATCACCGCGGACAAACCTGGAGCATCCGGTGATAGAACCGGTCCGGAAATATTATCCATACCAGGATTGAACCCGGCGCTTCAAAAGAAAATATACGGTGAATTAACCGGAATCTTGAGTGGTGGTGTGATAAAGCGCGGAAAATTGACGGAAAAGGACGTAGAAAGAGGAATAAAAACGGTAACGGACAACATACGATACGAGGCCGAGGTTTCACGTATCAGCGATATGCTTCAACAAACCGGTATCCCGGACAAAGTGTCTCTACCGGAGTCTCTGACAACCGTAGAAATACTGGATAAAAAAATAAGCGAAACGGTCGGAGATTTGGTGGATAGTTTCGACATAGAAATAACGGCTCTCGTCACGGGCGTGTCATACGACAGAAACGATTTGATGCAAATAGCAAAATCACGCCTTATGGCATTATTGCCGGACGGCGAGGAGCTTATAGAATTGGAACCCGGAGCCCTTGAAATATCGCTTCAATCCATAGACTCGGTAACGCAAACCGCGACCCTTTCCGCAAAAATCGTCGGAAAAACTCTAATCACCCCAACGGCTCAAATAATATCCAAAGACGACATAGTCGGACTCAATTCAAAAGAGCTCAAAGACTATCTTGAATCGATACCCGGAATCGACAAGGTGTCCGTTGACTTTTCTCCGTTTTGGGTGACCCGCGTCCCGAGACTTACAAATCAAATCACAATCAATATAAGATGAATCAAATCGCTAGCAAAACAAAATACCCGGCAACTTGAATCGTGCCGGGTATTTTGGTGCCCATAAGGCGACACGGGAACTACCTCTATTTTGCTGAATTTTAATAATCAACTTGAGTCAAAAACGACCCTTAATAAGGGGTAAACCTATGTCGCCATAAAAGCACCAAACCACCTACAGTTTACAATAAACGCAATCAAAAAACAAACAGATTCGCAAAATCGAAATCTAATCCACAATTTGACCCATGTAATAAAACTTTCCGCTATTTGATTCTTCTTTTTCAGAACCCACAATCTCCGGAACAACGGCGCCGGGATTCGCATTCGATTCGTCGCGATATGTCCTGATTTTACCAGATTGATTAATGTTCGAACTCGGCTCCTTGTTAGGGTCGCTCATTGGCAATATTCCCGTTTGAAGAACCGGCATGGGTTCGGGCTTGAATACTCTCCCGCTTTCGACAAATTCGCTTAAAGGCCGATTGTCTTTAAGCGGAAATTCACGATTTGCGCGCGCGTTCAAATCATTCGATTCAATGCTCTTATTTTCTTTTGGAGAAACATCGCGTCTCATGTTGTAATCATTGTCATTCGATGGTTTTTGAGTGTTTTTTTGTATATAAACACGTTCCGCGATTATCGTTAAAGTTTTTTCTTTAACGGCATCGTAATTTTCGGAATTAAATCTCGCCCTCCTGTCCATCATTAATTTGACAAGAAAAGAACCGCCGACCAAAATACCGATAGACAAACCTCCTACCAGAGTCGCGAATTCTCTTTTTCTGTAAGGTTTGGACAATACAGTGGGGCCTTCGACGACGCGCACAATTCCCGTAACCCCCCTGGAATACCATTTTGGATGATATTTTGTCATGACCTGAACAACAGCGGATATTAACGCTCTTGCGTCTTGCTTGTTAGGATGTGAAATATCAACACGAACAAAAGACCCTTCGCTCGTTGAACTGACTATTGATTTCCATGTTCTATTCTTAATCGACGAATCAAAAAGGCGTTCGTCTCGTATGTTGAATTTTTCTTTCGAAATCATTCTAAGAAAATCGTCCGTATACACGGCTCTGGACAAATCTTTTGCCACATACGACGCGCCCGCCATGACACCCTCGGCGGAATCATACTCTCCGGATTGCAACACTACCTGAAAAGTTACCGAAGACGTAAAAATCGGAGTTTCTTCCCTTGCTACAATCCAAGACAAAAACACGGACAAAATCACTATTGCGACCATCAGAGCACTATTTACTATAAAACCGTACCGCATAACCTAAATTTAAACTACAACATCTCAATAATCCAACAAAACCTCACAGAATATTCCTGCGAGGTTATTTTATCCGACGTCTCATAAGAAACGCTCAAACTCAAAATACCATACCGGCGCAATGTAGTAAAGGTTTTCGAACTTTACCAATCAAAGCACCTGTCGTTTTATACGAGCCTTCTTCAGCCCAATCCAAAAAACGACAAACTTTCAAACCGTAACAAACGCAAAAACCGAACAGGGCTAATCGTATATATATCGAACACACCTTACCTGTCGGTTGTCTGCACAGTATCCAAAACTATTTCAAACTCAATTCGCTCACCATTTCTCAATCCCGAAATTATAATCCTATCGGAAGGGCCAAACCTTTGAATAATCTCGGACAAATTAAACGTGCCGTTTATTTCGATATCATTCACGCTTTGCAATATGTCCCCTGAACGAATTCCCGCCTCTTCTGCAGAGCTGTCCTTCTCGACGGATACCACATACGCGCCCTTGTAAAGACCGTCTCGAATATCATCCGATAATCCGGGATTGCCGTACAAGTTTATCCATGTAACTCCCAAAATCGGC
This sequence comes from Patescibacteria group bacterium, assembly GCA_015485695.1. Lineage (GTDB taxonomy): Bacteria > Patescibacteriota > Patescibacteriia > WFTA01 > S139-112 > S139-113. Next base: position 38,698 of record WFTB01000006.1, on the reverse strand, counting down.
CTTATTATGTCTTGAATACTCAGAACCTGGTCGATTTGCGACTTAAAATGATACACTGGCCTCAAATAGGATTTTTGCGACACGCCATCTGCGTAAATCCCGTGCTGAAAACCGACAACCTCTCCGGCATAATTAAAAACCGGAGCGATTATTCGTTGATCGACGTCGGATATGATGATTTCTTTATCAAGAGATTCCGAAGATTGCATTATTTCGGCATCGCCGGACGACACAACCTCAACACGATCCACCATACTCTGCATTTGGGGCAACTTCATCGTCAGAGAGACAAATCTCTCTCCGGAGTAAGGGTATCCGTCATCTGCAAAAGAAAGAGCTCGAAGCCCGTCCGTTTCTATCTTGATAAATACGACTCCGGTTGTTTTATCGACTATCCGACCGGATAATTCATAAGTTCTTCCCGCATTGTTCATGACCAAAACATCTTCCAAATCACGGTCACCCAAAACTTCATCGAGAGTGATAATCCAACCGTCACTCGAAAGTACCGCTCCGAATCCCAACACGTCCTCATCCGTATAAACGCTGTTCGTATCCGGTAAATCCGAATCCGCGCTCTTTTCATCCCGGACGTTTGTAGAGTCAACCAATACCACAACCGAACCTCTGATCCTCATAGCAACGTCTTTTAACTGCCTGTCATCTGTCACCGTGACAGCTTGTTGAGGTCTTATTATTACTTGCCTCTCGGGCAAAACTGACTCCAAGGAAAAACTGTTAAAAAACGGAGTTCTCTCCAACGTCCCGCTAAGCATCAATAAAACTCCTATAACTCCGGCAACGGCGCCGACAATCGCGGATATCGCCACGGACGTTACGACCGCTCTCGCAATTGAAGCGCGTCGGTATAATCGCGTATCCGGCTTTGCGAACAAATCTTCTATGATTTCATCTTGATCGTTTTGTTTTTCATTTGAATTTGTCTTTGATGGTTTTGTTTTTTTTGGCATAACTAAAAAATAATCTAATCTCTCTCGAATAATCAAATCTCGCAATTTAGAGGCTTTTTATACGGTTTCTGAAAGTGAAAATCGTGAAAAGCAAGGGTAAATAATTATTTTATTCATTTAATATACGAACAATTTTTCAGATAAAATCATGAAATCACAACTGAATACGGGGGTTCAGCGCGGGCATTAACTCCACTTGGCCGAAAAAAATATCAACAATACAAATATAGCACATATTCCGGAATAACGCACGACAAAACTTGTCCTAAAAAGATTTAACTGCCCAAGTTGTGCGAGGGATATGGCGCAAAACGCTATAATGGAAAGCGCGCTCGCCACAGTGAACACATTAACGGGAAACATGCTCAACATAACAAATAATTCCACAAAAAGACCCAATAGAATCCAGGACGCGAGTTTTTCGCGTTTTGTGTATTCAACTATCCTTACCCTCAATTTTCCATCTTCTCCCATGTGCTGAACACTCCCCAATAGAAACGAACCTCTCATCCATGAACTTGTCGCTAATAATCGATTGTCGTATTCGCCGGTCTTGCGCATATCGCGACTGGTAGATAAACCGACCGCTTCCAGTCCGCAACACTCGACTTTCGAATAAACTTCAAACCGCCTTGGGTACATAATCAATAACGCAACAAACAAAGCGAACGCAAACGCGAATGAAACGTCAAAAAACACAAACAGACCCAGAGACAATGAGCTTGAAAAAAATATATTCGCCAAGACGAATACGGTGCCGGACGCAAGAGTGTGACCATATCCCTTCTTGCCGAATCCGATAAATATAAAATAATAGATTACAATCAAAGCCACGCCAACACCGTACAGGTGCTGAAGAAACACATTTGGAATCAAGAACATTACGCCGATTGCGGGCACAACAATCGAAAGAATCCCAAGTACGGGCCCCGACGACTTATAATGCCCTTTAACGCGCATTGAAACCAAAAACGCCAAAACAACAATCAAACCTCCGGACCAGACGAGCCAATAATTCGGAAACACCACTATCAAAGCGTGAGCGCCGTAAGTGAGTAAGCCCGCAAAAAATATAATCCAATTTTTTTTCACCCCGCAATAAGCGATATCGCCCATATCGCGAAACTTAAATCGTAACTTTAATCGTTCAACCAAGGATAATCTTTAAAAATCCCTTCAAACATTGAAGTCAAACGGCTTACCTCGTCAGAATCCGAACCATAACCGTAATTTCCAAAATCGAATATCATTTCTTTTTCCGAATAAAGCGTCGTCACCAGACGCAAATGCAAATCTTTGAAAACTCCGGGAACTTTCATTTCGAGCAATGATTCGATTGTATAATCGGTTTCGTTTTTCCATTTTTCCATTACTTCCAGATTCACACTTTCCAACGAAGACAATTCCTTCAAATACGTTGCGCGATTTGTGAAATAATCTCTCAATAACAATCTGACATTGTCCATGTACTCGTCGGAGCCGATTTCTTTATTCTCAAATATTGACGCATTTTCTTCAGCGCTTATACTTGTAGATTCTCCCAACACCACCGCAACCGGCGCATTGCCACTTTTCCGACCGATATCATATGTGAACGAATACAGCATCTGCGCGCTAATCATAATAGCCAACAAACTTCCGGCGATTAGAATCATGTGATGAGGGTCATCCATCCCCGGAGTTTCATCATGCGTCAAACGAAATGAACGATGACGCGCATCGCTGCCTTTGTGTTTATTCATAAATTCTTCAAAACTCGTCATAAAACAAATTTACAATCATAAAGTCAAAATCCGAAAACACGCCCAAGGAAACCGATATTCCGAAAACGAGACCTGACTACACAAAAGAGTCCGCGTTTATTTCTTCCCATGAACCGTCATCCGACTCTTTGTATGCTTTCATATAATGTACCAAATCATTTTCGTCGTATTTGGCGACAATTTTAACATCAGAACCTATTCGATTGCTGTAAACCGCGTCCTCGCCCAAAAACCTGGGTTTCGACACAAACTCAAGCCTTATATTGCCGATTGGACCGGAAAACTCAATAACCTCTTTTGAACCGCCGGAAACCCCATCCAACTCTTCCGTAGAACGCGTCGCGTCCGGAAATTTATTATTTACGGTATCAATTATTTCCCGCCATTTTTCTGGAGTCATGTGTTTTGATTATTCAAGTGTAACTGGGTTGATTATACCAAAACCTCATCGCAAAACAAGTCCTCCTACCCACCACTTTTTGTATATTTTATGTGTAATACCACAAATATCAACACGCCAAGAATCAAACCCAGAATATCAAAAGCCAAGTCAACGGGGTCCGAGAATCGTCCCGGAACAAAATATTGATGCATTTCATCGCTGATTGCGTACAGAACTACCAATATTGCTGTATCCAAAATTACAAACTTTCCGTAATACTTCCAAAATGCTTGCATAATCAATATGCTCAAAACCGCGTACTCCGTAACATGAACAACGGAAGACGTTACATCGGGCGCCGACGGAAGATTTGAGCCCGGAATCGACGAACCGATATATATGACTCCCGCCCAAAGAACCGCCAAAACAGCATAAATTATCGGATTATCATCCAGTTTGTTTTTCATCTTGTGTTTGTTTATCATTTACCAAATCTGCGTCCGCGTTCTTTGAACGATTCAATCGCTTTTTTAAAATCTTCTCTTGAAAAATCCGGCCATAAAACATCGGTAAAATACAATTCGGAATAAACCGATTGCCACGTCAAAAAATTGGATAAACGCGCGTCACCACCCGTTCGTATTATAAGGTCGGGGTCGGGAATATCCGGATGATACATATTGTTCGAAACGACCATCTCATCAATATCGTCAATATTCGTTTTATCGGCTATCATCTTTTTAATCGCGTCAACAATCTCCGCCCTGCCACCGTAATTTAAAGCAAAATTTATTATCACTTCATCGTTTCTCGAGGAGCGCTCCTGAACTTCCCGCATCAAATCCAAAACTTCTTTGGATAATTTGTCAGACCGACCTGAAATCAATATTCTCGCGCCTTGATTTATGGCTTTGTTTATATTGTCTCTGAACACCCTCACGAGAAGATTCATGAGATAATTTATTTCTTTTTGACTCCTATTCCAATTCTCGGTAGAAAATGTATATAACGTGCAATATTTGATTCCAAACTCCTTCAGCCACTCCGGCAAACCCTCTATTGTATCGATTGAATGCTCATGTCCCTTTGTTATCTCAAGGCCGCGTTTTCTCGCCCACCTCCTGTTCCCGTCCATTATGATGCCGACATGTTCAATTTGTTTTTCACTCATAAACAACAACGCAAACGGTTATAGGACCGCAATGTTTTGATTTGAATAAAAGAATAAAAATATTGGCAATATCAATCAGTGGTGAAAATTTTGTAAACATCTTCAACGGAGTCACTCGATGAATCGCTCATAATCGAATGTAAGTTACCGCCACCGTCTCCTTCCCACCTGGGGATTATGTGGACATGCAAATGTTGAATCGCTTGACCCGCGGATTCGCGCATGTTTATACCTATGGTAAAGCCGTCCGGAGAAAGGGTGTCTTCGATTTTTTTCGTCGTCTCTTTTACCAATTCAAACAAATCGCAAACTTTCGATGACTCCAAATCAAGTATGGTCTGCCCGTGCGTTTTGGGAATCACAACGGTGTGTCCGTTTGACAAAGGTTGTATATCCAAAAAAGCAATCGAGTTATTCGATTCGCAAATTGTGTAATTCGGTATCTGACCGTCCACTATTTTACAAAACAAACAATCCATATCTTTTACATTTTACATGTCTACAGTATACTATACAACATAACCTCGGTAAAGTGTTGTCATACACAAAAAAATAGGACTATAACACAAAACACGCACATTTAAAGCAAAGAACAATATGAAAACCAGTTAATTTCATATATTCCACATATCATACAAATTCCAGCTACTTTTAACATTTTATTCCACATATAACGCCCATTCGTCCTTATTTCTGGTATTGTCGTAACGTTTATATACAATGACACAATGATTTTATCATTATGAAATATAAATCAGGCAACACCCCTTTAATTAAAGAAGAATATTTTTGTAAAAAATTTGGCCTGACTAATCTTTTTATTAAAGACGAATCTAAAAATCCGTTTGGCACATACAAAGATAGACGCTCGGAAGCAATAGTTAAGAAAGCGTTGGATGAGCATATTGATAAATTGGCACTCATCACCTCTGGAAATGCTGGTGTTTCTCTCGCCAAATTTGCCAACGGCTCCAATCTAAAAGTCGTCTGTATTGTTGATAAGAAACTTCCTGCCACAATTTACAAAAAACTTGTCGCCGTTTGCTACAAAGTCATTCGGGTTGATTTGTTATCTCATATACTCAAACCCGAAGAAATTATTTCTTTGGCGAGAGAAACTGATGAGGAAGTCATTTGGGACGTAACGAATGGCTGGCATGAAGTGTATGAAAACATCATCAAAGAAATCAAGGACAGCAGACCAAATTTTTTAATCACGCCAGTGGGTAGTGGCGAGGCGTTCGTAGGCTTGTTTAATGGAATCAAAAAGTACAAGCTAGATACCACTCTCATTGGTGTTGCGCCAAAGAGCTGTCCATCATTTGCAGACAAACTTCACACTCATTGGACACCTTATACCTCAAAAATGAAATCTATATTTTGGCGCAAACACAAAGTAGTTAGATTGTCAGAAGAAACAATAAAACAAACCTACTCACTTGCCAAGAAGCACGTTAAGTGTGAGCCTTCCAGCGCTATTGTATTTGGGGTGTTGCCTGATTTGAAAATTAAAAAGGAAGATAAAATCATTGTTATCAATTCTGGTAAAGGCCTGCTATGATAAGGACGAAGGGCACTCCTTCGCTCCTATCGTCGTACGGCCACGCTGCGCTCTAGTTCCGCTACGCCCCACTCGGAGCACCATAACAAGGGATATACGGTTCAGCCCTCGGCTCGGGCTTCACACAAATTTTATTTACTACGTTCACAAAACTTCGTATATCCCTAACATTATATTCAATTCAGAAAAAGACCTACGCCGTAACAAAATTTATATACATTTAATTTTTCAATAGATATTATGGTACAAATAAAACTCGGAAAATATGAACACTATAAAGGAAAACGGTATGAGGTTATTGGTCTTGCCAGACATAGTGAAACATTAGAAGAACTGGTAATTTACAAAGCACTTTATGATTCTGAAGAATTTGGTAAAAATGCTTTATGGGCAAGACCAAAAGATATGTTTTTTGAAACTGTTAATATTGATGGCAAAGAAGTTCCTCGTTTTAAGTATCTTGGATAGAACGGGCTTTTTCTCAAGTGCCTTCTATTGTATGACAGCGACACGTTGCTCAAAACTTGCGCGTGGCACGTATTCTGTTTTTTTACGAGCATTGTCACATATTCATTAAACTCCTGATACGACTAATGAAATTTTCCGCTGTCAACGGCGGTTTCTCAAACTTAAATTTCAAACCGCGAAACACAATACTTTCTCCCGAAATATCAAGCCCGGGAGCGGATATGATAAACCGATAACGATTATTCTCAAACTTCGCATCGGTCAAATCAATTGTGGTTCGGTACGTTCTTGTCTTAATGTTTTCATTCTCCGATGTTTTCATGTTTTCTCCAAACTCCCACTTCCAATTATCCGGGTTCACGCCCACTCCGATTCGCAACTTTTGTTCAACGCTTTTTTCGACTTCCGTATCCAATATCACTTTTCGGTAACTCTGTGGAAGACGGACATCAAAATACACTGGATCTATCACCATTCGTTGTTCACAACGCGTCTTGGTTTTTTCGATGTCAAGCACTCTTCCTTTTGGCGTCAATCCGGACACGTACGGGGTCGTTTCACGACAAAAATCATACTCAAACTCAAGCACACCCGATGGATTGACGTACTTGTACGAGAAATAACCGAAAACCAAAACCGGAACCAGAACAAACACCACTCTGATTGTTTTGTAATACTTCATTGATTTTGAATATATTATTCTTCCGACGATTCTTCCATTATTTCAACCCTATACATCCACTCATCGCCAAAAATCTTTCTACCTTCGGCGATTCGCATACCATACGGCTCAAAATCCCTTTTTGATATATATCTAATCGTGTCTTCGGGAGCAAAATGATAGTAATACACATCCGTATAATCCAATAAATCTCGCAAAGATTCATAATCCTTAGAATTCGCCATCTCGACGATTATTCTAGAATGCTGGGGGAAAAACACTTTATCCGCCTGTTTGAACCCGAGCACCACGATAGAATCTTCGGATATGTATTGGCGAAGTTTCAGATATTTTCCTTGAGTATCTCTGACATTCGACCTTACCGCAATAAGGCTCTCATCGGTCGAATTAAACACGATTCGAAAACTTGAGACCGAAAGCAGTATTATAAAAAGCCCTATAAGAACCGGTCTCGCCCACTTTCGAATCGTAAGACGCGTAAAACGAACCATGCCATAAGCCAAAAACGGCAATGCCCCGATATATATCGGCAACCAATAACGAACATAAGAAGTGCCGATTGAGACCGTTTTCTGGTCTATTCGATCGTATATCTGCCACGACCCGTAAAACACAAGCAAGTACGCGCTGATAATCAGCCATATGACAAAATATCCCCATTGTCTTTTTTTGTGAGGAGTGTTTCGCCTTGAAAAAATCCATATAAAAAACCCGAATACAGTCGCGATTGAGAACGGATAAAAAATAATTCCCAGATAATTGTAAGCGTTTGTGGCGATGCTTTTAAAATCGAATCCGAACGGACTCACAAGCATACTGAACAAGACGTCTCGTTGCTCCACGACATCCGAAAAAGAACCTGAGAATCCGGGCGTATATCCGACAGACAAAGGTTGCCCGTAAAAAGCGATATTATTCGCAAATACCGGAACAAACGCTACAAATATAAAAACGCCAAACATCGCGATACCGATCCAGTTTGCGATTTTATGTCGTCTTACCGGAATAAAACCGGCTCTGTTAAAGATTAAAATAAAAATAAACATCAACACGACCCAGCCTATCTCGGATGTTCGCGTAATCAACGCCAATCCGACGAATATACCGGACATACAATACATGAAAACGTGAACCGATTTTTGACGAAACGAATTACCGCGTAACGACAAAGCTTTGACAAAAAAATACAATCCGATTACCAAAAGACTCAAGAAAAGCACATTGTGATACATCGCCCGACTTGCGAAATACGACCATCCGGGAAAAACAAATACCAACAAAGCCGAGACAAGAGCCGTGTTTTTGTCAAACACGCGAGATAAAAGCAAGTAAAAGAACCACACCCCGAGAACCGCGAATACAGGAGTCAATAACAATATAAATTGCTCTATTGACAGCTTCGGAATCGTTACGATTTTTGCCAACGATCCATATATCAAAGGCAATCCCAAAAAAGAACCTATGCCAACCTTGTCATTTCGCACCGCGACACTGCGCGGTCGTATCAAGTTATTGCCGACGGTTTCAAGCGGTTCGTCAAACCCGAACCCTTTACCTTGAGAGTATCTGAGCGTCCAGAAAAAATTCGCGCTCTCATCCGGAGAATTGAATTTGAAAACTTCAGTCGGGTCTCCATAGACTCGACACAATTCGGTGTCCACAGTTTCGTTTGAATCGCAAGTATAGAAACTCGTCTCCGTGGTGGTCCAAGAAAACCAAGCATAGACAAAAAACATGGCGATTCCCGCCAAAATCACCGACACTGAGTACCAATGTATGTTATTAAACCGTTTCATACATAAAGACTAACAAAATAAACCGAATCTGGAAAGATTGCAAATACCCGCCAAGACCACGCAAACTCGATTATCGATCCGTTTAACGCATTCTCCTTGCCCAACAAAACGAACGTGATACTATATGGACATGGAAAACAAAAAGATTTACACAACAATATCCGTGGGAGCGTTAATGATTTTGAATGTTTGGCTCTTTGGCAACGTAACAATCGGAGCGGTCTTGACATTTGCTTATATCGCGCTTCTTGCCATGCGCGCCGGAGCCATTATCGCAAAAGACGAAACATTGTATGTAAGGTTCGCGTTTGGGCTTTTCGCTGTCGTAGCTTTGTTTATGTTTTCGGGATCCGTATTTTTTTATATATGGCGCTTGAATACCGAGGTTGTCATGACGCTTACGATTTTGATTCCGATTATCATGCTTCTTTTCTCACCCGAAAATAACGACAAACGGGTAAGCTTCGGACTTTTGGAAAAAGAAAAACCAGGTTTTTCAAATTGTAAACTAATTCTCATTGCGGTATATCTGTTTGTCATCGCTTTAGCGTTCAAAATACTTTCAAACAGTAAAACCATGGAAGCAATACAGTCTCCATGGGAAGTTGTTCAGCCACTGTTTTTTGTATTGTATTTTCTAGCAAGCGCTTTATTGATATCAATCATCGCACTGCGCAAAACGAAAAAAACGGACAATACAAGCAACCTGATGGAAAATGCGTTGAACAAAGTTCGATACTTTTTTACAAAAACGAAACCCGATGCGGACGGCAATCTCGCAAAGTCAAATTGCGATATTATTCTCGTATCGATTCATTTGTTTTTGTCTTATTCTGTAATAATATTCGTGTATGGCATAAATTTCGGATTTGACCCGTTCGTGCACCAAGCGTCCGAAAAACTTCTGGCAATAACCGGCACCATAAACCCGAAGCCGTTTCTGTACATCGGTCAATATTCCTTTATAACTTGGGTAACTGAAATTTCTGGAATGGCAATACGAACGGCGGATAGACTCCTTGTGCCCGCGCTTTCTTCGATTCTGATACCCGCAACGGCAATTTATGTTTATAAGAGATTCGGATTTTCATATAAATCGATTTTAATTTCTCTGACGGCATTTCCGATTTTATCTCTTCCTTTTTTCTTTTCAGTTCCTCAAAATCTGGGAAACTTGTTTCTTTTGTCGATAATAATATTGTCAATTTCACCTAATACAAGAAAAAAACTCAACATTTTCTTATGGTTTCTCGGAGTGACCGCCTTTTTCATCCATCCGTTTAGCGGAATTCCGGCTTTGATTTATTTGTCATTGGTTCAAATTGACAAAATTGAAATCAAAAACAAAAACGCCATATACTCGATTTTCTCGATTTTGTCCGCCGCGGCTCTTCCGCTCATGTTTTTCGCGGGCGGGAAAATACAAGCAAATCAATCATCCGCAATCTCGATTGACGGAGCGTTAAATTTAAAACAATTATTTTCAGATATATACCAATGGATTCCGTTTCAATCCACGCTTCATACCGTTGAATTGTTTTCCGCAAATTACATCCCGATAATGGTTATTATGGCGTCTTTCGGAATTTGGTTTATCGCAAAAATAGACAAATCAACAGCCAAATCCCTAATCGTATCTTGCATTATCATATCGATTGACGCGATTGCATTGGTAAACCTACCGATACCCATAGTGTCGTATGAATTGGAGGAATTCATATCTCGTTTCTTCCAAATCGCCTTTTTGTTCCTTGTTCCCGCGATATTGTTCGCAATTATCAAATCGGTTGAAACGGCATTAAAATCGAGAAAAACTATAATTCTCGCAATCGTGTTTTTTATCGCGCTTTATTCAACGGGATCTTTGTACTCAATGTATCCTCGAATAGACGCATTCGCGAAATCACGAGCCTATGCCACATCAAAATACGATATATCCGCGGTTTCGTGGATAGAAAAAGACTCCGAAGGAAAAGATTACATAGTGCTAGCGAATCAAGCAGTTTCCGCCGCGGCCCTGCAAGAAAACGGATTCAAAAAATATTTTTCTACGGAAGACGGAGATCTTTTTTATTATCCGATACCGACCACTTCTCCGTTTTATAAAATATATCTTGACATGGTATATGAAGAGCCGACAAAAAATCGCCTTATTAGGGCGATGGATATGGCGGGGGTCGATATCGGGTATTTTGTAATAAACGACTACTGGCTAGACTCGAAAAAGCGAGTTGAGCAAGCAAAGAGCGAATTTGGAATTGACGGTTACAAGAAAATAGCAGACGGCAAATTACATATTTTCAAGCTATCCAGATAAATCGAAAAGAAATTTTGAATTCGCGCAAACACCCGAGTGTGGTACGTCCGTTCGAATCCATCACTATAAACATGTTGCCGGGCAGGGATTCGCCCTTCGGGACCTGGGCTTCAGCAGAGTGCCACCGGCACTCAACTTCGCCCGTTCGAATCCATCACCATAAACATGTTGCCGGGCAGGGATTCGAACCCCGATTGCTTGGGCCAGAACCAAGCGTCCTGCCATTAGACGACCCGGCAGTATTGTTGAGCGATTTACAATTAAGTTCATCATCGCGTTCTGAGCGATATCTTTTCTTGAATGACTTAATTGAATTAAATGTTTTCAGCCGTGATAATCGACAGAGTAAAACAACAAAGCGCAATCAATTTACAAGAGCGCATCACAATACTATACCATTGTTCAAATTTGAGCAAATATCCAAATCCGATATTTTAAAAAACAGACAATTCACAACAAAACGGAATTTTCAACACTCAAGAAACCACACTCCCTCCGAAAACCTCTAAAACGTCGTTTATCAACTTTTCTTCCTGTTCTTTCGGCATGGTTTCCTTGCCAGGGTCAAGACTTCTTGCTTCTTCTTCAGTAATTCTTACTACATTGCAAATTATACGTTCACCAAAAACTTCTTCCAAGACCATATCGACTAAATTCCTGTTTTCTACTGATGAAAGACGCTCACAATGAAAATCATACGCGCTACCCAAGACAAGAGTGTCGCCATCAATCGAAATGGGATGAACCATGTTAAGCGCCAAAGCCACGCTGTGATTATGTTTCCTGCTTCGTCTCACGACTTCTTGCCATTTGGATTTTATATTCCCAATCTTCGCTTTTACCTTCACCGAACCCTTCTTCGACTTGTCCGAGTCGGGGCTGTTATTCTTTTCCGCATTACCTGAAGTTTCTTTGGAGCGAATATTGCCGTCGATTTTATCGTGTTCGAATTGTCGAGCTTTATTCGATTCGGAACGTTCGGGTTTTTCGCTTTGCTTTACGGCGGTTTCGTCGACTGAGACGTTTTCCGAATTCCCATTATTGTAAATGTACGTATTGTTTTCATCGCAAATATCGGGTCTCGTGTATTCTATAATCATAAGCTCCAGAGGAAGTTGAGGGATATCGCTTTTTTTAATCGCGTCAAAAGTTTTATCCACCAAACGCGCAAGTCGCACCGAGTCGGAATGCGAAAACTTTTCCGCGTAACTTGACAATACATCGTCGTTAAGCTCGACTTCGTTTTGAATCAAAATAATCTTCCTGACAGCTTCCATAAGCTCAGAGGTATAAAAACCCAAATCAACACCTTCATCAACAAGACGAATTACGCTTTCAAGCGCGTCTTTTGTCCGCCTTTCGGATAATAAATCGAGCATTTCATATATATTCTCAACGCGCGACTTCGGTAGTAATGCGCTAACCGAATCTATGTCTATCTTTTTATGCCCCAAAGACAATATCTGCCCCAACAAAGACTCAGCATCTCTTACAAACCCTCCGGAACGGGATATTATAACGCTCAACACATCGTCATCGATGGACACCTTCTCCAGTTTCGCTATATACAGCAGTCTTTTTTTCAAATCTTGATTTGAAACTTTTCTAAACACGAAAGTTTGGCAACGAGATTGAATCGTATCCGGCACCTTGTGCAATTCTGTCGTCGCCAAAACAAATATCGCGTGCTTTGGTGGCTCTTCCAAGGTTTTCAATAAAGCGTTGAAAGCCTCAGCCGTTAACATGTGCACTTCATCAATTATAAATACACGATACTTACTGCCTGAAGGCGTAAAACCTATGTGTTCTTTAAGCGCTCGTATTTCATTTATCCCCCTGTTCGACGCCGCGTCAATCTCAATAACATCTAACGCGCTTCCTTTTCCGATATCAACGCATGTCGCGCACTTATTGCACGGTTCCGAGGACCTTTTCGCTCTGTTGGCGCAATTCACGGATTTTGCCAACAACCTTGCCGTTGTCGTCTTGCCGAGACCTCTGGGACCTGAGAACAAATACGCATGAGCTATTGAATCCGACATGATTTCATTTTGTATGGTACGAACAACATGCTCCTGACCAATCACATCGGCAAAAACTTGCGGTCGATATTTTCTGTAAATAGTATTGGACATTCGAAATCAAAACATTAAGAGTTGGCGACTACGTTATATTAGCAGATTTGACACACAATTCAAAATACCAAAAATTAAACACGACAAAAATCAAACTCCATGCGCTCGACCAAGGCGGATTTATTCCAATTACGACAATAGAATTTAAAAATCCCGATGCGATTTAAGAAGCGTCGGGACCATGAGACAAAAGACAAAGTTCAAATGGGAATTTTATTTGTCGTATGTAAAAGTTATGAGTTTAAAGAAATAACTTATCATGTCAATCGGCAAAGAACGAGACATTATATTTGGAATCGGACCACCGACTATCGCGTCTTTTTTCGGTGTATCCCACATTGTGCTTGCGCCGAGCACCTCGGGTTTTCCGGGTAAATCCTGTATCAGTCCCACGTTTTTGGACACCGGAAACGGACCCGAATCAAATCGCAAAATTCCCACAGAGACAGGACGACTCACACTCGCGACTCGAACAACACCGTCATTAAGTCTGTTTAATTTATTCAAACCCTTGCTTTCATCGGTTTTTATCCGCTTAATACTTCTGGGTCTAATCCTTGTCGCATCTTCGGATTTTCCGTTCAAGCGCCCTTCGCTCTTTCGCTTGGTATGGCTGTCAAACGTTTCAACACCTTCTTCGCGAGAATCCTCCGAATCCTCGTCGTCATTCATTCGCACATTATCCGGCATGCCTTTCGGTAAATCAGACTTTTTAATTCCGGTGTTTTTTCTTATACCCGATTTCGCTCGGATTGATTTGTTTTTCATGTTTTGACGATCGGATTCTTCCAATTCATCTTCCCGAGAATCATCATCAATATCCATATCATCTTCAAGTTTAAGAGTTTCTTTTATCATTTCTTCCCTCGCTTCCAACATTGATTTCATTCCGACGGATTTTCCAATCGCATTACTCTTATTGATCCTATCAAGAATCACGGGGTTGTCTTCCAATTGTTTCTTTATCCGCCTTATCTCTTCAATGTCTTCCGTTTGTTTTATGTATTCGGCAACGGAATCAACTTGCAAGTCTTGCAAACGTGAAAACGGATTCTCAACTGCTCCGTAACGTCTTTTGGAGCTGTCCGCAACATCGCGCAGATTTTCAAAAATTTCAATATCATCCAAATTTCCGGTTTCGATTCGTTTCAAAAATCCCTCTCCCTGTTCAGAGAATTTTCTGGCAATTTCATTCGCGCCTTCTTCTTCCAGTTTCAGTATGAATCTTTTTTGTTCCGGAGCCAGATTCTCCTTCAGCTTGCCTAGCGCGCGAAAAGTGGCGACATTCGGATTCTCTCGAACTTCGCCCATCAGCCTTTTCATTTTGTCCGACATATCTTCATCATCATTCGGACCGTAACCGATAAATCCGCGAATCTTTTCTATTGAATTCTTTTCCCGTTCCGCTATGCGCTCTCGAACTTTAGGTGGCAAAGATTCCTCAGGCAATCGACTCATCAATTCGTTTATCGAACGAAGATTTTCGAATTCATCGCCCTCGCCCAAAACGTCCATCATATCATCCTGCAGATATTCGGGAGCGTTTTGAATTCTGCGCAAAAACTTTCTCGCAGCGACTTGTTTGAACATCTCAATATCCGAAAAAGCATCTTCCGGAATCGAGCCTTTGGATTTAATCTCGTCCAAAACTTCAAGTTGCAAAATCGCGTCTCCGGGAACATTCTCTATATATGCTTTGAGCTTGGACTTTCTAACATCGTCGGGCATTTTTGAAAAATCCGACTCAAACCGCTCTCGGAACTTATCCCGTAAAGCGTCTATTCGGTCTCGAGCTTTGCCATCGACCCTGTCTTGCGCGCTTTCCAAAACTTCAAGAAGTTTAAAATACTTAAAGTCACTGCCACCTTGTCTGTCAATAACGCTTTGCAATTCCACTGCGAGCTCCTCCGGATTTTTTCCGGAGTTTGCTATCGCAAATCCGATTTTATCTCGAACCATTTTTTTGTTCGCCACAATATCGCTAACGTCATCTCCCGCATTCCACAGCTTGTCTTCCATGCTTTCTATAATCCGATCTTGTTTAAGTAATTTGCCTACAGCCAACCCCATAATACTACTTTTCTCTTCCGAGTCCTTTATATTCTCCGCCCTGTTCATTGCCATATTGACCGTATCTTGATAATACCGAAGCGTTTTTAGAGCGAGAGATTTGGCTTTTAAACGATCTGACTCGTCAATATCGTCTTCTTCCGAAATCTCAAGCAATTTTTTTGCTTCCATCAAGCGCTCGTTTGCGTATCGCATCTCAAGATTTGCCTTTCTTTCATCGCCAAACGTTAAAGTGTGTCGCATGCCGCGAATGGCGTTTTTGAATCCGTACAAAAAAGAACCGGGCAATATGCCGGGCTCGCCTATTCCCAAATCTTCCGAATCAACGGTCATGTCAAGCGTGACGTCGCTCCGAGAATCCGCTTCTTGAGCGCGCGCTGAATCCACATTTACAAAACCGACAAAAAAACCGGTAACCGTAAAGACAACCAGCGACGTTATTATAAAATATATTAAAATCTTTTTCAGCCTCCTTTCATCGTCCGCGGAAGAAGACGAAACAAGAGCAATCGAACCCGCTGAAGAACCGGGACCGGATTTGGAATGTGTCATAATAAGACAAGCGAACGGACTCACATTAAGGTTTGCGCGCTAATAGACACGCAAAGACACAAGTACGCGTTCTTTTATTTTTATTTTTGTTTCAATTGAACTTCGGCAGTCATGCCAAAATCAAAAGAGCGACTTTTTGTTTTTTGTAATGAGGGAGCATGGGCGCGAAAAGGACCAAACTCGCCGTACTATTGTCAATAGTAGCACAATTTTGGGCAAAAGTCAATCCAAAACAGGTGTTTTTCCGTATTGTATTAGCAATAAAAAAATCCAAAAATCAAAAACAGGAGCACGCAATCTGATTACTTCAAAATTTTTAGAAGAAACCGCCTAAAAAGTCTTTGCAAGTTAAAAAATAGAGTTTTTTCCGCAAAAGTCTGGAGCTTTAGGAAGCGATATAGGAATATCGTTTATGAAAGCTAAAGAGTATTTTCGGGGAAAAGATTATTTTTCGGGAGGTGAGGGGTTTTTGGGTTGTTTCTAAGTTCTTGAACGCAAAAAAGCGTTCACTCAAACGTATGTCACATTGGCTTGTATTCAACAAACAATGTTGCTAGAATCATACGGTATGAAAGACTTGAAATACCACATAATCACATTGGGTTGCCAAATGAACCACTCCGATTCGGAGAGGATGTCCGGAGTGCTCGAAAAACACGGAATGAACTGTGCCGACGAAGAACAAAATGCCGATGTTGTGATAATAAACGCTTGTTCGGTAAGGCAAAAAGCCATAGACCGAATATGGGGCAAGCTAAAAGAGCTTGACAAGCTCAAACAAACAAGGCCGAATCGCCCGCTTTACACCGCGTTGACCGGATGCGTTCTTCCGTCCGACAGACCGTTGTTTGCGGCGAAGTTTGATTTGTGGTTTCCGATGAAAGATTTGCTCAAACTTCCTGTAATGATGGAAAAGATTCTAAAGATGCCACCTAAAACCCAAGTTAAAACATCGACAAAAAAAGCACAACTTCCAACGGTAAAAGAATTAAAATCCGACCGACAAATAGAATACTCAAAAAAAGACGACGACACCCAAACAAAAAGCGGCAAACCATTGAACCCGATAAGCCAAATCCCCGGAGCGGAAGAACATTATTTGCAGGCAATGCCGAAATATTCAAATAAGTTTTCTGCGTTCGTGCCAATAATGACCGGGTGCAACGCTTTTTGCACATATTGCGCGGTCCCCTACACACGAGGACGCGAGGTGTCGCGCAAACCGGAAGAGATAATAACGGAAGTCGAGAGTCTTATCTCGCGCAAGTACAAAGAAATAACTCTTCTTGGACAAATTGTAAACAAGTACATGGTCAAAGCCGACGACTCTCTCATATCATTCATAGACAACACGCTGAAAAAACACGGAAAGACGAGAGAAGACATACCTGAGCTAACCGATGAAACTCTCTGCACACACAAATGGTTCAAGTTTCATCATCTGCTTGCAGTGATAAACGCGATACAAGGAGACTTTTGGCTTCGTTTTACATCATCTCATCCGAAGTGGTTTTCGGATGAACTCATCGAAACCATTGTTCGCTCTGACAAAATCCCGGCTCATGTGCACCTTCCGGTTCAAGCCGGCTCGAATGCGGTGCTCAAAAAAATGTTGCGCCCATACACAATAGAAGAATATTTGCAGATCATACGCAAGATTCGAAATCGAATTCCGGGCGTATCGGTAACCACCGATTGCATAGTCGGTTTCTGCGGTGAAACCGATGAAGAATACGCGCAGACCGAAGCATTGTTCAAAGAGGCGAAATACGACATGGCGTTTATCGCCTCATACTCCCCTCGCCCGGGAACCAAGGCCGAGCAAACACTCGATGATAATGTGCCGGCAGAAGTGAAAAAACAACGCGAAAAAGATCTAAACGAAATCCTTAGACAAACAGCCCTCGCGTACAACCAAACCTATCTCGACAAGGACGTCCGTGTACTTGTCACTCATGCCAATGACCGTGGCATATTCGGTAGGACAGGAACAAATAAAAACGTTAAACTAAAAACAGACGATAACAAACCCGAAGAGCTGATTGGAAATTTCATACAAATAAAAATATCCGAAGCAACACCCTGGTCTCTCGCCGGAAGGATTGTTTAGGTGTTTTTTGAATTTGCTGTTTTAAATATGCGATTTGAATTTTGCAATTTAAAATTATTTATGCCACAGAACAAACTAACCAAATCCGAACGTTGAGAAAAAGAGCGAAAAAACTCAAACAAAAGTCCGGCGCAAACTTTGACGAACAGGTAAAACATACACGGATAAACAAGCGGTATTGGTATAAAAAAGAGAGCAACCAACTTTGTGTTAGTTCCTCTCTTAGTTGCGCCATACACCTGATATTACGAATAGGTATAGGCGCAACAAGTCCCCGAGCACAACAACCGCTTGGGCGGTTCGATTGCGATTCAAAATCGCAATCACCAACCCGACCGTTGTAATGCCCGGGGTAAAACCGTAAACAAACAGCATGACGTAGCCAAGCAGACGCTTAGCCGGCGACTTGCTGTTTGTCATTTCCACCGTCACGTACAATGCAACATTGTACGTTCTGGTGACAGACCCCCAAATCTTTTTCATGAATCTTGGCGCATTAATAACACGCACCAAGATGACCATGAAAATGAATTGGGTTATCATCAAAGCGGTCACGGTCTGAAACCGCCTCAATGATTTGATTGACTCAATGTACGAAAATCGCACATTGAGTCTGTTCTTCAGCTTGTACACTCCACTGCTCATGTACAAACTCCTGACCCCCTTGGGAGCGATTCGCTTTAAAGCGATCGCTCCAAAAATTATTTTTCCCCCATTAATAATGATGGAATATATCGCGATGATAAGGGCAATAGCCCAAACATCGTCCATCCCCGCCACATAAAAAAGTGTGTAGGGAATTAATTCTGGAGGGTACCAGGTACCCACAAAATAGAAGGCGCCGAACAATCCGGCACCTATCACGGCACCTAGATTGCGTTTCATAACGCCTCCTATTTTTTGTTAAAAAATTTTTGTTTTTCCGCTCATCTTAGCGTATACTGTGTAATATGTCCAATACACGAAACAAACCGATACTTATCACCATCCTTGGACCGACCGCGTCGGGTAAGACTGAATTGGGGATATCGCTTGCCAAGGAGTTTGGCGGAGAGATTGTTTCGGCGGATTCTCGGCAGATTTACAAAGGCATGGATATCGGAACCGCGAAACCGACTTTACACAAGAACGTGAAAACATTAAAACATACGACAAAAGACAAGGCGGAATTTAACATCCCCGTTTTTGATATCGAGTCTATCTCCCACTATATGTTTGATGTTGCGCGTCCCGACGAAGAGTTTACCGTATCTCATTTCAAACAACTTGCTGAAGTGTGTATAGACAGAATTTACGCAAATAACCATATCCCCTTTCTCGTCGGCGGAACGGGATTTTACATATCAGCCATTGTAGATAATCTAAGTATTCCCGAAGCAAAGCCGGACTTACAGTTTCGGCAGAACCAAGAATTGAGAATCAAGAATAACGAAGTTACTATTCGACAACTCTATCAAGAGTTGCTAGATAAAGACCCGGACGCTTCGAAGTTTGTCGAAAGCCACAATCCCCGGAGAATCATTCGCGCGCTTGAAGTAATCCGCACAACCGGGAAGAAACTCTCGGAACTTCGCGTGAAGGGCGAGCCGAAATACAACGTATTACGGATTGGTCTGAAAGTGGAAAAAGAAGAACTCGAAAACCGAATCAACGCTCGCGTTGACAATATGGTGGAGGCGGGTCTTGTAAACGAAGTGCGAGAATTGATTGAAAAATATCCGCCAAACTTGCCAGCAATGTCCGGAATCGGTTATCGAGAAATAATCGATTATCTAAACGAAAAAACGAGCCTCGAAGAGGCCGTAAGTCTTATTAAACTGCATACAAGACAATTCGCCAGGCGACAAATGAAATGGTTCAAACGTGACCGGACAATTTGGTGGATTGAAAATAGCTCTCACGCCACACGTTTAACGCGCGAATTTATGAAACGCTTTTAAGTTTCTCCAAATCATAACCGTCCGGTGTTATTTGTTTGAGAATTTTTTCTATTATTTCCATAAATTGCGTTTTTGTGTGCTCTAATTTATACGCTTCCAAAAGCGTCCACATGCCAAGAGCTTTTCCACGTTCCAATTTTTTTTGAATACCTCCCAATTCATCGGCTATCTGACGCAAATGTCCGATATGAAGAAATTCGTACAATACTCGTTCTTTTTCTTCGTCGCGTGTTTTTCCTCCTGTATACGATTCTATTATATGTTCTAAATCCGAATACGAAATCAAACCGCTTGTGAATCCTCCGACTTTTTCCGCCAGAATCGTTGCTTGTTCTTTCGAAACACCTTTCTCTCTTTCAAGGTATTTAGAAATTCGCGGATTGAGTTCTTCTTTTTTTATGGATTTTGAATTGAAACTTTTAATCATTGAATTTAAAGATTCAACAAGCCCCGCGGACTCTCTGCTACTGAGTCCCTGTATAATCACTATGGATTCTTCACCGCCTATCCTGAAATAAGTCGGAAATATATTTTTGAGCTGATCTTGCGTCAAATCCGTGCCGTATTTTTCAGAAAGAGATCTTCGATAATCATTGAGCCAATTCTCATACTCTTTTGACACCTCGTTAGGATCTAACATTCGTTCATAAAAAAATATACTTATATTTCGCAATACTACGTCACCGGCTTTGTGCGATACACCTTCATTGAACGCTTTAAACAAGTCTTGATCAGGAGCAACAACCGTAAAATCGTCAAATCCATAACGATTCTCGGGAGTTCGCTCTTTCGGCTTCTCCATGTGGTTTTCTTTGATTATATCGAACATCTTCTGTCCCAACTCTCTAAACCCAAAGTCGTTAAACGCTCCCGTCAGTTTATCCACCAACAAACGAAGTTTTGCCCCTCTAGTACATCGATTTACATGGCTTGCGAATTCACCCAGTACACGATTGAGCTCTTCTGATTCACCCGGGTTGTAAGATACTAAAATTTCACCTGCTTTGCCCACGATACCCCGATGCTCTTCGTCCAGACGTTTCAGATAAGGCCATTCTTCTTTACGCTTTTCTGATATTTTATCGACCGTTTCCGCCGAGCTATAGTCGGATTTTTTAAGATTATCGGTAGGTAAAGTAAAATTTCTCTTTTCCTCTATTTCCGAAATTTTAACCGGCTTTATACCGCCGTAAACATTATTCTTTTTTCCCTTTCTTTTTGCTTCTTCTACTCTTTCAAACAATGTGTCAATCAATTCATCCGCGCGCATAACATACACCCACTTAATGAACTCGCCGATATCGGAAAGAGTATTCTTTTTTTGCTCTCGCAAATCTTTTATTTTACTTTCTTCAATTTTGTCAGAATGAGCTTTAAGTATTTTCCTGTCATAGACACCGCGAATAGCCATGGTTATGGCGTTCAAATCCCGCCTGAATTCTTCAAACGAAGACGCGTACTGAGCGCCATGATTTTTTTCGTGTTCAACCACGCTCTTTATTCCTTGCGCTATATCTTTTATGGTTCTTCCGGTATCAACACCGATTGCTTTTTTAAGTGATTGTTTTATAGCCTCAATATCATGACCGTACTCTTCAATGTAATCATGGGTATTCCAAGCAAATTGTCTATCAACAACCTCTTCGAGAGTAACATCCAATGAGCCGAATTTTTCAGTCAGATTTTCATCCGACAGTATTTCGCTTAGATTGGAAAATTTGTAATATGTACTTATCTCATCAAGATAATCATTCGAAACCGGCATAACGTCAAACTCAATCTCGTCCGTCACCACAGACAATGTTCCAACATTGACTTGAATGCCACCCAAAACGTCATTAACTGTATTGAATATACTATTATTATTTTTTACAGATTCGTCTACGCATGAAAGCAGTTTTTCAAAACTTTCATTATCAATTTTATTTGGGCTGTTTAACGCATTATCGATAAAATCCGATTCGAATTCACTCGAATCTAACAATGATTTGGAAAATACGGTTTCGCCGTTATGCATTTGCAACATATTGTTCACAATCTCAATAACCTCCAGCCGGATTTCGCGAATAACCGAATCGTTATCTGATGCGTTGCCACCGCTTTCTTGTTTGATTGTTTTATATCTGTTCTTTAATTCTTGAATATCACGAACAGGCTTTATGTACAATTCATATAATGTGTTAAAAACATAAGAAGGCGTATTGTCTCTGTTTAACAGCGCTTCGGGTGTTAATTTTTCGTTTTTAATTTTGTTTAACAATGATTTGTATGATTCTTTATACAGGATTTCTTCTTTGAGCTTGCGACTTATCATACGCTCGTTCGCGTTAATAATATCACGACGATAAAAATCATATAAAATTATCGCTATATCTTTGGCGGAATCCGCTCCTTCAAACAAGGCGGTCAATTCATATTTCAAGTATGTCTTTTTAATCGGCATCGAAGTCATTAATTCATCAACTACTCCATTAATCACCGATTCAAAATCATCTGCCTCTTCAGAATTCAATTCAATGTATCCGGTCAGCTCTTTTATTACATAATCTTTATTCATCGCGCTCGATTCTTTCGAATCTGCTTCTTCCGTGTTTCCGTGACTGTCAGAACCCGATTCATTTTTCTTAACACTTTTTAAAAACTCGGCAATCTTATCACGATACATGTCTTGAATAGGTTCGCTATGAAAAAACAAGTGAATATTCCGTTCAAGTTCGAAAATTGTTTCAACACCTGAAAACAAGGAATCACTAAGGTTTTGAAGCGATTGTCGAACTTCTTGTTTTTGTAATTTTATATATTGGACTATATTTTTTGTGACGTGTTGTTTGGCTTTCTCCAACAATTTAAGGTTTTCTTGCTCATCATCACTATAATCATAGTGCGTCGCGTTAAATTCACCTCTTCTCTTTTGAGTCAGGTGGCGATTAAACACTCTCTGGCAGAAACCGTCGCCTTCAATATCATCGACAGCTTGTATTATCTCCGTAAATGCCAAGTTTACTTGATTTTGCAAGTAAGCTCCTATGCGTCGAGTGACGGTTTCTTCCGCGTTGTCGTCATCAAACAAATTGCGATTTGCGAACCAATCTTCCATTTCCGAGGGTATATCCATGGACATCACAAACTCTTCACCGCCCCATCGATAGACATCCATTACAAACGATTTGGCAATTCTTTTTTTGTCGTTTTCGCCATAATCACGGTCATCGAAAAAGTTTCGCAATATGTTTGATTTTATGCTGAGTACGCTCAGGGACAATTTTTTCAACGCCAAATCCCCAAACTTATGTCCCAAATCGTTAAAAGCGGTAAAATAGTCAATATCAAAAACATACAATTTCAGATTGGTTTTTTGCAACTCGGGTGTGATTTCCACATACTTCCTGATATTGTATCTGTAATTTCCTTCAGCCAACTTATATGAATCCGCTCCCACCAAAGACTCAAGAATGCGTATTAGTTTTTCTTTTTCTATTTCTTCTTTTTGTTCAA
Source organism: Patescibacteria group bacterium (assembly GCA_015485695.1). Taxonomy (GTDB): domain Bacteria; phylum Patescibacteriota; class Patescibacteriia; order WFTA01; family S139-112; genus S139-113. Next base: position 15,285 of record WFTB01000006.1, on the reverse strand, counting down.
CGATTTCAAGCAGTTTGATTCGCGCAAACTCTCCTTTTTCCGATCGTCGTATAATTCCTCCGATCGACTCTGACATACCATGTCGGCTCAACAGACGTGTCATCTCATTGTACTTTGATTCAAATAAAAGATTCGTCGCATAATCCTGCAAACTTATAATATCCTTAATAATAGTTCTCAATTTTTCACTTTCATCACCGCTCAACTCATTGTCGTATTCACTGATTGTTTTTTGAATTGCGACAAGAACATTTTCAAGAGCCGGTGGAATGGCAATCACTGATTTTAACGATTCAATTCTTTTTTTAAAATTCTCACTATCGCAAGATTTATCAAGCGCCGAATTTATTGTTTCTTCGATTAATTTTTTTTGTTTATCAACATCAATTTTCTCGGATTTGCCGTTCTCATACGAAAAATCACCAAAGACCGCTTTTTGCAACTTTTCGTTTACACTGAGAATCTCGTCATTGATGTATTTGTGGGTTTCCGAACTCAAATACACTATGTCTTCCGTCTTTTCATGCACAACACGCCTTGGAATATCGCGAGAATTCAATCCCAAACTCTCGCGAATGTACATTACCCGAGAACGCTCTTCTTTCGTCCATGTTTCTCTTTCTGTTCGTTCGGGATTTTTCATATTTTAAAAACGAAAATAAAACACAACATATGCGCGAATATTTAACGCAATCGTTATTTGTCAAGCATGCTTTTCAATATATCGGCGACAAGTCCGGGGTTCGCCGTTCCTTTTGATTCTTTCATTACTTGTCCGACGAAGAATTTGATAAGTTCGCGTTTGCCGTCTTTGTATTTTGCAACCTCGTCCGGATGCGCTTCAATTACTCTCACTATCATTCTCTCGAGCTCATCGGCATCGGACGTTTGTTCAAGTCTGCGAGATTCAACTATATGCTCCGGGTCATCTCCGGTCTCCACCATTTCAGCCAAAACCACTTGACCGTTCGACGAATTAAGACGACCTTCGAATATGAGCGTTAGAAAATCGATAAATTGTTCTGGGGTAATTTCAAGCTCCTTCCAAGAACGTTTTTGATTTGACAGAATACCGCCAAGCCTGTTAATCAGCCAACCGACTACCAGTTTAATCGCTTTTTCCCGATTCGCTTCCCACTCGCCTTCGCTTTTTTCTTCCGCCAACGACTTAAAAAGAGAGTACACTTCTTCGAAGTAGTCGGCAAGAGCCAAATCTTCGGTAATTGTCTTTGCGTCCGCATACTTAACCCCAGATTCAACGAGTCGCTCTCGACGCGCAATCGGCAGTTCGGGAATTTCACTCTTAATTTGTTCGATGCTAAAACCGAAAAATTCCGTTTCCGGTTTTTCGTTTCTTGCTTCTTTCTCTATTTTAATCGGCGGAATATCCGGTTCCGGAAAATAACGATAATCTGCAGAGCCTTCTTTTCCCCTCTGCTCAACCGTGGTTTGACTCTGCTCATTCCATCCTCTTGTCGACTCCGACTCCGTAGGCGAGCCAGATTCCCACAACTTTGTCTGTCTTAGTATTTCATATTCCAACGCGCGTTCCACCGCCTTGAACGAATTGAGGTTTTTTATCTCGGTCTTTGGATAGAGTCTTTCCTCCCCCTCTGGTCTGAGAGAAATATTAGCGTCACAACGCAAATGCCCCTTTTCCATGTCCGCGTCACTCACTCCCAGGTATCGCATGATAAGTCTCAGCTCTTGTAAAAATATCTTGGCGGATTGTGGAGATTTTATATCGGGCTCCGTGACAATCTCAATAAGTGGAGTACCTCCGCGATTATAATCAATCTTCATTTTTCCGTTTTGAGAGTGAAAATTCTTGGCGGCGTCTTCTTCTATGTGCAAACGATTGATACCTATTCGAGCTATATCACCATGATTGTTTTTTGCAACTTGACCCCGCGTCATCGGAAGACGAACTTCAAGATACCCGTTTTCTCCGATTGGATAATCAAGCTGAGATATCTGATACGCCTTGGGAAGGTCCGGATAAAAATAATGCTTCCTGTCAAAACGTTGTTCGGAATTAATCTCGCAATTGAGAGCAAGCGCCGTTCGAATCGCCCATTCTATCGCTTGCTTGTTGGGAACCGGCAAAACGCCGGGATGTCCCAAACAAACCTCGCAAACGGTCGTATTGGGCGGTTGATACTCTCCATCATTGCCGCACCCGCAGAACATCTTGCTTTTTGTTTTTAATTGGACATGTATTTCCAGTCCGATAATCGTTTCAAGATTCATATATTTCTTTGACGGAAAAGCCTAAAAACGCACATACTCACACTCAATACTATCACTTATATATAAAAAAATAAAGCCTGAAAAGACTTTTAAAAAAGTTTTTGCAAAACAAAAAATTCGAATTTCGAAAACACGAATATTGATTGAATTACACAGCGTTGTAATTGATAAAATATGAAAATCTTTTTGTAGTTTCCACAAAAAGAAAGTTAATCCAAAACCTCCTTTACCGCGCCCCAAACCATATCATGAATCTCCTCAATACCTATTAAGTTATCATCTTTGACGCAGTTGATTCTTTTCCAATAATCATATTGATCAGTCACAAATCTGTACGCGTCTCCGGCATCCCTCAAATGAACTTCACTGGATTCATGTTGGTCTTGTTTACCTTTAATATATTCTTTTCCGGAGCGTTCTCGTTTGGCCAATAATCCGAGATTGAATTCCGGTGGAACATCCAGATATATCACCAAGTCCGGCCTTGGGATTTTGAACGTTTCATATTCCATTTTGTCAAGCCACGCAATACACGACAATTTCTCTTCATCGGTTTTCAGTTTTCCCACTTGATGTCCTTTGTTGGATGTCATATACCTATCAAGCAAAACAACAGACCCTTGATTGAGCCAATCTTCGAGTTTGTCTTTTGCCTCCCATCTGTCTCCCGCATAAATCACGGACGCAAGATACGGATTTACTTGGGTTGCGTTTCCGAATTTGCCGTTGAGATAATCATCAACCATACGCCCGAAAAAACCTTCTCCGTGACGTGGAAAGTGAAGTGATTCTACCGTGTAGCCTTCACTATTAAGTCGGTCTCTTAGGAGTTTGAATTGAGTACTCTTTCCGGACCCGTCAACGCCTTCTATGACGATAAGTTTTCCTTTCTGCATATTATTGCATCAAATATATAGCCGTGAAACACTTGGCGAAATGTTATCGCGATAGCATGAAAACGGCGCTATGAACATTTCTTATACACCACAAACTGATATTTAATCCCCTTTTCCTCTTGCATGTCGGATCGGGATACTTCTTTGAATGTTTCGGGTATCTCCGGAAAGAAGGTGTCACAGTCAAATGTTTCGTGTATCTGCGTGATATAGAGCGTGTCACAATCCGGATGCGTAATCGCTGTAGCGTAAAGCTGGCCGCCTCCTATGATAAATATTTGCTCAATATTGCCTCGAGCCACAAGGTCAGCAAGCGCGCCATCAAGTGAAGTAAACACCGGAACATCCTCAACCACTTGGTATTCCCTTTCACGGTCCAGCACGACGTTAAGACGCCCCGGGAGGGGCTTATACGCCCCGGGGAGCGATTCCCACGTCTTCGACCCCATAACAACCGCGTTGCGCTTCTGAGAGTCTTGTGTTCTTTTGGTAATGCTAGCGAAATGCTTAAAATCCCCGGACAAATGCCAAGGTATGTCGTTACTTTTTCCGATTCCACGTTTTTGATCTATTGCAACGATAATATTAAATGACATAGTCACACCGCAATCTCAAACTTGATACTCGGATAACTTTCATACCCTTCCACGACGCTGTCTTTATACGACCAATCAAAAACAGACGTGAAGTTTTCGGTCTTAACAGTCGGCAACGGATACTTATCCGCGTCACGAGAAAGCTGTTCCTTTAGTCCTTCGACGTGATTCGAATAAATATGCGTATCCGCCAAAAACCCCGTAAGAAGCCCTTCTCCCAGGTCAGCTTCCTTCGCAAGCAAATGCAATAAAAGCGCATAACTGGCTATGTTAAAAGGCAAACCCAGAGCGACATCTACAGAACGTTGATTCCACAGAAGATTAAGTCTTCCGCCCGAAACTGTCACTTGAAAACCGTAGTGACAAGGCGGAAGCGCCATCTGATTAAGTTGTGTGGGATTCCACGCCATTACAATCATGCGCCTGTCGGTCGGGTTGGATTTAAGCTTCTCCACCACTTGCGCCAATTGGTCAATCCCGCGTCCATTATAATCGGTGTCCCAGCTCTTGTATTCCGCGCCGAAATGTCGCCACTGAAACCCGTACACCGGTCCAAGGTCGCGCTCTTCCATCATTCTCTTTTTGGATTCTTCATCATGACCGTATGGCGCTTTCTCCGGATTTGCCCACTCATCCCAAATATGATTATTATTGTTTATTAGCCACAGCTTATCCGTTAATCCTTTAATGAAAAACTCAAGCTCGGAAGCTACGAGCCTGAAAGGGACTTTTTTCGTGGTAAGCAACGGAAACCCCTCGGACATGTCATGCTGAAACATTGCTCCAGAAATAGCAATCGTCCCGATTCCGGTGCGGTCGTCTTTTTTAACGCCATTTTCCAAAACATTCCGTACCAATTCAAGATATTGTTTCATATTTGCTTTATTTTTTTTTGAAAATCGAAAATTCGTAAATTGAAAATCAATTTACCGCCCCGTAGATCCGAAACCTCCTCGCGTTTTTGAACGTGGCGCTTCATCGAGCTCTTCCCATTCGGCAATACCCACCTTTACGAACACGCCCTGTCCGATTCTTTCGCCACGCTCAACGACAACCTCGTTGTCTGTGATATTGTACACTTGTATAAGCGCCTCATCATCTGGGCCACAATAATCTCGGTCCAATATTCCAATCCCGTGCGGTACAACCAAACCTTTGCGCTTTGGTGTGCTCGATCTTGTCACGATGACCAACATATACCCATCAGGAACCTCCACTATCACGTTTGCTGGTATAAGAGCTATTGATTTTGGAGCTATGCGAGTCTCTTCTCGCGCGCACAAATCAAAACCGACAGAACCATCCGTTTGATATCTTGGAAGCGGGAGCGATTTGTCTATTCGTGTAATTTTTATTTTCATATATTTTCAGCAATGAGCATATCATCCACCTTTCTGTATAATTCTTCCGGTGTTCCGTCGTTAATGATAACATAATCCGCCATATCCATCACTTTTTGGGTTTGCTGTTCGTATTCTTTGCCAGATCTATCCAACTCTTCACGATTGACAAATTCTTCGAATGACAATACTTCCTCACCCTCTCGTCTTCTGCTCAAAATACGTTCATATCTGATTTTAACGGGAGCATCAACCGAGACAAGTATAAAATCACCGGATTTCCTGAAATACTCGACTTCAGACGGATTTCTTATGGCGGTAAATACCACGTTTGATGCCTTTTTATAATCAAGCATCCGCCTAAAAGCTCTCTCGGCAAGCACGCTCGCTCCGTATGTCTTGCGCAAATCATTACCAACCAACCGAAATACGTCTCGCGACCGCGTCATATTTCGAGTATCGGTTTCATAACGAATTTCATCTGAAAGCGAATAATGAACAAATCCTTTTTTCTCGGTCAAATAGTCCGCGACGAAGTTCTTACCTGAAGCGAATGTACCGGTAACACCTATTAACATATGCCAAAATATATCTTTCTTAACGCTTTTTTAATATCTTTGCCAAATAAGATCATATTGAACGATAAAACAAAAAACTCGCACAAGAGCATTTTTGCAAAGACCCCCTACAGCAAGCAAATAAATTATAAAACCACGGTCATACTATCACACATCACAAAAAAAATCATCCCGAACTCACAAGCGACAAAAACCGCCACTATAAAAGTCCGGGATAACAAATAAAAACTCTCAGAGACTGTTTAAAAAGTTTTTGCGAGCTGAAAAATAGAGATTTTTTCCGCAAAAGTCTGGAGCTTTAGGAAGCGATATGGGAATATCGTTTATGAAAGCTAAAGATATTTGCGGGGAAAAGATTGATTTTCGGGCGGTGAGGGGGTTTTTGGGTTGTTTCTTAGTCGGTTTCTTGGGTAAATTTAAACACACTCCGAAAAGCACAAATCAACGTTCTATGAAGTTTCTGATTCTTTGCTCGTCAAAATCATCAAGAACGTCTTGCCTTCCGGAAGCGCTGATAACCAACTTCGATGACATGTTCTTAAACGGAGCCACATATACGCGGTCCGGATAGTCTTTTGCAAACTTCGCCAGCCTGTCTATAAAATCAGGTTCGCATTCGAATTGTTCGCAATTATAATTTATTATAATCCCGGGAAGACCGGACCCGTCCGCGTGCTCCAAAACATGAGCGCGAATCCTCGGGTCCATCTGTTTTGACAATACGCGAGATTCCGGATAGCGTTCTATGTGACCGCGAGTGGTGGTTCCGGGCAATTTTTCTCGATTCGACACCAAGTACGCCACGATTATAAATACCAAAATCAAAAGCAAATAACGAAACGCTCGTTTTATAATCTTTCTCGTCTTTTCTTTTTTTCTTTTCTCTTCTTTTTTCGCTTTTTTGCGCTCCCTCTTCAATCTCCGTCTCTCTTGTTTTAGGCGATATTCATCGCTTTGATTGTTGTTTTCCATACTTTATTTGAGATATTTCCAACTTAAATTTTGTCCGACTTATGTGCCTTTGTTATCGATATTGCATACGGACGGGTTGTTTATTTTTTTTGACAAAGAATAAATTGCAAATAGAACTATAAATATTCCGGCTATACTGAATTCGGAACCGTTCAAAGGAAACTTGCTTATAAACCGCGAGCTCAAACCTATCCCAATAACGGAAGAAAGAATAACCGAACCGCAAGACGCGCACCCAACGCCTATCAAACCCGTTACCGTACCAAATATGCTCGCTCCGGCAGACCTTGCCATTCTTATTTTATTTTTAACATAGTATACCAACATGGACAAATTAATACCTGATACTATTGCTATAATCACGGTCAATATCCTGTTAAGAAAAGTAAAGTTTGAGTTTAGAAGGCCAAAAGATTCCTTAAATATGTTGAACTTATCGGAAAACGTATAAATATCGGAATTAGAAACATATTTTAAAAACGAAAAATTAGGCAACCATATCGCCAAAACAAGAATTAAAAATCCGAAAATCAAGGCTAACAAAAAATATTGAGGTTTCTTAAACACCAAAACCAAAGAATCTGCCAATATTTTCGTTGGAGAATTATCAAATTTCATTATTCAAATATGCACATGTCCGAACTTGCGATTCTTTAAGATTGGCAATATAGTGAGAAGAATTATTGAACAATCAACACGCCCCTCATGCCACTATGCCCGACGCCACATGCCACATTGCAAAAAAACGAATAAGAACCGACCTTGTCCGCGACAAATTCTATATTAACGGTTTTTCCCGGAGATAAAAATTCCGAGACATTAAAATCGGGCAAACCGAAACCGTGTGACACATCAACGCTTGTCACCGACAATTTTACCAAATCCCCCTTATTGACGGTGATCGTGCTTGGCTGAAATTCCCACTGTTTGGCAGTCATCTTAAATTCCTTTACACTTGCTCCGGTGGCAGGTTGCAAGGTTGTCGGTTGGGTTGCTTTTTTGGTAGCGGTAGTCGCGGAGTTCGTGTCCCCATTATCGCGACCAAAAGCGATTACGGCTATAACAATAACAATTATTGCGCCGATTGCCATAAAAGTATTTTTCATAAACGTAGCGTTAAACTTATAATTTATTTTTTCAAAAGAGGGTCAATAGTGGCTTTTATCTGCGCGAACGGTAATGCTCCGGATATTGGTATCGTCTTACCGTCCTGTGTCAATATAACGGAATATGGCGTACCGTTTCCTCCGGCAGCCACCGCTTGCCTGACTTGGTCCTCAACTTTTTCAGCGTACTTACCTGACTCCAAGCACCGAACAAAATCTTCTCGATTCAATCCTACATATTCTGCAATCTCCGGCAAAAGATTCAAATCCAATCCGTTATTCGACGGGGTTATTTCGAATATGCGATCCAAGTAAGCCCAAAATCCGTCATTGCCGGCAAGCTCTCCAGCGCACTCAACGGCCTCCGCTTCTTTCGGAGCTTTTGGGTGAGGGCCAACCAGCGGAAAATGCCTGTATACCCAATTAACTTCTCCTTTGTATTCTTTAACCACCCGCATCATTGTGGGGTGAAATCGCTTACAAAATTGACATTCGGTATCTGAAAACTCAATTACGCTTATTTTGGCGTTTCGATTTCCTCTTACCCAGTCTTTTTCGGTGACTTTTTCAATCTGTATTCCATCCAGTGCAGGTAGCGGATTCGGTAAAGAGCTTTTATCGGAAACATCAGTAACGCCATCGGGTAATCTGCCGTTGTTTTCTTCGTTGAAAATAGACACCCCCCACAGAATAAAAGCCGACGTAAAGGCTATCGTAAAAACGATTATAAACCCCGATAAGAAATTTTTTCCAGATTTAAACTCTGAACTTCCGCGTTTTTTTTCTAAATCATTTAAATCCATTAATTATTCAAATAAAAATCCAAGACAAATTGATTGTCCACAACACATGATAAATTATACACTACAATGCGTAGTGTGTGAAGATTAGAATAGTTTGTTTGACTCACGGTTAAGTGGTGGTATAATATGAGCACTACATTTATCATGTTGCCTAAAAACAATATGCCTCTTGATGAAAAAGATTTGGAAAGAATAAGCAAACTCCAAATGGACAATCTGATGAAGTTTTGGGATCAGGTTTTGGAACCAAAAATTGTCACTAAAGACGAACTCGAAGAAAAGCTTGAAGAAAAGCTTGAAGAAAAGCTTGAAGAAAAGCTTGAAGAGAAATTCAAAGAAAAGCTCCAAGGCATAGCAACCACCAAAGATGTCAACGACGCGCGAGACTACATAATGAGAGTTTCAAATGAAAAAGCCGGAGAAAGTATTGTGCGAGACAGAACAATCAATGAAAAAGTCGATAAAACCGTCGATGAACTCGGAAACAAAGACATATTCTCTACCGACGAAGTATCGCGTATAAAGAATATATCTCCGTTTCCGGCAAACCCCGGTACAGTGAATTCGTGACCTCTAGAGAGAATACTCTCCTGTTTGACCTACTCAATACACTTCCCCGTTCTGTGGGGGATTTTTTGTTTAATCGCAAAAACATCAAACAAAAAACCATAGCGTATTTTATTGCTATGGTATAAAATACGCCATGGTGATTTGTGTGAAATGGAATGGAGTGGTCGGCTTATGGCAATAAAATCTCATTCACAATATCTCATGCCTCAAAATAACACAATCGACGTATTTTGAGGCATGGGAATACGGTACAATACCTGTGAATGTGAATCGGGGTCGTGCTCCCCGACTCCGACAAATAGCGCGATCACAACGGACACCCCCCCCCACATTTGTGAATCTTGCACTCTCATCGAAAAAGAACACCCTAGCTTCGGCGACAGGTGTTCTTTTAGTTTTGATATTGTGACAGATGACAGGGGTACTCGTTTTATACTCTCACTCTCACCCCATACCGCTTAACTTCTGCCGCAATCGGATTTTCATACACAAAATCACGCGGGTGAAACCCAATCGGCTCAATGCCGCGCCTGACATCACTGTCCCTGAGCCGTTTCCATAAGTATTCGTATGGATCTACTCTGCCTTTGAATTTCTCAGAAACAATAGCCACGTCAATATCGCTCCAGTCCTTTTGCTCGCCCTTAGCGTATGAGCCAAACACGTAGACACCCGTAATAGGCAGTGCTTCCTTTTCTTTCAAATACCGCGCGTAGTCAGAGGCGTATTTTAGCGCTGTTTTTTTGGTAGTCTTTTTAATAACCATAGTCGCATTTCATTACTCTTCTCAAAGTATTTATCGGTGTATGTTTTATTAGCCTTCTTGTAAAATGCCATTTTATAATCCTCATATCGGGCGCGGATATTAAAAGGAGTTGCCACGCGCAATAATTCTTTTTGGTCAGCAGTTAAATTAAGCTCAGCAAGTTCCGCGAGCCTTACCAAATTATGAATAAACGGTGCTTCTTTCCCTGTCCGTTCTACTACCAACGCTTTAAGCAGACACTCCAAAACCAAATGGCAGAAAAACAGGCAGTCGGAATACTTCTTGGAACGCTTTAGGGATTTCGCGGTTTCCCATTTGAGCTCCGCATTCTTAATCCAATACCCGACAACTTTTTTAGTATTAAACTTGGGCATATAGGAAAAGTATAGATATTCCTGACTGAAAAATCAAGTTTTAGCTACACTTTTGCGTTAATTCCTAAAAAAGCTTAGTAAAAAATTTCTTACCTCCTACGAAGTTGGGTTTCGCAAGACTTTGCTTTAGCTCCTCAGAAAGTGATGCTGACACAGCTGGATCCCACATCTCCTTAGTTAAATCTTCATAAGATATACGCGCGGCGGACGGTTTATCGTAATAAAATCTCATTCACAATATCTCATGCCTCAAAATAACACGATCGACGATATTTGAGGCATGGTATTTTCAAACTTTCATGGTTTCGTGCCTCATCTGACGTCGATCGACGATATTTGAGGCATGGGAATACGGAACCATGTCTTTGAAGCAGAAGGTTAACTCTCTTTTTCAAACACAATACGCCGAAAGGTTGTCCGTCAGAACAACCTTTCGATTTATTAGAGTGTTTCGTTCAGGTGTCACGCAACGCGTCACAATCCCGCGCTTAATTTTATTGTTAAAAACGCAAATCAATTTGAAGCGCGTCCAAAAACAGCTTTTATAACTTCATTAACGCATTCCAATAAGCCTATTTAGGCCGGTCATTATCGAAAACATTTAAAATCTGAAAATAAATCTACAATTGAACAGCTAATATGATTTAATGGTGGGAATGTTCGGCGTCCGAATCGACGGGAACAGCGCTTTCACTTCCTTCATGCAGAAGACGAGCCATCTCTGCTTCAACCAAATTTCGCGCATTGCCTTGAATCCTTGTCCCGCTTACTTGTTTGTATAGATTTTCCAGTCTTGACTTTTCACCATCAGTCAAGCCACTACCACGTTCTTCGGCGAGGAATTTGTTAAACTGATTGACAAACTTCGTCTGACCCGCTTCGCTCCACGCATTTCCCGTACCTTCGATATCAAACGCCCCATTGGCTATTGATTGCGTTCTTGAAGAAAATTTGGAAAATGCTTTGTCATAATCATCGTCAGATAAACCTACCACAGCTGTCTTCATTTTATGTATAGCTTGAGCCTTATATTCTTGCATGTCATCAGGTAATGTTTCTTGCGCGTTTTTATCATAATATTCACGTTCATGTCCATAACCGCTTTCATGTTCTTCGTCTTGATTTGTGGTTTCTCGCGGGTCGGTAACTTTATCATGATTATTTTCCGATGCTTCTGATTCCGGTTGGGAGGGGATTTCAGAACTGTCCGGGGATTTGGCGCCGATGGACTCGCGCCACGCGCCTATTGCGCTTTCGTCAAACTTGCCTGACATCAGCTGTTTAAGCTCCGCCTCGGTGACAGTGTGCGTTTCACCATTTGGCGGAATAAGCACTTCATAATGTCCTCTGGTTTCCGTTCCTACCCAGCGAACGAGCGCTGTTTGCTGAAAGTCTCCCGGCTTGAATTCGGCGGAACCGCGCGGTCCGTCAAGCATGCCACCTTTCACCATGCGTGGTTCCCATTCCGCTCCCGCCTTTTGAGGAGGCAAATCCGTGGAATGGGCGATTTTGTCAAACTCGTGAACGCGCTCTTCAAACGCTTCGTTGTCAAATGCCTCATTTCCGTGACCGTCCGTGCTTATAAACTCACTCATCGCTTCTGTCGCGCCTCCCTCATGGCTTAATTTGAGATATTCCATGAATGCCATGGACTCGCCGTTTTTGAAACTCAAGCCGGCAAGTTCGCTCAGATTTCGTACCGCTCCGTCAAATCGGGGACCGCCGGTCTTGATATCATCAATTATGCCACGTTCAAGTGAACCTTGCACCGTATCACGAAATTCACTGTTTTGGAGGTATTTCGGGTTCTTGACCTCTTCATCATATAAGCGACCTTGAGTCTCTTCCGCGACAGAACCTGTTTCTTTTGCAAGTTCGATGTCTTGAGCGACACTGTCCGGAACCTCATTTTCAAGCCCATGTTCTACGTCACCCGCCTCGGTAATTTCAGATTCATATATTCCTTCCGCGCGCAGATATGTTCGCAATTCCTCCGGTGTCATCTCAACGGACGTGCCGTCAGGCTTGATGACATTTGGATTACCATCACGATTCCAGTCATAAACACGATACGTCTCGCCATCCTTGGTATACTCGACATACTGATCTCCCGCGAGAGAGCTCCTGCCTGTTTTGTCCACTTCAACTCCCGGAGCAACCTTTTCATCCTTAACAATCTCGAACACGTTGGAGTCAGACAAATGTCCACGCTCAAAACCATCATCCGGATTATCCTCGACGCTCAGGTGATACTTTCCATCAGGCCCTTTGCCAATATATACCCTATCCCCTTTGTGTACGAGGTCTTTGATGTTACCGCCTTCAAGCTCGTTCAGTTCATGAATCGCATTGGCAGTGCTCCTCTCAGCCCATGCTTTCAAATCTCCGTGTTTCTTCGGGTCATAACCAAATTCTTCGGAATGCGAAAGGAACAGGTTCTTTGTCGCTTTCCAAATAGAATTATTTTTAGAATCAATGGACCCCTCAAACAACTTCGCGTCTTCAGGAAAATCCAAGTCACTCTCAGGGAGCGGTACTTCCGGTAGCGACGACCCGGTTGTTCCGGACGAATCGCCTTCCGCGGACTCTGATTGTCGTGACTCAGGAGATTCTTGGAATTGCTCTCCGGAATCTCTAGATGAATCAGGAGAGGAGTCGGACTCACCGCCGGAACCTCCGTCATCTTCAATTGGTAAATTTTCCGGATTTTCCAATTCAGGTTCTTGATTTGGCTCTTCCGGTTGTGACGGCTTTTGTTCTAACCCGAGCCAATCACGAATTTTACCTCCCACTTTACCGGATATATCTTCCATGAAATACCCCAACACCCCGCCGGCAATACCGCCGACGATCATCGCGGCCTTTTTCTTCCATTTACTACGCTTTTCTGCGTCTTCAACTTTTTCCGCCACTCCGGCAATCATCTCATCTCGATCCTGAGCAAGGTTCCGCTCCATCTTGCCAAGTACACTGTAGAACCGATTCTCGTTTTCAATATTATAAACTTCTCCACGCTCACGGTGCCTTGCAATATCACTCACACCGTGTCGCGCTTTAATCATGTTGAATTGATGTATCATGCCTTCAGCACGCGTCCGAAGCGCCGGATCATCAATCAGCGGGGTGTCCTTATCGCGCTTGAGAGAAAGTACCGTTCGCACATAAGCAATGTTTTGCTCAAGATCCTGATGCACATCACTCGCGTAAACATCGCCACTCCTGATAATGTCCTTTATCTTGCCTTCACTACTTGACACAATATCGTCGAGTGATTTGACGTACTCTTCGAATATTTTATCCTTCTTGACGTCAAACATCATCGCGCCCATAGTCGCGCCACCGAGCGCAAAAAGTCCGGCACGCGCGTAATCACCACCAGCTCCCATGGCAATACGCGTTGCACCGGACACAAGCCCTGCAACAATAGAATGTTTCGCCATGTCATTTACCCCCGCCTCGTAGTCCAGATTGCCTGCTAATTTTCTCCCCGTTACCACTCCTTGGAATTTTGCCAAAGATTGCGCAAGTTCGTCATTTATCTTACCGCCATTTCTCATGATGTCCATAATCTGTTCCTGATTCATTTGCTCACGAACGACGACACTAAATAAGCGTTTTATCTCTAATTTTTTCTCACGGGGCTCCAAATAGCGATACTCCGGATCGTAATTAACGTGTGTTTCGATGTTTTTGTATATCGATTTAAGAGATTTTCTGAGTTCTTCTCGCCCTCGTTTGCTCTCCTCAGATTCCGAGTATTTACCTGATTCATCTTGTTCCATCTTACTAAAATCAAGTTTTTCATCCAAGTCAACCACGCCCTTGGAAGTTTCAGCGTATGTTCTGGTTGCTACAATATTTGCAAGTCGGTCGGAGTTAAGAAGAGAAAAATCTTCACTATCAAGCAGTTTTTTCTTTTTGTCGTCTATCATCTTCTGTTCTTTTTGTTGTATTTCTTCCTCGTCACTCTGAACCTCACCTTTCCTTTTCCTTCTCCATCGCGAAAACAAATTTGACGCATACTGTCCAACCGTCCTGGTCATACCTCCAACAAGACCGGTAATACCCGCCATGGCCCAACGATTACCTATCGGCAAGAAAAATCGAGACAACAAACCAACACCCAATCCCGTTAATATGGTTACAGACCAACTGAGTTTTGCGCGACCCGTGATGCCCGCAAGCTTGCGCTTGAAAAATCCGGTTTGTTTTTTCGCTTCAAGCTCCAAAGATTCATCCAAAATACTTCCAACATCCTCGACTACAGTATCAACGAGTTCGTTTATCGCGCTATGCATCGCAGAAATCTCTTTTTTATCCATCTTAAGAACGTTTTTACAATAATTAAACAACGTTTTCTTAAGGGCTTCTCGAAAAGAACTCAAATCAACGTTTTCCTCTCCAGACAATAATTCCCGCAGACTTTTAATGATAGTTTCGTCTTCCTTAAACAGTTTCTCAAGGGCTTCTCGGTCCAACTCAACAAGTCTGAGACCTTCACGATATTCCGTCTCGCGCTCTTCCGTTTTTCGCGGTTGCTCGTGGGTTGGGTTTTCTTGTGTTGGTTGCTCATGTGAATCTTGTCGCCCTTCACCCGTTTTATTTTGTGACTCTACCGGTTCCGCTTTTTCCGGATCTGGTTCTTTGTCTTGATTAGATTCGGTGATAGATTTTAGTATTTTTTTATACCCATCTACAAGTTTAACGACGCGCCCCATGTGCGTTTCTTGTAAATTTTGAGCAGGTCCAGATGCAATTTCCGGAAACCCTTTTAAAAGTTCAGTAATCTCGTTCTCAACTCTAGCGCGTTCGTTTTTCTCAACACTTTCAAGTCGTTCTTCGATTTGTTTTTTAAGAGAATTCAACTCATTCAACAACTCAATCTTTTCCCTATTTCTTGTCTCCGGAGTATCAAAGCCGGCGGACTCTAGCCATCTGTCATATGCTTTTTTATACTCATGCACGGATCTTTTAAACGCATCGGGGTCTTCCAACTCCGATATCTTATCATCATACATTTTGAGGATATCCTCT
>WFTB01000005.1 GCA_015485695.1 Patescibacteria group bacterium | reverse complement strand
GCCGTGCGGCGGAGCCGCGGGGTTGGATATGTCGCGAGCGAAGCGGGCGGCAACCTTCCTTTGTTCAGCAATTTTGATAAAATAAGTTCGAGCTTGGTTGTATAGATACACAAACCAAAAACCTCTCGATAAAAATATCGAGAGGTTTTTGGTTTGTGGACTGAGTGGGATTCGAACCCACGACCCTCAGACTGCCAGCCTGATGCTCTAACCAACTGAGCTACCAGCCCGCGCGAAAAGCGCATGATTTGAACCTTTGTTGTCGGAACAATCTTGCAAACGTTTGACTGTTTTTTTGTTGTTTTGATTGGGTGAACGACGGGGCTCGAACCCGCGACCACTGGTACCACAAACCAGCGCTCTACCAACTGAGCTACGTTCACCGTACCTTCAGTCAAAAAATACCGAAAAATTTTGAATCCCTAAAAACCGATTCAGGAGGACTATACCCCCTTGCAGAGTGTTTGTCAATTATTTTTTGTTGTTTCTCGACAGAACTTCGTTTATTTTATCCACCACTTCCGCGGGAGTGGTATTGGCTTTTACCAAATAATCAGTTGCGCCAAATTTTTTACCTTTGTCCAAGTCTTCCTTTTGGCCAAGGTTTGTTAGCATTATTATTGGAGTTTCGTCCAATGATTTTTCTTTTCTAAGCTCTTCCAAGGCGGTAAAACCGTCTATTTTGGGCATTATTATGTCCAATAATATAATATCCGGATTTTCTGACTTTGCCATATTTACAGCCTCTTCTCCGTCATGCGCTCCGAACACCTCAAAACCCTCTTTTTCCAGTTTTATGGTGTACATATCCAATAAGGTTTTTTCGTCTTCCGCTATAAGCACTTTCGTAGCCATAATCGTGTTTATGTTTAACTGATACCTGGTGTTATTTTACCAAGGTTAGTCAAATGAATCAACCGGAGGAAAAATTACGGCAAAATATCGGTTTTGCAAATGCGTGTCTCTTACCTCTTTGGAATCTCAAACACAAAAACCGAACCCTTCCCTTTTCCTTCGCTTTCAGCCCAAATCTTACCCTTATGACTCTCAACTATTTTCTTGGCTATGAACAACCCGAGACCCGCGCCTGTTGACGAGATTTCTTCTATACCCTTTCCGCGAGCGAATTTTTCGAATACGCGAGATACTTCATCCGGCTCCATTCCGACTCCGCTGTCTCGAACTTCGAATCCGGTTTTACCGTTTTTGCTGTACAGTGTGACGAGAACGGATCCTTCGGGGGTGTACTTTATGGCATTGTCGACAAGGTTAACCATTACGTCTTTTAGTTTGTCTTTGTCGGCACTTATGTTAAATTTTTCTTTTGAAGAATTTGTTAGTTTGACGGACACTTTTTTGGATTGAGCGGACGGCAACAATTCATCGATTACATTTCTTGCGAGATTCGCCAAGTCAAAATCCGATTTGGATATGGTAAGTCTTCCCGACTCTATGCGAGAAACATCAAGGAACACTTGCACCAGTCTGATAAGTCGTTCAACTTCGTCTTTTACCCGAATCAGTATATCAGATTGTTTTTTACCGAATTTTCCGAAATCTCCGTCAAGCATCATTGCCACATACCCCTTGATTCCGGAAAGAGGTGTGCGAAGCTGGTGAGACGTTATCGATAAAAATTCCGTCTTTGCCACGTCCAGGCGCTTTAATCTTTTGTTCGCTTCGCTCAGTTCGTTTGTCGCTTTTCTGAGCCTGTCAGTTGTTGATTTCAACTTTTCTTTTTGTTTGATTTCCGTTTTTACGCTCTTAATCAAAAGATGGTTCAAGACGGACACAATCACAAGCAATATACCTTCCAGCAAGAAGTCGGTGAATGTTTTCACGAAAAACAACTTGATAGTAAGTGCGAAAAGAACCAAAGTTGATAAAATTTGAGTTGTCAAAACTCTTGTATGCAAAAAATTGTAACGCACTATCGCTCTCGTTATTATCATGGCGAAAATCGCGCCGAACAAGTAGAACAGAGGGACACGCACGTCAACTCCGTATGCCGGCATAAAATCCACAACAGCAAAAGACAATGCCCCGAACGCCGCCAGAAGATACTTTACTTTTTCTCTTTCTTCCCCTTCGCCAAGAGTCCTCATGTAATTGATAAGAATCGCGTATGTCATAACCATGAAATACGCGTATGTGAAGACGAAGGCGTGGTGCAAAACATTCGCCTTGATGTGAACACCCCAATCATAGATGTATAACCCTCCGGCGAACAAATCGAAGCGACTCGCGATTAGGAACACCGCGGAGATCGTGTAAGCTATCGGTATTTGCTTTTGTAATTTACCGGTCTTTTTGGATATAGTAAGCGCGAAGTGATACGCGAGGGCCGGAATGAACACCACCCCTATGTAAATAAAACGACCCCAAAAAATATTACCCGCATAGGAGGTTATGGTGAATTGCATAAACGTGCCAAACATCCAAATCGCTATCGAAACACACAGCATAGCGAAGATTTGATTTGTTCGAGATTGTTTGTTTTGAACGTATGCGAAACTCGCCAAATAGAGCACCAGCAAGGCGCTCATAAGAGGTATCATCGGTATAAATGCCGAAACCAACCCTTCGTACATAGATAACAAATAATAAGTTTGAATTAAAAACTCTCCACAAAATACGAGAACACGCCTTGATAGACCGTCTCTTACCTCTTTGGAATCTCAAACACAAAAACCGAACCCTTCCCTTTTCCTTCGCTTTCAGCCCAAATCTTACCCTTATGACTCTCAACTATTTTCTTGGCTATGAACAACCCGAGACCCGACCCCGATGTCGATATTCGATCTATACCCTTTCCGCGAGCGAATTTTTCGAATACGCGAGATACTTCATCCGGCTCCATTCCGACTCCGCTGTCGCGCACTTGAAACTTGACCGAACTGTCGCTATCTTCTATTTCCGTCCACACAGAACCTTTGGGCGTATATTTGACCGCATTGTCTATGAGATTAACAAGAACATCTTTTAATTTATCGCGATCAGCTTCAATCAATATGGTTTTTTTGCGACCCTTGTGGGTGAGTTTTATCTTCTTTGAATCTGCCGTGGGCTTCAACTCTTCCACTGTTTCTTTTACGAGGTCAACGAAGTTAAATTCTTTTTTCGATATATTTAGTCTTCCCGATTCTATTCGAGAAACATCAAGGAACACTTGCACCAGCCGTACCAAACGATCGACCTCTGTGCCGACCCTCATCAGTATTTCTTTTTGCCCCGGCTTAAAAGCGCCGAAATCCCCGTCATTCATCATTGACACATAGCCTTTGATTCCGGAAAGAGGAGTGCGAAGCTGGTGTGAAGCGATGGATAAAAATTCGGTTTTCGCCGCGTCAAGCTGTTTCAACCGTTTGTTTGCAGCTACAAGTTCGTCCGATTTTTGCTGAAGGTCTCTTGTGCGACTTTTTACCTTTTGCTCCAGTTGGCGCTCCGATTGCAATGTTTCCGCGTAGAGCAAGGCGTTTTCAAGAGCAATCGAGGTTTGCGCCCGAATAACTTCGAGAACCTGAATATCTTCTTTGTTGTAGGAATCTTTTGATTCTTTCGGTCCGAGAACTATAATACCTATCAAATCATCTTTTATATTCAACGGGACCATTATTTCCACTCCGTATTTGTTTAGAAGATTCAGCAGTTTTTTGTCTTTACCGCTCGCTTGCGCCGAAGCTCTGATGTTCTCAACGATAACGCATTCGTTGTGTCTTAGCGGGATACTTGTTAGCACCGCGTTTATAAACCCTCTTTCTTCATTATATATATCAAAACCATTATTAAAAGAAACGGCGAACTCCCCTGTTTTTTTATCGAAAGTGAGGATACTGACAGACTTGGTGTGGAAAGTCTCTGTGATTGTCGAATTTATTGTTTGGTATAACCTGCCAATCTCGAGCACCGATAACAATTTATTACTTAGTTTAGCAATGACTTCATTTGAGTCGTATAAAGACGAGAAAAAATATTTATTGGCGACTCTGTATGCGTGTCTTTTAACAATTGGGTGGACGGAGACAGATGCCGTAATCAAAGCAAAACTCAACCAAAACTCATCTACCAACGGAAAAACCAGATGAACCATGTGTTGAATAACTAACGCAAACAAAACTATTGAAGATAGCGACGTAACATAAACTGACCACCCCCTTAGTGTCAGTTTTATGTCCATTACTTGATGTCTAATGATTGCATACACCATCGTAACCACATAAACTGATGCTAATATGTTCCCATACGGTTTTATTGGTATGTCATACCAAAGAAAATAATTAGTTGATCCAGCTATCAGGCTCACAGCCATCCCAACCAAGATGATTTTCAGCTGTTTTTTCTTGTCATAAGGAAGACTTTTTGATTCTTGGTAAGAGACGTGCATTCCATAAAGAATCATCATTATAAACACAGATAAAAAAGGGATGTATGCTGGACCGGGTTTTGGCCATAACAAAAACCCATAAACTGGGCTTATGTGTGACACGATTAGAGAAGTGGGTATCAGAGCGCTTAGTATTAAAGACATTATGTAAACCAATCTAAGAAGAATCTTGTGACGGTGTTCATTTTCAAGAAATATAAATATTACCTTTATGTAAGTATAGGGTATCCATATTGCCCCAAGCATCAACAGTTTTGTCCAAATTAACGCTGCCCCAGTAGAGTTTGTTGTTTGCCATAGGAAATAAAAACCAGACCACCACGCCGCAGTTGAGCACAGAAAAAAAAGACTTCTGTTAACCCTTGCTCTGGTGTTTTTGTACAAAACAAAAACACCAAGCAATGAGCTTACTACGAAGTTAAATAGGGCGGAAAAAGCAAAATAATCCATAGTGTAGTTGTGCTAAAAGAAAACTTTAACTATAATCAAGGTGGGCTGTGAAGCAGTATCCCGTTTGTCGTTAAGCGTGATTCTTTTGCAAGGAACCTAACTAGATAAATAAACTGTGGTGAACATAATTTGACGACAGTTAGCAGTCTTATTGTTTAATTCTAGCATGTTCTCAATCAAAAGATAAGTTGTTGTGCGGTTTTTCGTGATTTATTTGTCTTTATCAGGTCTTGGGCTTTTTATAAAAACTGTAGTATTTCTTGGAAAGAGCGCGAACGTAGATGTGCATTGAGGGTTTGTTCGTGCTTAGACCAGATAATGTGATTTTAAATATCTCAACGAATACCCAACTAATTAAATAAATAACCTTTTTGTTTTATGTCTATGAAGAAACACATAGAAAACAGCAAATCTTTGGTGGGCGAATCTTTAGAATATTCCAACGTGGTTTTTTGGAAGACGTCAAGCTACACAATTGACCGTGTTATTGGAAAAATTGTAGAAATAAAAACGAAAAAAAAAATATTTTCGTTATTAAACCATGAAGAAAAAAAAATGTGGGGAACAAGTGAAGAGTTTAGAAAAAAAATACTCCATGAAGCAAGGCATAATTTTGGTGAGAACAGATTCATTGATATTTTCAAAATAAAAACTATCTTGCTTGGGAACAGGCATTCCAAAATAGTTTCTCATTTTTATGAGAATATAGGAAATTATCCAGCGCTGGATGATGCTTATAATGCACTTGGTAGTTTCGTGGTTAGGGGTAAGGTTATATGGCCAGAGTGCATCAAAGGAAAATGTGATTGGATTGGAAGATTTTATTTTAGTAGAGAGAACGGTCAAGCTGTACGCAATCGCGCTCGTATTGTAATTGAACTCTTTTCACGTTTTGCCTTGCCTGGAACAACAATCTCTATAGCGTGTGGATCTGGGCAAGCTTTGATTCTTGCTGCAGAAAAGAAAATGCGAATCGAATCGACGAAAAACGTTAATCTTTTGATGACCGACATGAGTTCGTCTCCTTTCAATCGAATTAGAGAGCTTGCAGAGTTGGCAGGAATATCTAATAACGTAAAAACAGAGCAAGTGAATTTGAAGTATAATAGTTATGCAAAATTTACACCCGAATTATCCAACGTTGAGGCGTGTGGTATTTTTGAATACTTGGATGATCGTGATTCTATTCAGTTATTGTACCAGTCGTTAAAACAAATACCTATTGGTGGTTCTCTTATAGTGTCTAATATGAATCGCACGTCTTCGGCATTAATACTAGAGAAGCTTTTTAATTGGCACATCATGTACAGAACTACAGAACATTTTGAAAAGTTATTGGTTGATGCCAGTTCAATGGCTGGTTGCAATATACAGTATAAAATTTATGTTGAACCATGGAAAATTCACTATGTGTTTCATGTGGTTAAGGTTTAAAAATGCGCCTTCAAGATAACAACGAGTTAATAGACCGAATCAGGTTAAAACAGCAACTCCTCGCAAAAGGAGATGATTCTCATAAGAACATACGCCTTCTTTACATGTTTGACGGCGGTGTCATGTCCGGGGTGTTCGCGGGAGGGGTTGG
>WFTB01000004.1 GCA_015485695.1 Patescibacteria group bacterium | reverse complement strand
TTGAACGCTTTGTTAATCGCCCAGAATACGAGCCCGACAATCCTCGCCGTAAGTAAAAATATCAAAACAAATGCGACAACTTTCGCCAGATTTTCGTTTCCCGCGAATACGTCAAGCAAAAACGCGCCCACCCTCTCAAAATATATGCCACCTACATATACTCCGGCGATAAGACCAACCAATGTTCCGAATGTAACTATAAGACCATAGCGAAAACCGGTCGCTACGAAGAAGAACAAAATGATAATCAATCCTATATCCAAAGGAGTCATACTTTAATTTCCAATCTACAAATTCTCAATTTTTCGATAAGTGAAAATCGATTGTTCGTAAATTCGTTGTTTAATTTGGAACTGATGCTTGAAAATTATTTTCATTTTCTGGGAAATAACGGCTCGCTCGGAGGAGAAAGTTTTTCCGTCGATAAAAGTTTTTTAATCTTATTCGCCGTTTCGGGCATAAACGGCGTGAGGGTTTCGGCAATATCCGCCAAAACCACATACACTCTCGACAAAACCTCTTTGATTTTCTCATGTTCTCCGGATTTGTGCAATTCCCACGGCTTTGCGTCTTCGATATATTTGTTCGCCCATGAAACTCCTTTCCATGTTTCAATGATCGATTGGTCAAACTTGAGCGATTCGATGTGTAAACGCACCGTTTCAACGGAAAACGGCATATCAATCTTGATGTCACGGTCGACACTTCCGTCACAATATTTATCTATCATGTTAAGCGCGCGTTGAACCAAGTTTCCAAGGTCGTTTGCAAGGTCCGCATTGTATCTTTCTTGCAATCGTTTGAGAGAAAAATCACCATCCTCACCGAACGGAATTTCACGGAGCAAAAAATACCGCACCGCGTCAAACGGATACTCTTTTGCGAGCTCGACAGGGTCGACGGCATTCCCCAAGGATTTACTCATCTTATCACCATCAACAGTAAAGAACCCATGAGCAAAAACAGTCTTCGGAAGCGGGAGTCCCGCCGACATAAGCATTGCGGGCCAGTATGCGCAGTGAAACTTGATAATATCCTTTCCAATCAATTGAATATCGGCGGGCCAGAATTTATCAAACTTTATTTCGTCCTGAACAAAACCGATTCCGGACAGATAGTTGAGCAATGCGTCAAACCAGACATAAATCGCATGCTTCTCATCCGTGGGCAGTCTGATTCCCCATTCCATGGCTTGGCGAGAGATGCTAAAGTCTTCCATGAAATCTTTGATATAACTCACCACCTCATTGCGTCGCTTTTCCGGCTGAATAAACTCCGGATGTCGCTCGATATGTTCAAGAAGCCGATCACGGTACTTGGTGAGTTTGAAAAAATAATTCCGCTCTTTGATTGCTTCCGGTTTCTTCTTGTGGTCCGGGCATTCGCCGTTTTCGTCAAGCTCAGATTCTGTTATAAATTTCTCACAACCGACGCAGTACAAACCCTCGTACTCGCCCGGATAGATATCCCCCTTATCATAGACACGTTGATAAAATTCACAGACCGCCTTTTTGTGTTCCGCCGAAGTCGTTCGTATAAAACGGTCAAACGATATCCCCAGATTGAGCCACGTCTCGCGCCACACCGACGCCATCTCATCGACATATACTCCGACTTCTTTGCCTGTTTTTTTCGCCGCTTCAACGTTTTTCTGAGAGTTCTCGTCGGTGCCCATCAAAAAAAACGTTTCATCGCCTTTTTGACGATGATACCGCGCCAACGTATCAGCCACTATCGTGGTATACGCGTGCCCGATATGCGGTTTACCGTTTACATAATAAATCGGCGTAGTTATGTAAAATGTGTTTTTTGAATCTGTCATATATTGGTCATTTAATCATAAAAACCACGAAAGCACAAAAGTCAAAATACGCTTTCTGTAGTCTATTAATCTTTTGTTTTTTGTGATTGCGCTTCAACAACAATTGCGAATTCTCCCTTTGTGCTTGATTTTTCAAGTTGATTTATAACCGATGAAATAGTCCCTCGATATACCGTTTCGAATTTCTTTGTCAATTCCCTTCCGACGACAACTTCACGCTCTCCGAGATTACCCAGTTCTTCAAGCGTTTTTATAATCCTGTGTCCGGATTCATAAAAAATCGCCGTCCGATTGGAATCCGATATCTCTTGAATAACTCTCTTCTTTCCTCTTTTCTTCGGGACAAATCCGAAAAACACGAACGAATCGGCCGGTAATCCGGATACCGACAAAAGGGCTGTAACTGCCGACACTCCCGGAATCGGAACCACGTCAATCTCTTCTTTTCCCTCTTTGGATTCTGATAATCGAAGAATCTCCGATACCAGACAGCCTCCGGGGTCTTGAATCCCCGGAGTGCCCGCGTCAGACACGTAACCCACGTCTTTCCCTTCTTTTAACAAGTCGTGGATCTTTTTAACTGAGTTTCCCGTTGAATGCTGATGATAAGACATAAGCGGCTTGATAATCTCGTAATGCGAAAGCAGATTTCGAGTCACTCGCGTATCCTCGCACACCACAATATCGACCGATCGCAACACATCAAGCGCTCGCAATGTGATATCCTTAAGATTTCCTATGGGGGTCGCGATAATGTATAGAGTTGGCATAGTGTTTGGTGAATAAGTTGCGAGAAGCGTAATGTGGGTCTTTGCAAGAATCCACACTCATAACCGCCCTGTTCCCCACAACCCAATAAAACAGCCGTCACGGCTGTCTTAATCATAATAAAATCAGCGACAACCGACACTACGATCGGCTTGCCATTTTCTCCTTGTATTTTACCAATTCTTGCTTCATGATTTTTTTCACCGAATCAATGGCAACGCGAGCGTCAGCTTGCGTATCTTCCGCGCGAACAAGCTTACCGGGTAGCTGAATGCTTGCCTCGGCATAGAACACCTCGCCTTTATGCTGTCCTGCGGTTGTGCGCGCAACCTCGACATGCATAGTCAGTTCACCGTCTTCTTCGTATCGTGAAACAAACTTACCAAGAGAGCCTATCTTGAGCTCGACATACTCCTTGAGAGGTTCTGTCATTTCGATTTTTTTAGAAACAATTTGTATTTTCATATACCTACATGTATAGTACCAAACCCGATTCAAATAATCAACACTTGATTTAATCCGAGAAATATCGTATAGTGGGTATCGTTATACTCGGAAATTTCCGGGCGCGTAGCTCAGTTGGTTAGAGCGCAGCCCTGATAAGGCTGAGGTCCCAAGTTCGAATCTTGGCGCGCCCACTATCGCAAAAACAACCGGCACCACGCCGGTTTTTGTTGTGACGAGTAAAAAGAGCGATAATACCCCAGGCAACAAGAGAGAGAGAACAGATCTCAAAACCACAAAAACTCGCATCCAAATGGAATTCAGTCGCAACAATAACCGAACAAATCAAGCGCTTTCGCCCGTGATTCGCGAAGGAGATTTGGACAGTTTTTTGATTAGAGCGACGATTTCATCTCTACGGTTTTCCATCTCCTCTTGAGTTCCCGCCTCCACCGTAACCCTCAATAACGGCTCGGTGTTCGAAGCTCTAACATTAAACCACCAATCCGGAAAGCTGACCGTAATACCATCCAGCATGTCAATATCGGCATCGGAATATTTATCTTTCAAAATCGATATTATTTCTTGTTTGTTTTCCATTTCAAGATTAACTTCATCTCCTCGAACATACGGTTTGTAACCTCTAACCATTTCAGATAACGGAATTTCGGATTCGGATATGATTTCCAACATTACGGCGAACGCTATAATCCCCGAATCCGCGTAAAAATTATCGGCAAACGAATAATGCGCGGAAACTTCCCCGCCCAAAACACCGTCATTTTCCGATATTCCTTTGCTGACATTGACAAAACCGACTTTTGTCCGTATCGGACGACCGCCGAATTTTCGTATGAATTCCGGAACTGCTCTTGAGCATATCGCATTGTATGACACTGCTTTTCCAGGGTGTTTTTTAAGAAAAAATTCAGCCAAAATAATAAGCGTTGTATCCGCACGGATAAAACCGCCCTTCTCATCGATGAATATGAGCCTGTCGGTGTCGCCGTCAAACAACACGCCGAAATCGGCATTCGTTTCCAAAACTTTAGATACGGTCATATTGGTGGCATTTTCCGCGAGCGGGTTCGACGGACGATTTGGAAAATTTCCGTCAGGCTCAAAATTTAATTTGATTATCTCTATCGGAATATGTTTTTGCAGTTTTTCGATGGCAACGCCGGCCATGCCGTTTCCGGCATCCACGACAACCTTCAACGGACGAATTTTGTTCGAATCAAAAAAAGAGCAAACGTGTTGGATATACTCATCCCATAATTCCACCGCTCGCGAATAGCCTTTGGAAGATACCGGCGTATCCGTCATTCGTTCGATTTCGTCTTGTATGTCTTTTATTCTAATCCATTTCATACCTTTCGCAACCATCTTCATTCCGCCATATTCTTTCGGATTATGTGACGCGGTTATCATAACCCCTCCGTCATATCGAAGTTTGCCCACAGCAAAATACACCATATCGACAGTACACAGCCCGGCTACATCCACGATTGCCCCGCAAGACACAGCTCCTTCCGTAAAAGCCTCGGCAAGTTCGGGCGATGATAAGCGCATATCTCGCCCGACAATTATGCGAGGAGTTCGCGAACCGGATGATTTTGTGATTACGCCCGCAAATGCTCTGCCTATGTTTTTCGCGATTTCAGCGTTAATATCTTCAGGGTATATGCCCCTGATATCATACGCCCTGAAAATTTCCGAATTTATGTTCATGACAGAGTGATAACAGTTGAAAACAACACCATTGTATCAAAAACCACTTGAAAGGTAAACGCCTACACTGTATAGTGGTCGTATAAATCGGCTTTGTTCGTCTATCAAATCGCCTTTTTATAAATTCATTATCGCGTCATAAAAAATTGAAAATTATCGATAAACCGTTTTATGCATTATACAAACCTAAAAACATCCGACTCCGACACATATTCATCGCTGGAAAGAGAGCTTGCCCGACAACAAGACGGTCTCGAACTCATCCCGTCCGAGAATTATGTATCGCTTGCGGTCCTCGAAGCTCTGGGCTCTGTGGCAACCAACAAATATTCTGAAGGATATCCGGGTCGTCGATACTATGGAGGAAACGAATATATTGACGAAATCGAGCAACTGGCGATTGATCGCGCGAAGAAATTGTTCGACGTCGAACATGTAAACGTTCAGCCTTTGTCCGGCGCGCCCGCCAACATGGCGGTTTACGCTGCCCTGCTCAAACCCGGTGACACCGTCCTTGGCATGGACTTGGCGCACGGTGGTCACCTTACTCACGGCCATCCGGTCACTTTTCCCGCAAAGGTGTTTAACTTCGTTCGCTACAAGACGGACCGAGTTTCGGGATTAATTGATTATGAACATGTTCGCGCCATGGCGCATGAGCACAAGCCGAAAATGATTCTCGCCGGATATTCCGCGTACTCAAGACTTATTGATTGGAAAATGTTCAAAGACATCGCGGACGAAGTTGGCGCGCTCACCATGGCTGATATAGCGCACATTGCGGGACTGATAGCGGGAGACGCGATGGATAGCCCGGTTCCATACTTTGATGTTGTTACCACCACAACTCACAAAACCCTACGCGGTCCTCGCGGTGGAATGATCATGTGCAAAGAACAACATGCTCAGGCAATCGACAAATCGGTATTCCCCGGACTGCAAGGTGGACCGCACGAAAACAATATCACCGCCAAAGCCGTCGCGTTTAATGAGGCTCTCGACCCGTCATTTGTAGACTACGCGGAGCAAATCATGAAAAACACGAAAGCGCTTGAAGCAACGTTAAAAAAGCACGGATTCCATGTATGTTTCGGACAAACGGATAACCACCTACTGCTAATTGACTTGACAAACAAGAACGTGTCCGGAAAAACCGCGCAAGAAGCGCTCGACGCCGCCGGCATAACACTAAACATGAACATGGTCCCGGATGACCCGCGTTCACCGCTAGATCCGTCCGGTATCCGCATGGGAACTCCCGCACTCACCACTCGCGGCATGAAAGAACCGGAGATGGAGCAAATCGGAGAATGGATTAATAATATAATCTCAGATACCTCAAATACCGATTTGCAAAAACAAATTAAGGCGGAGATTAAAGAACTCACCTCACAATTTCCACTCTATGAAAATCTTGGACGGTAAAAAACTGTCGGCGGTCATACGCGCTCGCCTAAAGGAAGACATAAAACACTCCGGAATCACACCGGGGCTTGTCGCCTTGCTTGTCGGTTCCGATCCGGCGTCTCGCATCTATGTCGGATTAAAGGAGAAAGCGGCATCAGAAGTCGGTATGCACTTTGAACGCATCGAACTTCCCGAAAGCACACAGCGAGAAGAAATGATAAACATAATTCACGGTCTTAATGACCGAGAAAACGTTCACGGAATACTCGTGCAACTCCCTCTTCCCTCCCACATTGACACCGATGAAATTATCGAATCAATAGACCCGAACAAAGACGCCGATGGATTCCACCCGGTCAACATACGTCGGATCAAAAAAGGAAACGCCAAAATAATATCACCGCCACATGCGGGAATATTCGCATTCTTGAGTGAAACCGGCACAAACCTTGAAGGTAAAAAGGTGGCGCTTCTTGTAAACTCACATGAATTTGGCGATCCTCTTGCCGACCTTCTAACGCAACGCGGAGCGGAAGTTGAAAACCTTGTGAAACAAGACAACTACCATTCTAGCACTCGAAAAGCCGATATTCTAATCGTTGCCGTCGGCAAGGCAAATCTTATACAAGCCAAAGACATCAAAAAAGACGCAATAATCATCGACGTTGGAACCAATAAGATTGACGGGAAAGTGGTGGGAGACGTTGACTTCGAATCGGTCAAAGACAAGGTATCGTGGATTACTCCCGTTCCCGGAGGCGTCGGACCAATGACTGTAGCATATTTGCTGAAGAATACGTTTGAGTTGGCAAGTATGGGTAAAAAAGCATAAGAGCATATAAAAAACGTAACAGCAGGATTTGCGCGTTTTTTTATATAAAACCGTTTTTTGCCCCGTATAATGTAAAACCTTCAGCAAAGTTATTTTTAATTTTATTTGCGACTATACGTTACTTTTGCTTTTCTTTCCGGTTAAAACGCACTCTACGCACAAGCGTAATAACAACCACTACAGATATCGCAAACAAAAACAAAGAAAAGTATCTTAACATTCTCGGAACATCCGACTGAGGCACATCTTGACCAATAATACTGAAAATATTCCCCCTAGGTTCAAAACCAAAGAACCAAGTCCTGCAAACATCATAGTCAGTGTTCAAATTACCTTCAAGTTTTTGTTGTTGATAGCATCGTTCGGATCTTGCACGGTCTTCAGCTATAAGCTTATCAAATTTCTTTTGCGCATTGGCTACTATAATATCGTTAGCAAATAATGCGCCCCAATAAAAGACAAGAGGTGCAAGCAATATCAATGTAATGCTCAAATACAACTTCGATTTGGTCATAGAAAATTATCTGAAATTAACCGGAACTTCATAGGACTCCCATCCTCCGCGGAATTTGAGTTTGCCATTCTCAAGCCCGTACTCATACACCTGTCTTGTTATCTTTACATCGTCGATACAATAGTCTTTAATCGCCTGAATACGCCCGGCTTTCCAGTCTTCGATAGCCTCGAGCCCGTGACCGGATTTTCTGACGCCCAATGTCGCTTCAGCCACTTTTTCAAGTCCCACTCTGTATCCAAGCACATCCTGCAACTCTTTCATAATATCAAGCTGTTCAAGATCCATTAGGCTCACTCGATTAAGATATGGTTTTAATACGGGCAAGTCAAACTCCATACTGTTAAACCCTATAACCAAAGACGATTTTTCGAGCAAATCCTCCAATCGGTCAAGCTCGGATTCTTCAAACGCATGGTAAGTATCCGTATCATAGTCATAACAGCCCGCGACCGATATACCTAGAGCTTCGAGATTCGCTTTACCGCCAACTTCTCGCAAAGATCGTTGTGTTTCAAAGTCAATTACCAATTTTCCCATAAACCCAAGTAAAATCGTGTAGTGATTTTTGCCGTCAAGATCGCGACAAACGCCAAACGCGCAAACTTATTACGTCCCCTCTTCCCAAGACTCCAGATATTTCTTTTGCTCATCCGTCAATTCGTCGATTTTTATTTCCATCGAGTCCAGTTTGTGACGCGCCACCATGTTTTCTATTTCTTCGTTTATTTCATACACCTCGGGCTTTAATGAATTTTTATTTTCAATCACCCATTCGCTCGCCAAAGCTTGTGTCGCAAAACTCATGTCCATTACGGACGCGGGATGTCCTTCCGCCGCCACAAGATTGATAAGTCGTCCGTTTCCCAGCACATAGACTCTTTTTTCAACGCCGTCCGTTTCAAGAATATAAGAGTCCACAAATTGACGCACGTCATTTTCTATGCGCTTTGCCTCATCGGATAAAGCCTTTATGTTAATTTCCACGTCAAAATGACCCGAATTGCAAACCATCGCTCCGTCTTTCATCAATCTCATATGATGTATGTCGATAACATGTATATCTCCGGTAAGCGTGCAAAACAAATCTCCAAGCGGAGCCGCTTGTTCCATCGGCATGACTCTGAATCCGTCCATCGCCGCTTCCAATGCCTTTATCGGGTCGATTTCGGTTATGATGACATGAGCGCCCATTCCGCTGGCGCGCATGGCGAATCCCCTCCCGCACCAGCCATAACCCGCAACAACGACCGTTTTGCCCGCCACCAACATATCGGTGGCGCGTATAATTCCATCCAAAGTCGACTGTCCGGTTCCGTATCTGTTATCGAACATGTTTTTTGTCTTTGCGTCATTTACTGCCACCACCGGAATTTTCAATGCGCCGTCTTTTGCCATTGCTCTCAATCTGATAACTCCCGTTGTGGTCTCTTCCATGCTACCCACGATTTTCTCGCACAATTCGGGATAATCCTTGTGAATTACGGATATGAGATCCGCGCCATCATCCATGGTGATATTCGGACCGTGTTCTATCGCTGACTTTAAATGATTGAAAAAGGTATTCCTATCCTCTCCCTTAATCGCAAAAACGGACACGTCGTAATCCGCGACCAAACTTGCGGCAACATCGTCTTGAGTCGAAAGCGGGTTAGAAGCGCAAAGCACGATATCAGCTCCACCGGACTTTAACGTACGCACCAAGTTCGCCGTTTCAGCGGTCACATGCAAGCACGCGGACATTTTCATTCCGTCAAAAGGTTTTTCTGTTTCAAATCTTTCGCGCACTTTTTGCAGAACAGGCATGTCCGCGTCCGCCCATTCGATTCTTTTTTTACCGATTTCAGATAATTTTATATCCTTTATGTCAAAATCCATACAAACAAATTTAACTGACTAATGTATTTATTCTACGTTGCAATTCGTCTTGTGACGGAGCGTGGTTCACTGTGCCGTGTTTTTCGACGGCAAAACTCGCAAACGCGTTCGCCTTTGCAAGAGCGCGCTCGATGGGCGAATTCTCCAACAAAGCGGAAACAAAACCGGACCGCCAAGCGTCCCCGGCTCCGGTGGGGTCAATCGCGTTTTTCGACTCAAATCCGCCAATCCGCAATTGCCCGTTATTATCCTCCCATAAAACACCGTCTTCGCCTAGAGTGGTTATAACGCTCACTCCGTTTTCAAACAGTGTCGCCTTGTCTAATTCGCATATCTTCAATATTCGACCCATCTCATATTCGTTGCCGATTGTCCATTTCGAATTAATCACGCCTTCTTTGAGTTCCAAAGGCTTAATCCAAGTCAACGCCATTCCCGGATCGTACAAATAGTCGATTTTGTTTTTTATCACATAATTCTGAAAATGCATGAACGAATCTCTATGGTTCGCGGATATGACAACGAGAGAATCGCAAGATATATATAGTTCCGGATTTACCCTCGCTCCTTCCTTTGCGGCGCCGTAATAAAAAGACCATATTTGGTTTCCTTTCGCGTCTGTCACAACTTTGCCGGTTGATGTGTACAAATCGTCGCAAACGTATATGCCGTCCACGCCTATTTTTTGTTTTTTGAAAAAAGCGAAAAAATCATCGTGGTCTTTTCCTATTGCCCCAAGTATGCGCACGTTCGAAACACCAAGATGAGCAATCCCATAAGCGATATTGGTCGCCGTACCTCCGAGTCGTTGTTTCAAATCATCAACAACGAAAGATATGTTTATTTTATCCAATTTGTCGGATTGGAAATAATTGCAAAACTCGTCGGGAAAACTCATAATTTCATCCCTGGAAATAGACCCTGTAATTACGGCGTTTGAATATTTTTTCATATCACATTAAACAAAAACCCAACAAACAACGGTTAAAAAATTAAGACACAACATTTTCGGGATTGCCGTCGATGAAATTTCGAATATTGCTTTGTGTTGTTTCCAATATTCTGTCAATCGCTTCGCGTGTGTTAAACGCATTGTGCGGAGTAACGATAACATCATCACGCTCGATGAGAGCATGGTTCATTATGATGGTCTTCAATTGTTCTTTATCGTAACTTTCGGTAATTTTCTCCCATTCTTCTTTCATCTCCGGCTCACCCTCGAGAACATCGAGACCGGCACCCCGCAATATACCATTATCAAGCGCCCAAATCAGAGCCTCGGTTTCAACAAGCCCTCCCCGAGCGGTATTAACGAGAATCGCTCCTTTCTTAATCTTTTTCACGTTTTCCATATTTATCAAGTGATGCGTGTGTTCATTGTATGGAGCGTGAATAGTGATAACATCCGACTGAGAAAGCATATCTTCCAGAGAATCCGCGTATTCAAAACCGAACTTCTTCGCAAGAGCCGGGTCTTGGTTTGGGTCTGATGCCAATACGCGCATTCCAAATCCGTTGCCGTATTTTGCGGAATACTGACCTATGTGTCCCATGCCGACAATACCGAGAGTCTTGCCCTTCAAATCAAAGCCCATAAGCTCATCGTGATTGAACTTCATGTCTTTAGAACGAAGGTACGAAGGGTAAAGCTTGCGGGAGACCATGAGAATAAGCGCGAACGCCATCTCGGCGACCGTATTCTCTCCGTAGAACGGCACATTGGAAACCACGACTCCCTTCTCTTTAGCTTTATCAATGTCAATATGGTCAAATCCGGTAGATCGTGTAGCTATGTGTTTGAGCTTGGGAAGAGCGTCAAACACTCCGGGAGAAATCCTGGAACCCAAGAATACGGAGATAATCTCCGCGTCAGAGTAATCTGACGCATTATCTTCGGTCAAAGGCTCATGAACGAGCGTAACATCGTCAAGGTCGGCAAGATTGCCGAGATAATCTTTCTCCCACGACTCAACGTTAAAAAAATATGTTTTCATAGACAATGCGTTAATTAATTGTTCCAATCTGTAATAGCATTTTAACACAAAAAACGACAGAACACATCCTGTCGCCTCAAAAACCGCCAAAATAAAGCAATCGACTAAAACACGCTACATAAATCTCGCGAAATCAGCTGAATGCGAGAATGAAAAATTTCAAACCAAGAAACGCAATATCCAAAAAAAGATAGATGCGAAAACCCTAACCATCGCCGGCGTTTCTGAATAATTTCAAATCCTTAATCTTCCTTTCCAAAAATTTTATTTTTTCGTTTAATTTTTTTAATTTTCCTCGTTTTTTTATCCATTCTAAAACCAACTCGTCTGCAGTTTCACGAAACGAATCAAGATCAGGGTCATACTCCCCCTTACTATTTTTTTCTTATCCTTTATGATATTCAAAATTAACCACAACTCCACAGACACTGAACTCAGTTCTTTATTCAATTCATTCTTTTCGTAAATATATTTTTTGAGAGCCGATTCCTTTTTATGCAATTCAACAATCCTATTGGCTTCAATTACCGTCGGGCTTCTTTCCGGATTTTCACTTTCACGCTCTGCCATACAAAATATCAACAAACTGTTTTAGGTTGAATTTAACGAAGACGAAAATATCTAAACCCAAAAACATTCACATCACCTAAGCTCGACGGACTCTATTATTACCGGATCAACCGGTCGATCAGGTCCTTCCGTCGGAACTTCTTGAATCGCCATCACGACATCAAGTCCGTTTATCACCATGCCAAAATTCGTATGCTTCCCGTCAAGCCAGGGAGTGCTCTGAGCCGTCACTATGAAAAACTGACTGCCATTGGTATCGGGGCCGGCATTTGCCATGGCGAGCGATCCTTGCACGAGAGGGCGATTGTTGAATTCATCGGCAAACGCGTACCCCGGACCGCCCGTTCCCCAACGAGCTTTCATATTATCGTCCTTTGATAACGGGTCTCCTGATTGAATCATGAAATCCTTAATCACGCGATGAAATTTCACCCCGTCATAAAACCCTGTAGATGCGAGTTTTACGAAATTCTCCACGGTCTTCGGCGAATCTTCGCGATAGAATTCTACCGTGATATCGCCCATATTCGTCTTGAATGTCGCTTGCGTGACATTCGCCAAGTCAACGGATTGTCGATTATCTTCATTGGCCGAAACATCGGCATCAACGTTTCCCGGACTTGCCGGAGCGTCCGCCGGCGTCGTATTGTTATTCATAATATTTTCCTTTTTGTCCGATGTCGCCACAAATCGTGAAACGTCCGGATCATTGATATCAAATGTTGCAATTTCCCCTCCTGTTGAAGTCGTATTGACGGTCGGAGCTTCCGCTTCCTCTGAAGTACGGATAAACCAAGCTCCGCCAATCAAGATAATTAAAATCGGAATAATGACAAATAACCGCTTTTCCATAAAAATTCAAAAAATCAATTGATTAACAACAAACCGTAACAAAAACCATAATACCTGAAATAATCACGAATTACAATATGAACATCAACTGCCGAATCCGCCGGCTTGTATATTCCAGAGTTTCTGGTATATGCCGTTTTTCGCTTTTACAAGCTCTTCGTGCTTGCCTTCTTCCGTGATTTTTCCGTTTTCGATTACGATAATTCTGTCCATCTTCATAATTGTTGAAAGACGATGCGCGATAACTATCGTCGTCTTTCCTTGCATCAGCTTATCAAGCGAATCTTGTATGAATTTTTCCGACTCGGAATCAAGCGAGCTTGTCGCTTCATCCAGTACCAGAATCGGTGCGTCCTCAAGCATCGCGCGCGCTATCGCGACTCGTTGACGCTCTCCGCCGGATAATTTCACACCTCTTTCACCTACGAATGTATCGTATCCGTTCGGAAGTCGGCTTATGAACTCATGACAATGCGCGAGTTTCGCCACGCGAATAACGTCTTTGCGAGTAGCGCTCGGTTTGCCGTATCGTATATTGTCAAGAAGTGAACGATGAAACAAAATCGGCTCCTGAGGAACAAGGCTTATGTTTTTTCTCAAGCTGGTCTGCGTCACTTTTGAAATATCATGATTGTCGATCATGATACGACCGCTCTTAACTTCCATGAATCGAAATAACAATTTAACGAACGAGCTCTTGCCTCCTCCGGACGGCCCGATAATGGCGACCCTCTCTCCCGGACGAATATTTATATTGAAATTTTCAAATACGGGTTTAGCATCTCCGTAACCGAACGTAACACCGTCATATACAATCTGTCCTTTTGGTACGCGCAAAGCCCCGGCTCCGGGAGCGTCGCGAACTTCGTGTTCAGCATTCAAAATCTCTGTCATCTCTTCCGCGTCGGCGAAACTTTCATACACTCTTTGTACGTCTCTTCCCATGTTCCACAACTGATTGAACAGCGTTATAAGATAAGCCTGAATAAGAGCAAAATCACCGATAGTCACCAATCCTTCCTTCCAATACATAACGGCAACATAGAAAACCGCAAACTCAAGAACAATCATCAACAACCCCTGAACCGCATTGGAATACGAACGAAGATTCCACGCGTGACGCCTTAGGCGGAACAAATCATTGCTGAGTTTTTTGTATTGTCGCGCCTCCCTGTCTTCTGTTGCGAATAACCGAATCGTGTAATTGTTTGAAAACGTGTCCGCAAGATGACTTGAGGTTTTCGTGTCCGCGTCAGCCCGTTGCGTATTGTATTTCATCGTCCATTTGGCATAGAAAAAACTTGATGTCAAATAAAACATCACCCAAACGATAACTATAATTCCGACCACCGGTTTATAACTGAGAAGGGTTACCGTGATAACCGATATGTACAACAGCGTCTTACCGGAAGACCAATACAATTGGTTGGTTATATCTTCATACGCTCTCACGTATTTATTCACCCTTCTTACCAAGCTTCCTACAAAATTATCACTGAAAAACTTATGCGAATGTCGTATTATGTGGTTATAACACGTGTTTTGCAGGTCCGCCATCACGCGTGGTTGCAGAAAATTATTAGAGAGTTCAGCCAGCCTGTACGCTACCCATCCGATTCCGTTGATAATCAAAATGCTTATCAATATGCGAACAAGAGCGCCAACTTCTTCAGAGTATCCGAGAGACAACACGTCAAAAAAGCGCTTATACAAAAACGGCAAATAAAGCGATGTGCTCGCGGTTCCAATCAATGCAACAAGCATCGCAATCAACAACCACGGATATCTTTTTGTGTGTCGCCAAAATATCGAAATTGTCTGTCTGGTTCTCTGTTTCATGAAAAAAAATAAAATCACCTACATATAATAAGACGAATTATGGGTGATTTTGTTACAAATAACCGATAAAAGTTCATTTAGCGGTAACATGAAAAAATATGCGAAAACAGAGAAAACGTTTGCGCTTTATTCGCTATTTGAGTCGTTTCAAGTTATCATCTACAACTCCGGACTCACTGTGGAACAAAAGCCAAATTTGATCGAATACCGTCGTTTGCGGAATCGAGATATATCGCTCCAACGCGTCAAACGTCGCCTTGTCAAAAACCGGGGACGCTACCCGTATGACAAGTATCATATCATTATAGTATTGATAGTGCTTTGCCTTTTCCGATTTTGTTTTCAAACGATTATTGAGCACGCTCACGAGCTTATCGAGAACAACCTCGTCGGCAATAACATGATTTGACGTTTTACCTAGCAAAAGACGAGCCTCATCTTCATCGTAAAACAAATGCGTGATTTCTATACCGACTGAAAGACCAAGCTCTTTATCAGTCGCCACAAAATCCGGCTTATCAATGTGTTTTGTCAACACAAACTCGGCTCCGTGCAAAGCATTATACGAATGAATAAACAAATCCGCGGCCTCGCGTTCCAAATTCCACTTATCTTGCCTCGTTTTTTTCATAATTTGTTTCATAGCGCACAAGTACATCATAAACCCAATAACGCCAAAGTCAAATAGCATATAAAACAAAATATGATATAATAAAAAAAAATTAAGATTATAAAATGATCGACAAAATTTTTTCGAAAAATACTAATAACAAACGCCTAATATTAGCGTTTATTCCCATCGTATTCGCTACGAGCTTTTTCGTCGTAGCAATGGCTCAATCGACGGCCACTTGGGAAAAACCAGTTTCGGGAGACACATTATCCGGAAACAGGGATTTGGTCGTGAGCGCGAACCCAAACAGCGCTTGGGTTAGATGGTGCTACGCAAGTGGCAATGACAATATCTGCGTCCCCTCGTCAACCGGAACAGACATGACATACAATATGGCTCTTGAATCGTGGACTTATACTTGGGATACGACTTCTGTATTAAATGGAAATTACAGCTTATGCGCTCAAGAGTCCGGTCAAGCGTCCGTGAACAGTCAAAACTGCATAAACGTATCCGTGGATAACGCAGACCCATCAACTACCATGATAGTGGGTCCGGACGGCTTGACCTACGAACAAAGAAGGCAAAACTGGCTCGCAAGGGAAGGTAAAACATACGACGACCGATATACGAACGTGGCGCAATTCGGAAACCCTTATCTTTTTGCGTGGTTTGAGAGAGGGCTTTATTTTGGAGACACCGGGCCCGAAGACACTGACCCAAAATACGCCGGAGTTGGTTCCGCTAGCGAAGAAATTCAAAAACTTCTCGGACCCGATTGGAACGCCGCGGGAAGCCTCGCTCAAGCAACCGGCGCGAGATTGTTTTATCAATACGGCGATGTCCTGCGAGGAGAGAGAGCTGTAAACGGAAATTATTATCAAAACACATCTGATTATGATGATTTGAACAGAGAAATGAGAAACCAAGTCAGACAGTACGGAGGTCTTACCGCTCGACTTGGCGGACCGGCGAAATCATGCTCAACTCAACCCACCAGAACCATAGTATCTTATGTTTACACCCTTACGGATACCGGAGCCACGTTCACCTATGATTCAACGGACCCAAAAGAAACCCTTATAGATTGGACTGGTCCTTACACGGGCATCACTTACAAGGACGGGGGGGTTTATAATTCTCATAAATACACGCTGGATCTTTTATATAACGGCTTTGACGAATGTTTCGCGAAAGGAAATAACTACGAATTGGAAGGAGGGCACTATACATGGACATCCGTTCTGGCGTATTTGTTTTTGTATGACTTTGCGGACAGAATATGCGACATAAATGAAAACGACCCGTTGTGTGCGGAAGGAAGAGAGGTAAAACAAAAAGCAAAGATGACTCTTGATTTGATCACTTTGGGAGAGATGATGGATTTTTCTGCAAAGCAATTCGGAGGAAGCCAGGGCAGAACCTATAGAAGACAAGTCGTAGATTCCGTACAAAGATTCGGACTGCACAACGCTTGGTTCGGACTGCCGGAAAAAGCCCCAAGAGAAGCGCACGGACTCGCTTATGTTTCGTCTTACTATCCGTCCGAATTGATACAAAAAATGGTAATCTCGCCCGAAACCGAAGGTGTAAATTATTGGCACTTTAACATGGAAAACGTAAACGTCGCGAATCAAACGGGTCAAACGGGCAAATGGGTGTTCGTAACCCCTAATTTCAATCTTGGAGGTTCGGATACTCAGACCACGGGCTGGGTTCTTAACATAAAATCGTCAGCTACTGGAGAGGACGACTACGCGGACAGGACCGGACAGCCGTTCAGATTGTGGGTGGACAGAGAGGTCTGGACCGCCAATAAGTGCGGTACCTACAAAACCGATGTTTGCAACAAACCATGGGGTTTGGGAGGTGGCATATACAGACAATTCAGAAATATCGTTTTCATGAACACGAGCAGAATGAAATTGCACGTAACTCAACAAAACCCGTTCGATGTGGGACAAAACAATCTAATACCTCTCAATGAATTTGATTTGGAACCGAATAACATATCCACCACGACGGACAGGTGCTTGGATGAGATATGTAAAAACAATTACACTCTGGGTGGAGGGTGGAACTTTTTCAGAGAAGCGGATGTAGGAATAGCGATGAGAATGTCCGGAAATTCTTTTGGAATGGAGGTGGTGTCTCTCGCTCCGGGATGCGATGGCATACATTGCTACGGCTCAAAGTCCACGGTGGAACAAAATTTCACGGACTTCAAAAACGCGGTATCCTCAAACGCGAGTCTTACTTATGATTCTTTCACTTCGTCAAAGGGGTATACGGTAAGCTTGAATGATACGGCTTGCGGAATAAACGCGCCCGGTGATTGCATATTTCCTTTTGACAGAATAGAAGCGATTGACAATAACAACAGCAAGCTGATTGATTGGAACAATAACACAATGACACTGTCAAAAGACGGGTCTTCGTGTTCTTATGATTACGGCAACTGGTCGTATTCCGGAAACGGATGCGACAACGGATACGCCGGAATAATACAGGCCTCCGGACCGTGGCCATCTCCCCCGCCGAACAACGGTGGCGGGAACAATGGAGGTGGTAACGGTGGAGGTGGTAACGGTGGTGGCGGTAACGGTGGTGGCGGCAACGGAGGAGGTACGACAAGAACCGGAAACGCCGACTTGAACTGCGACAAATTGGTAAATGTCAAGGACCTGGGAATCATACTTTCGTGGAAAACGTCTGAAAACGCGCCATACCCCAACACGTCCGCACCCGGCGCTCAAAGCGATGGCACTTACAAACACCCAGATTGCGGACCTATAACAAGGTCTCCGGATTTGAACTACAACAACAGTATAGATAATTCGGATTTATCCATTCTTTTGTCCCAATGGGACACACAAGGATTTACAGGGACGGACCCGATAGTTCCGAATTTGCCGGACCCGTCCGGACAACCTAGAATATCGGGAGAATATCCCCTCATAGGATGGCAGACATTTACCGGAGCGGTTGACGATTTTTACTCTCGATTTAATTTATTGGTATATCGAGATGATGACGAAGCCAGAGTAAACTCGATAAAAAGCCTGAACCCGAACATAAAGATAGTATGGACATTCGACTGGAATGCCGCCGTTGACATACCCGGAATACCGGAAGAATGGCAATTAAAAGACACGGACGGAAACCCAATTATGATATATGGAAATCCGGGATGGCCGATGATGAATATGTCAAGATGGGGACCGAAAGCAAACGGACCTTACGGATATCAAACATATAGAGAATTCGTTGCGACACACTTTGAAAGAACGGCGGACATATCCGTATTCGACGGATGGGGTACCGACGGCGCATGGGGCAGAGACAACATGGCTTGGGCGTATAAGAGAACATCGAATCCTGATTTTTCAAAAGTCGACGCGAACAATAACGGTATAAACGACCACGAAGAATTCACCGATGATGAATGGCTTGATAATTGGCAGATGGGAATGGACGAGCTTGTGTCATACGTTCGAGCAAACCTTGACAATGCGGGAAACGACAAACTACTTATAATAAATTCCGGAGCCCCGCACAAATGGAGCTGGCCGGACACAAACGGAATCATAACCGAAAAACAATACGCGTATTTTGACGATGAGTTCAACAGAAGATATTGGAGAGATTTTGCAAATAACGGTCGCAAACCTCTGTATTCCGTGGCGGACGGTCTTCCGGACGGAAAAGCTCCGAACCTTCCCGCGAACACAAAGAACGATTTCCGAGGTATGAGATTCGGACTCGTAACTTCCATGTTCAATGATGTGTATTACAGTTTCCAGAGCTCCGAGGCGGGAGAACATTATTGGAGCTATTGGTACGATGAATTCGACGCCAATCTTGGCAAACCTCTCAGCTCGGCTCAACAAATAAGGCCCGGGTTATGGGTGCGGTTTTTCGACAAAGGTGTCGCTATAGCAAGCACTAACGGACAAAGCCAAACCGTGACGGATGCCGACCTGAAAACGTTCAGTGAATACGCCGGACCTTATTATCGTTTTTTCGGAGGACAAGACGCGAGTTTCAACAACGGCTCTCAATTTGACAGAATAGTTCTCAAAGGAGATTTGTTGGATGGCACAAGAAGACTTGGCGACGGTATCATATTGTTCAACCAACCAACCACCATTGTTTCCGACATAATCATAGACAATGTGGACATGGGCACTTCTCCGTCAAATGTTTCTGCTTCTTTGACAGGATTCACACAAATAGGTTGTAACGGCCCAAGGCCAAACATAAGCGATTTTTACACTTTGCGATGCGGGTGGAATCCGGGGTCATACGGATACGCGGAAAGCTCAACATCGGGTTCCGTAGCTAAATTCACCCCTCAAATAGAGATTGAAGGAATATATAATGTATATGAATGGCACGGCAAAAGAGACTCCGGAGAAGCTCTGTGCAACAATGTAAAACTGTCGGTTCAAGGCGGAGCAACTTGCAGTTTCAAGCCAACGGTGGATCAGACGGTGAATCCTGGGAAATGGAATAACATAGGAACTTGCACGCTCCCGAAAGGAAATATCAATTCGATAGTGTTGACCGCTCCGGGCGGATGCGTTACACAGGCTGATGCCATGAAGTTCGAATACGTTGAGCAAAACCTTGAATGATTCATGTCGCGGAATAAGATATCTTTCGGCTAATATCAAAATAAATCGATAGAATCGCGACAAATTAAACAAAAACGCTCAAGCCCGATTACAGGGCTGAGCGTTTTAAGGTTTAAGAGACTTCCTAAACCGCCTCTCAAGCAATTGTTATATTTTACCGACCAAATCAATCCCCGGCTCTAGAGTATCTTCCCCAGGAGTCCAACTTGCTGGACATACCTTATCGCCGTGCTTTTCAACGAATTGAGCGGCCTGAATTTTTCTGAACAACTCTTTGGCGCTTCTTCCTATGCTATTGTCATGAATCTCAAGCATTTTAAGCGTGCCCTTTGAGTCGATAATAAACGTGCCTCGCAAAGAAAGACCTTCTTCTTCGATATACGTGCCGAATGTTTTGCACAACTTTCCGGAAGGGTCCGCCGCCATCGGAAACCTCACTCCTTTAATCGCGTCCGACGTATCGTGCCACGCCTTATGAGTAAACACCGTATCGGTACTCACGCTTATGACCTCGACTCCCGCTTCTTGGAGTTTGGAATACATGTCGGCAATTTCACGCAACTCGGTCGGACACACAAACGTAAAATCAGCCGGATAAAAAAACAGAACAATCCATTTCCCTTCAAACTCTCTGAAACTTACTTTTTTGATTTTATCGTCATGATATATTTCAAATTCCATTTCCGGAACACTGTCTCCTATACTAAGCATATGATTGCAAATTATTTGTTAAAAAATAAATTCAGTTGAATTGTATCGTACTTTACGATTTATTCAAAGCACGCTCCGCTTTAGACTGTATATATAAAAAGCACTTCCAAAACAAAGCACGGACATTATAACAAATAAGACCTGAAATCCAAAAAAAGTAACGATCACCCCGCCGAACAAAGACCCGACGGCGACCGAAAAATAATTCACAGATTCCCAAGCCCCCCATTGAGCGCCCGATTTCCCGGCATCGAGATGCTTGGTATAAACGGCGTCAAAAGCCGGCGAATAAACGGCCTCGCCAAGCCCTATCAAAGCTTGAACGGCAAACAAAGCGACAGTGGTCTCAACTTTGTAATACAACAAAAACCCGACACCGATGATTGAATACCCCGCAACGACAATCAATTCATTGTTCCTCACCCTGTCTGAGCGATTTCCCGAAATTAACGTAACCAACCCGGCGACCAAGGCGAATATAACGCCCGCCATGCTAGCGTCCATCAAACTTCCTCTCCGACACTCTCTACAAATATGGCGTAAATCGGGCCAAGCATTGCGGACGCGGTAAGAATTATCGCATTAGTGACCAATAGAATACGCAAAGCTTTGTTAAGTCGCTTTTGTAATAATGATAAAAATCGCATACAACTCAAAATCGCCCAAACTCAAATCAATCCTCAAACCTTGAATTTATAATTCGCGTTATTCCAATAGCCGAAACATATCCAATGGCAACACCCAATAAAAGAACCCACCACGCGACCGCCGGCAAAGGCACGACGCCGAAAAAAGAATTTAACGGACTATACACAACGATCAACTGCAATACCAGAGAAACGAACAACGCGCCGATAAGCCATTTGTTCGCGAACAGCGACATGTTCTCTTGT
Organism: Patescibacteria group bacterium; assembly: GCA_015485695.1. Taxonomy (GTDB): domain Bacteria; phylum Patescibacteriota; class Patescibacteriia; order WFTA01; family S139-112; genus S139-113. The sequence continues at coordinate 7,663 of WFTB01000004.1, read as the reverse complement.
TTTCTTATAGTGGCTATTCGAACAAACTCGTACAAGATAAAGCCGGTAAAAAGCGCGGTGCTCGCGACATAGAACCCAAACGGCAAAAGAACCAAGAAAGTCGCGAACAATATTATTATTTTCTTAATCCCTATTGCTCCTATTTGCAATCGCAACTTCAAATCAATCAAAGAGCGCACTCCTCTCGGCTTTCTTTTCATTATTCCAGGTCTTGACGGGTCAAGCCCCAGAGCTATCGCCGGCAAACCGTCGGTTATCAAGTTAATCCACAATATCTGAGCCGGAGATAAAATGGGATTATTCAACGCCATAAACACGGTTGCGATAAACAACACCCCTATCTCGGCTATGTTTGAAACAGCAAGATAATTGATAAACTTTTTTATATTGTCAATCGACCTTCGACCTTCGCATATAGCGTCCCTGATGGTGGAAAAACGGTCGTCAAGCAAAATAATATCACTCGCTTCTTTTGCGACCTCGGTTCCGCGAACTCCCATGGCTATGCCGACATCCGCCTGCTTTAGGGCGAGCGCGTCGTTCACTCCGTCTCCAGTCATTGCTATGCTCGAATATGTTTTTTTCAAGGCTCTCAAAACCCTCAATTTATGAAACGGAGATATTCGAGCAAAAATATTATACCCGGAATCCAGCCTTTCAAGGAGGACTTTATCATTCATGCAATCAAGTTCCTCGCCGATTACGCTCCCCGAGCTTTTAAGTCCTATTTTTTTGGCTATCGCCTCAGCTGTTACAGGGTGATCTCCGGTTAACATGACTATACGAATTCCGGCTTGATACACTTCTTTTACGGATTGCTCCACGCCGTCTCTGGGAGGGTCCGAAAGAGCCATAAGACCGAGCCACGTCATATCATCATCACTCAATTCGTCGCTTGAGGAATCTTTAAAAGCGCCGGCAACAACCCTCAACGCCCTGTTTCCGTAAGATTCGTACTGTGACAATATTTTCTTTCTCTCATTGTCGCCCAATACCGACTCACCACCGTTTTCATCCAAATACTTATCGCATTTTGACAATATTTTCTCCGGAGCTCCTAGAGCGTACACGATTTTGTCAGAAGAATTTTCATTTTCACAAAGCACGCTTGTGTATTTTTTTTCATGCGTGAACGGAACTTCGTCAATACGCGAATAACTCTCCATGTCGTCACTCGAAAGGTGGCGACGAGCAAAATCAAGAACCGCTATCTCCGTTTGATTGCCTTCATATCTGCTTTCCGATTTCAAGTCGCTCGTCGATACGACCTTGGCGTTGCTACACAAACCTGCGCAAAGTAACAATTGTCGATTTATAACCGAAACATCGTCTTTTTTCAAATCTATTTCATGGTCGTTCTGATATACCGAAACGACACTCATTTGATTTCTCGTTATGGTGCCCGTTTTATCGGTGCATATCACTTCTACGTCCCCCATCGATTCAACCGCGCTCAATCGTCTGACCAGAGCGTTCTTTCGCATCATGGCTTGCGCGCCGAGAGCCAACACTACCGCCATTACTGCTGGCAAACCCTCCGGAATCGCCGCGACCGCCAAAGAAACGGAGAAAAGAACGGACTCAAAAAACCCGAACTTCGAGAACGCGAATATGAATATAACGGATATGATAACCCCTATAAACAGTAAAATCGAACGACTTAACATTTTAATCTCAAGCTGAAACGGCGTCGGCTCTTCAACAATATCTTGAAGACTCGACGCTATATCCCCCAACTTGCTTGACATTCCGGTTCGAGTCACGACGGCTTCACCACGTCCGACTTGTATTGTAGTACCTTTGAAAATGGTGTCGCCGACGACTTTATCAACATTTCTCGACTCTCCGGTCAAAATGGATTCATCCGCGCTGATATGACTTGAGACCGTGATTTTGGCGTCCGCCGGCACTATATCTCCCGCGCGCAATACAATCACGTCTTGCGGAACAATCTCTCGAACCGGAACGCTCGTTTCTTTGCCGTCACGACGCACTATCGCTCGAGGCGCAGACATGTTTTGCAAAGATTCAATAGTTTTTTCCGCTCTGTAATCTTGCACGAATCCCGCAATCGCGGACAAAACGACAATCGCCAAAATCAATATTCCGTCGATTATATCCCCTTCTCTTCCCGGCAAAAAATTAATGGACAATGACAAAATCGCAGTACCTATAAGCACGAGTGTCAACGGAGACCGTATCTGATCCCAAATCATTCTAATTATTTTCCCAGATTCGTTTTTTCGTATCTCATTGTATCCGTGCTCACTCAACAGACGTTTGGCAACATCGGAGTTTAAACCGGAATTTTGAATCGACATATGTTATACGTTAATTGAATTTCTCCACCTATATAGCAATCGTGAAAACACCATTGGAACCAGCAAAGTGAATATAACGGAAGATGAGATAATGACCGAATAAAGTCTGTCATCTATCAAACCCGAATCCAAAAATATCTTCATGATAATAATCCCCGTGCTGAATCTAACCGACAGTCCTATTCCAAGCAACAAAGATTCCTTGATATTAAAATCATCTCCACGCGCGATAATGCTTGATGCGATTTTAGACAAAGCGGACACGATAACGACAACCGCGATTAAAAACATGTTTTCAGATATGGAAGCTATATCGATACTCTCGCCTATCCATATAAAAAAGATTGGCGCAAACAATCCGTACGTAAGAGCTTTTATCTCGCTCTCGACAAGACCGAGCCTTTTCGGAACCACGAACGTTCTTAGGGAAACCCCTGCCAACAATGCCGCCAAAGGAGCCGCGTCTGCGTATTCACCTATTCCAACGAAAAGAAAGAAGACGATCATTATCATCAGAAAAAGAGTCTGAACATTGCTGAACCGGAATTTATGTCCATTGCGATCCAACCAAGTAAATCCGAATGTCATTATCGTCAGAGCGAAAAGAGACAACAATACAATCTCTATACTACCACCCGCATGCGAACCTATAACGAACGTAACGAAAACCAAGGCGATTATCTCCACCGCGTCATCAAGAGTTCCTATTCCTATTATCCCTTGACCTATCTTCGTATTGACGATATTCAATTTATCCAGAATCGGCGCAAGTATCGCTTCTCCGACCGTGGCAAAAGACAAAGCAACCAAAACGGCCACCAACCAAGATATATCGAAATAATATTTCAAAACAAACATGCCGAGAATGATAGCCATAATCAAAGTAACAAAAGCAATCCTGATTATGGACATTCCTTGATGTTTTAATTTTTTAATATCAATTTCAAGGCCGACAATAAACAATAAAAAATACATTCCGAGTCTTGCCAAAAAATCAAATGTCTCCGACCCGACTATATCTTTAAACGGGTCATAAAGCGCGAGACCCGCGCCGAATATCAAAGCGGAAAACACCCACGGCACATGCGCGCGCTCAAGCAAACGTCCAAGCGCGAACGTGAAAATAAGAGCTACGCTTATGAATAAAAATACATTCATATGAAAAAAGACAAAACAAAAAGAATCGCAAACAACGGATTATGTGAATAAAATCATTTCCAAATATGTTAAATCGACAACTATTATTCACGATAATCCGGTGAATTTCTAATCCATGCAAACAAAGATAATTGTTTTGCAAAACTCTTCACGGAGCCAAATGTACGTGGAACAGTCACCCGTAACACACAAAGCATTAAGCGATTAGAGTATGCAACCCGGAAAGCCACAAGCCATGATTAACGACGCAGACTCAAATACGCCAAACACACAAATGTCAATTTAATACTAACAAATATGCGCAATTTCTTCAAAAAACTTATAATTGAAGGAGTTGCCATGAGACAGCAGTTAGTTGTTTCACTCTATCATATACCCGTCAGGCAACGTCAAAAATCCAGCAATCTTTCCATCCTCCTTTATTTGTTTCAATGTCTCAACACAACTTTCGAGTAATTTTTCACAACCCATAAAATTTGCGTCCCCCCCCAACGGAAAATCCTTCTCCAATGCTCTCAAGGTTATCGCAAAACAAAAACGATACATCCCCAAGAACAGATAATCCTATTGGAATAGATTTTATTTTGTGATTGTATTTGAAATCAACATCGCCTTCAACACACAAAGGACTTGTCCTGTCGGTTAAAACATGTTCATGTTCGTTGCTTAAATCTCCCATATAATATCTGGTTTTTTCTGTTATATCATCGGCTGTTCTGGCGATATCTTCAGGTTCATAGTTCTTGCCCGTTTGCTTGGAAACGATTTTTGCAAGTTGTTCATCGGTTGTTACTTCTGTAATTTCACCCCTTTTCACAACTGTGTCTTTTTCAAAATCAAAGTCACAGGATAATTTCACTCCGTTGTCCGTAAAAACTTCATCCTTACCTACGTCTGGACACAGACGGTCTTTAATTAGCTGGAGATACGACTCTTTCTCGCCTTCTTCTACGAATCTATCGATAAAAAACGAGATACTTGTAATTAATCCACCAAGAGACCTGTAAGCCACGTCTATACCTTTATTCTTTTGCAAAATATCGAAATCCCCAACCAAAATATCCAATTTACCACTATTCGTATCAAACAAAAAAACAAACAATCCAATGAAAGCAAAACCCCGGCGTTTCTGGATTTTATGGACACATCTAGAATCTTATCCAAAACTTCATCAAGGTTTTTTATTTTAATCTTTTCATCAAAAAACCTTATTTCACCTACTTCTGATTCATATGATGATGGTGGTTCGTTGTTACCCGAGACAACTACTATGCCATCCCTATTTAGATAAGGAGAGTATAAGCTTTCTCCATCTGTATAAATATCTAAAACCGGAATACCAACATTTTTCAAATCGCTTTGGATTTCAAAAAGTCTTCTCATTTCTGTTGAACTAGGTTTTGTGGTGCCCTTGAATTCTTTTTTAGCCAAAATAACATCCTTCCCATTTTCGACAATCTTATATATTTTTTTATACACGTCCCCGAAATTACCACCTGATATACGAACAGGATCAATCTCGACAACTTCTTCAATAAAAAAAATTTCCGAATATTTACCCTTAATATCACGATTCTCCGGACCAACTTCGACTCCGGCGATTTTTCTTTTCGAACCATCGTTTGAATTATTCTCAACCTCTCTTGGCGCGCTGTATAAGTTAAATCTTCTTGTACCATTACTCATAAATTCAGTTTTTCATTTAAAAAGTTTGGTCACCACATCTTATTATAGTATATTCGCCTTAACCTGCAAAAAAAACTTATAATTGAGAAAAACAATAACCGTGTTATACTGAAAATAAATATGAAAATAACCGAAATACATCCGAAATATTTTGCCTTGCCGATACTTGTCTTTGTTATTTTGCTTTCTTTTTTGTTTGACGACCTTTGGAAAGAGTATCCCTCCGTTTTTGGAGTAGGGTTTGCCGTGTTATGGGTATTGCTTATATTCGTGTGGGCTCCCCGTTATTCAAAAAACAAAGAGTACAGGAAAAGTGTTGCGGAAAGCAAGGCGATAGGAGTGGTGTACAAAAAACATCCGGAGTTTCGCAAAAAATGGATTCGCGCGGTATCGGTATTCGTGGCGATAATAATAATAGACAGCGCGATTGCGTGGAAATTTGGGAGCTTGTCGGATTATTGGGCGTACGATATAAGGTTTTTAATAGCCGTATTTGTCATATACTGGTCACGTCTTATGCAGAAGTATCCAGAAACTCAAGAATATGCAACGCGCTTAGAGCAGAGCACCAGACGCTATTCAAAGAAATACATTAAAATTCTGATTTGGGGAAGAATCATCGCTTTAATCATTCTCTTGGTCGGGGTGTTTATAATTTTAGATAAAATAAAAGAAATAGGGCAGATTTAACGACACTGCGGAGAAGTTGACATTCCGTTGAGCGGATGAAAAAACAAACGGAACAGCGCGCCGCATAGTTGATTCGCGTGCATCGTTGTGCGTTATATCACAAGGTGGGACAGTTGCGGGTTTGGATGGATTTTAACAATTATCGGCAATTATTTGTCTTTCCTCGTCAGCAGTCGGTTACTTTCTTGGAATACTCCAGCAGCTTTTCTCAACTGATTATCCAGTTCCCAATACCCTTGAGGACCGTATCTAGCTAAACCGATTTCGCGCCTTAATAAAGATTTCAACTCGTCGTCAAATTCCGGGTCGTTAATTTTAAAAGCAAGCATAGAGTCGGTTCCGGCAATCATTTTTTTAAAAGCGGCAACAGTGGCGTCGTCAACTTCAAAGTTTACAATGAACTCTTTCAGGGTGTATTTAATATTGTGTTCGCGTACATATCTCTCAGCAAACAAAGAAAGTGTTTGGCCTTGTTCATCCACAAGCTTCCTCATCTCTTTTTTTGGCATGGGACCCGCTGAGATGGTGGTGTCTGGAATAATTCCGCTGTGTTCCGGCAGTAGACGGCCACCAACGGTTGATTTCTTTGGCAAGGTGTCTAACGCCGCCACGCGCGCCTCCAGGTCGTAAGCCTGTTCATTATATTCAGCAATCTGTTCCCAAGGTTTATAACGGCGTTGGATATTGCGGCCACTAGGAGTATTCCAGCAAGAAACAGTAATGAGCAACTCGTCTTCGTTCGTAAATCTGTATTTTTTTTGTACCAATCCTTTACCAAAACTCAATTCTCCGACAATCACTCCGCGGTCATAATCCTGAATGGCGCCAGCAACGATTTCAGCGGCGCTGGCGCTTTCGTAATTCATGAGAATTATCAAAGGGCCTTCCCACATTGGATTATTTTCAGAATAAAATTCTTGATACGATGAGGGCGTACGGCCTTCTTCAGAAACTATCAGTTTACCCTGAGGCAAAAATTCGTCGGCTATCTCCACGGCCGCGCTCAAATAGCCGCCACCATTATAGCGCAAGTCAAGAATCAGTTGTTGCATACCCTGATTTTTCAAGGTTCGTATGGCCTCACGAACTTCTGCCGCGGAAGATTTTCTAAAAATGTCAAGTTTTATATATCCGGTTTTCATGTCCGGCAACATAAATTCATGACTGACAGTTTTACCTTCAAGACGGTTATCATGTTTCTCTATTGTTTTCTTCGGAAGATACCGGGTATGGGGGTCCATGCCCGCCAAACTATCAACACTCGCTATGTTTGGATCAACTGGGTCAACGTAGTTCTCTAAAATGATTTTTCTAACCAACTTCGCATTTTCCGGCGCGACCCTGTATCGCAGTGTATCCCAAAGTTTTTCTCTGTAATCGTATTTTTCTCCCGATTTGCCGGCGGGTTCTTTTATATGTTTACTTGGATTAGGGTCAGTTTCTTGTTTGGAGCATGATAATAAAGCTCCCATCATCAGGCCAAGATTGATAATTCTCCCAAGTTTCCTTGTTGTGCTTTTTGTATGTTCCGGTTTCGCAGAATCATTATTCTGGGCAGTGTTGGTTTCTTGTGCTGCACCTGTTTTTGAAACAGGTTCACTGGTGTCACGCCCTGTTTCTAAAGGATTGTTTGTTAACATTTCCGGCATAGATTTTCTCTTCTGGTAAAAATAAACGCGAAAAACAGATGCTCCTTGCGCATATTGCGCTTCGTCCGCTTTCCAGACAGAGAACATTCCGTTTCAAATACATTGTTCATCTCCAATACATCTCGGTGTTTTTGAACGGTATCAATGCGAGGATAACAG
>WFTB01000003.1 GCA_015485695.1 Patescibacteria group bacterium | reverse complement strand
TCCCGAAAACGCCAAAGTCGGCCTCTATATTATTGACGCCCTAAACACCCATAAGACGGAAACTACTGATATGAAAACAACAACACCAAAAATCAACTTCATGACAATATGACCTTCTTCGGATTGCTCATAATCGTTTTTCGAGTCTTCAAACTTGAATGATTTCATATTTTTATTCGATAATCTTAAACCTTCCGCTTTTATATCTCGATATCAATTTTCCGATATCTTCATTTGGTACCGAGCAATTTGACTGAGCGCATATCGCTCCATCATAGACTTCGCCTATAAGACGATACGAACCGGATTTGATTCGGGTTGGCTTATCGTCTTTCAATACGCCCCTTATATTCCATGTCAATTCACCGGTTTGAACCTGATCCCCGTCAATAACGGAAACGACTCCGCTCGTCGGACCATCGAGAATCAATTTCAAAACATGGCCGTCTTCTATGTTATTGCTGTCCCATTTAATCGTTTGCCGGCTCATAAGCTCCCACTCATCTCCCCTTCTTGGAGATTTTATGAAAAGCCGATCACCGTACAACGCTTGACCGCCGGTCTTAAAATCAACTCCACGCATCGGATACGTTAAATAATAACCACCGCCAAGAACAATCAATAAAACAACCAATGCGAGAATCGTTTTCTTTGTTTTTTTCATATCAAGACTCATCGCGTTAAATTATATCACAAAAACGCGAAACGCCCCAAAGCGTTAATGGGAGGTTAAGAATCAATCAGACAGTATCATCAACAAAATCCGGCATTGCAGTGCGCGCGATATGCGCTTACCATTTATAACCGCTGTCTGTTCTCAAGGGCGCTTTTGAGCGTAATCTCATCAGCGTACTCCAAGTCGGAACCCATGGGCAATCCCCGAGCCAATCGCGACATTCTGACACCAAATCGTGAAAGTCGTTTTTTCAAATAATTGGCTGTCGCGTCTCCTTCCGGATTGTTGTCAAAGGCAAGTATGATTTCTTTTATTCCGTTTTCCTCTATGCGGACTTCCAGTTCTTTTATTCGAAGATATTTGTCGGTAATTCCTTCAATCGGAGATAACAGACCGCCCAAAATATGGTACGTTCCCGAAAATGCGTGACTTTGCTCTATTGCCGCGACATCTTGAGGCTTGGCGACAACCGCTATAGTATCCGTGTTTCGTTTCGAATCGGAACATATGTCGCAAATTTCGTTTGTTGAAAAATTATGGCATTTCAAGCACCTGCGAACCGTGCCGGTTATTCGCGAAAAAGCGTCGACGAATTCTTTCAGATGTCTTTCTAAGAGATATAACACTATGCGTTCGGAAGTCTTCGGACCTATACCCGGCAGTTTGGCAAAAAGAGTTATCAGATGTTTTATATTACTCGGGTATGACATAAATAAATTCGTAACCGCGGACTATCGGTTTCCTGTTTGCGAGTCTTTAAATTCACGCAAAACCGTTAATCGTAATAAGTTGCCTGTTCCAAAGGTTTCACCATCGAACAAGACGAAGGTTTTATTCATCGGATTTAGCGTTCGGGAGTCGGAGGGGCATCGAAACCTTCGCCGACTGATAAATTTTTGAACGAAGCGGGCTCCTCATCAAAATACAAATCAACATTGCCGACGGGTCCGTTTCTGTGTTTTGCCACACTGACCAGAGCGCTGTTTCTTTCATTGTCGTCCAGGTCCTTGATTGATCTGTCGCGCGCCTTTCTGTATATGAACATAACTACATCCGCGTCTTGTTCTATAGATCCGGAATCGCGAAGATCCGCAAGAGACGGAATCTGAGGGGACCTTGCTTCTACCGCGCGCGACAATTGCGACAAAGTAAGTATCGGAATATCCAATTCGCGAGCCAAGGCCTTTAGAGCCCTTGTCATTTTCGATACTTCTTGAACTCTGTTTTCTTCTTTGCCGTTGCTGTTTATCAGTTGCAAATAATCGATAATCAACATTTCCAACCCATGTTCCGAACACAATCGACGAGCCTTTGTGCGAATTTCCATAACATTGATAAGCGCGCTGTCATCTATAAAAACTTTCGCTTCGGAAAGTTTTCCAAAAGCCCTTCCAAGCTTCGCAAAATCGCTTTCTCCGTATTCGGACTTATCAGATAACTTTCCGTTTCTCATTTTCCAAAGCCCGACACCCGCCTCGGCGCACAAAAGCCTATCCGCAATTTGTTCTTTTGACATCTCAAGAGAAAATATGCCTATCGGAGCTTTGTGTCTTATCGCAACATTGCGCGCTATGTCAAGCCCCAGAGACGTCTTTCCCATCGAAGGGCGCGCGGCAAGCACAATCAAATCGGATTTCTGAAGTCCGGCAAGCATATTGTCCAGTTTGGTGAACCCCGTGGGCAGTCCTCGCATACTGCCATCATGCTTGTGCAATTCGTCTATTCTTTCAAACGTATCATTGAGCAAATCTTGAATCGGTATGAAATTTTGCTTCAGATAGGCTTGTGACACCCCGAACAGCTGTTGCTCCGCTTTGTCGAGCAATGTGTCTATTTCTTCCTGTTCATCGTACCCTATTGAAGATATTTTATTGGCGGCGTTTATAAGCCTTCTGAGCGTCGCCTTTTTTTGCACTATTGAAGCGTAGTTTTTTACATTGGCCGCGGTAGGGACAACATTAGCCAAATGCGCGATATAAGACCTGCCACCGATTTCTTCAAGTTCTTTTTTTTCATCCAAATTACTCGAAAGACTCAATATGTCTATCGGCTCCCTGCGTTCATAGAGGTCCAAGCACGCTTGATATATCTTTTGATGAACCGGCTTATAAAAATCGGACACATGAATCATGTCCGCTATCTTTACCAACGCTTCTTGATCAATCAAAATACTTCCCAATACGGATTGCTCCGCTTCTATGTTTTGAGGCTGAATTTTTTCTAGCGAATCGGATGCCGTTCGATTGTTTGTTGACTTGGTCATATGAGCATGGAACGAGTCTTGCACACTCATATATTAGCCGAGACGGAGCGATATGACAACACCTTATTTGGTGGAAAATATTTATAAAGTGTGTAAATGTTTGTGGATTCTTACCTTGTTCCAATACAAAAAAGAGAAACTTGCTCCGATAATGAAAAAGCGCCATCTTGCTCTTGATTTTTATCAAGACATGGGTTATAATCTTATCCGTCATGGCTGAATGCGAAGAAAATCGAATAAAGCGACGAACGCTCGCGAATCTTAAATCAAAGATTGTCATCCGTGCATGCGCCCATAGCTCAGTTGGTAGAGCAGAAGGCTTTTAACCTTTGTGTCCTAGGTTCGAGTCCTAGTGGGCGCAC
>WFTB01000002.1 GCA_015485695.1 Patescibacteria group bacterium | reverse complement strand
GGTGAGTGGGTTGATATGCCCTCTCTTGTCGCGTTTTATGATTTATTGAAAAGGTATTTGATAGAAGGTTGATTGAAAATATGTTTTTGTGTATTTGAGTTATGCCCATGAAAAACACTCGCCTTACCATTATCGCCGGTCCTTGTTCTGTAGATGAGAGCAATATTGATGAGATTTACGACATTGCGAACATTCGTGTCAACGGGAAACGCGTTATCGCGGGCACGCGAGTTGTCGGTCTCAAGTCCAGAACGGCGTATTCATCGTACGAAGGCATGGGAATCGACCATGACGCGTATATGCAAAATCAGCGGATTGCCGTCAACGGTCACCTGAACAAAGAGCGTCTGATACCGCTTCCCAGTGTTAAAATCGCGGAACGAATCCACAAAGACACGGGTCTTTTAATCGCTTCCGAGATTGTCGATCCGATTATACAGCTCTCGCATTATGACGGAACATTGAAAGGAGCGTTCATGCCGTGGAATCCGGCGGTCAATCAGCTTGGCTGGCACATAAATATTATGGCGCGGTTTGCGGAGAAGAACGATTGGCTCGTCGGTATCAAAAACGGAAAATGGATAGGAGAGGATGTTGCGAAAGCCGAGTCCCCGGATTATTCCGAAGTAACGTCGCTAGAGAAGGTGTGGTCCGGACTTGTGACATACTCCGGCGAGACGACGCGCGCTCCAATACTCATTCATCGTGGCGTTGATGTTCATGATAAGAAAAACTTCCGCAATGTGCCGATACACAACACAGCGGGACGAGTGAAGCTCGCGACGGGTTGTCGTTTGTATTTTGACCCGAGCCATGTCCATGGCCCGCGTATGAAGGAAGAGATTGTTCCGGCGACGATTCGCGCCATGAACATGAAAATCTCGAATGACGAATACCTCTATGACGGCATACTGATTGAAGTCGGGAGTTCGCGAACCGACACCGAACAGCACATCTCAATCAACGAGCTCGCAGAGATTGCCGAACGAGTCCGTGAATTTAGAGAGTTTGCTTCGCGTCCGGTTGCGTGAATCGTGTCAAGTCAAAACCCCGCGCAAATACATCGGCGCGGGGTTTTCTGTTGGGGTTTGTTTTTGAATTTAAATCCACTTGCGATGTTTGAAGTAAAAGTACATAACGAGCGCCCCGACGAACATGACACCGAGTATAATCCAAAAACCGGAAATATCGTTTACGAGCGGCATGTAAACCGTATTCATGCCAAAAATCGCGGCGAGCAATGTGAGAGGGAACACGATAACGGAAAACACCGTAAGTGTTTTGATTACTTGGTTTGTGCGGAAATTGAGAAGTGACTCATGCGTTTCGTGTAATGCGTTTACGGTTTCTCTGTATCCTTCAAGGGTTGTCCATGTTTCGTATGTGTGCCCCATCAAATCTTGAAGTCGCGTCGAATTGGATTCGGACTTCGTGAAATGTTGGTCCACTTCGGATATTTTTTGGATAATGTGTCTGTGTGTTTGAGATATGCGTCTGAAGTTCGCTATGTTTCTCTTTATCATTAATATATTCTGAATTGCGTCTTTGTGCGTCGGCGCGTCTTCCAAGATTACGTTTTCTATCGAGTCCAAGTCTTGCGATATGCGATTTAGCATTGGAAATTGATACATTAGAAGCTCGTTCAATATGGAATGCACCAATAGTCCCGGGTCGTCTTTGTATTCTTTGGTTATTTTTTCGGGATGGTCCTGCGCGTAATCAAAAAGCAAATTAAGAGCGGAGAGTTTGCCATCCGTGACGGTTATAACGTAGTCTCTACCTATGAACATGTCCAATTCGGATGATCGTATCTCGCGTGATGTTTTGTCATAATAAGGCATTTGTAGGATAACCAAGGTGTAATCTTTGTAAGGCACGACTCTTGGGCGTTGGAGCGGTGGCAGTGTTATCGCCAAGTCTTCGTTTGAAACGGGGAAATTATCCCACAAATACGCCAGATTTTTCTTTGTTGGAGAGCTTACCAACAACCATTTTAGTTTTTTCGTTTTTGCTTCTTGAATCATACAATCGTTTTAAAATTCATACAAAAGGCAACACTCGAAATCCGTTGAAACGAATTTTTCGCGGTGATATCGAGTTTTTACGCCTTTGCGTTTAAACGGATTTCAGGCGTTGCGAAAGATTGTTTGTCTTTCATTTTAATCGGCTTTACGTCATTGAGTTTTTGAGAGACATTCGGATATTCAGAGTTATTCCAACCATGGTGTTTTCATTATACTAAATAACCGGCTTTGACGCTAGTGTGAACATCGGTTTTGTGGTATAATCGATAAGTAAATTGTAATTGAAGACAAGCATGGCAAGCGGTAGTGAAAATATAAAAGATTTGGAGCACGATGATCAATCTCCAGAAGGTGAATTCGGAAGAGACGGTCTTGACGCGCCCGAAAAACTCGATAATGCGAAATCGGAAACCGAACAAGAAGCGTTATCCGGAGTCGAGCGAGAAGCGTCCGGCACCGCCATAAAAAAAGACAAAGAAAGCTCGGCAACGCACGCGTCACAAAGCGATAAGTCGATTAAACAAATCGCAAAGGATCCGCGCGAAGAGAAAATAGAACGAATCTTGGAGGAGGACATGGAAGATATTTACAGATCGATGGACGCTGAACATAGGCACATGTTCGCTAGAGCCGGAGAAGAAACAACCAGAAAGATAAACAAACTTTTACAAGAAACGCGCGTAAAAGCGAGTATGATATTGGAGCTTATAAAATCATGGCTTCGTATGATACCCGGAATAAACAAATGGTTCGTCGTTCAGGAAGCGAAAATTAAGACGGAAAAAATCATCAAGTTGAAAAATGAAAATTCGACTTATTCGTCTGAAGACTCGGATTAGGTTTAGAGTTTTTATCGTTTGTATTTAAGCTAATTTTAATTATCTGTGCTCAACTTAAAAAACAAAGACAAAACAAAACAAATACACTCCGACATACCGTTGGTGGGTCCGGGCCATGATAGAATTTTTTTGGTACTATTGCCCCGCGAAGTGTCCAAAGACGAAGAAAAAGCGCCGAAAAGCGGTATAGAACATATAAGAGAACAAATCTCTCAAGCGGAGCGAATTATGATGGCTATAGGTGGTCTTAAAGCGTCGAGCGGACTGTTTGCGGGGGACCGCGATCAGGTGTCTTTTGAAATGGTGGCACATAAGGGGATTATATCGTTCTATGTGGTCATACCGGAAAAACTCGTAAATTACATGTTGCAACAGATGCGCTCCAGTTATCCGAACGCCGAGTTTGAAGAAGTGGAAGATTACAATATATTCATGCCGACAGGGTCAATGCTGGGCGCTTATATAATTCAATCCGAGCCGGAGTACTTGCCCATAAGAACATATCGAGTGTTTGATGTCGATCCGTTTGAGAGTCTTACCAATACTATGAGCAAAATAAGCCCTGAAGAAAGTGTCGCGGTACAATTTGTATTGCGTTCCGCCAAATCCGATTGGCGCAACAAAGGTAAACAAGCGATATCGAAAATCCAAAAAGGCGAAGGTATTTACAAGAGCGACACTGTTGGTGTTTCCGACGTATTGCTGGGTGTCGGAAAGTTTTTGCACGAGAGCGTAAGGAATTCGAACCCCGACCCAATGCCAGAAAAAGACAAATCTGTAAGGCTTTCTCCGAAAGAAGAAGAAATGGCTAAAAGTATAGAAGAGAAAAGCTCAAAAGCCGGTCTTGAAGTCAATGTTCGCATTTTGGTGACCGGACCTTCCGAGCCTCAAATCAAAATGCATCTTGATAATATAATTAACGGATTCGCGCAATACAATATCTATGAATACGGCAACTCGCTTACTCCGTCAAAAATGAAGCCTGACGCGTTGGCAAAGGATTTCATATTTCGCTCATTCAACAAAAAGAAACGAATGATTCTGAACACGGAAGAAGTTACGTCTCTTTTTCATCTTCCGCTTCCCACCACGAGCACTCCGAATATTCGTTGGCTCACTTCGCGAAAAGCTCCGGTTCCGGTCAATTTGCCTTCGGAGGGTATAACGCTCGGGTTTAACTTGTACAGGGGAGAGAAGACGGTCGTGCACATGGCGGAAGAAGACAGAATGAGGCACATGTATATAATAGGAACCACAGGTGTCGGTAAGTCCAATCTGATGTACCATATCGCTTTGCAAGATGTCAGGCTTGGAAGAGGGGTTGGGATTATAGACCCTCACGGCGATTTTGTTGAGTACATACTCGAAAACATGCCTGAAGAAAGATACGAAGACGTGGTCGTGTTCGAGCCGTCAAACATGGATTATCCGATAGCTCTTAACATGCTTGAGGCCGAAAACCCGCATGAAAAGGACTTCATAACCCAAGAAATGATTCAGATGTTTTATAAATTGGTAACGGACCCGGCGATGCTCGGACCTATGTTCGAACACTATATGCGAAACGCCATGTTGCTGTTGATGGCGGATATGGAAAACCCGGGTACGATAACGGAAATTCCGAGAATATTCACGGACGACAAATACAGAAAGACCCTAATGCCGAAGCTCACCGACCCTATTGTAAGGGCGTTTTGGGAAAAAGAATGGGAGCAAACAAGCGGCCAAAGCAAATCAGACATGCTCGGATACCTTATATCGAAGGTCGGTCGGTTCATAGAAAACGAAATGATGAGAAACATAATCGGTCAGCCTCGTTCGAGCATTAACTTCAAGCGAATAATGCGCGAGAAAAAAATCCTTCTTGTCAACTTGTCAAAAGGAAAAATCGGCGACATAAACAGCATGCTTATGGGTCTTATCGTTGTGTCCAAATTGCAAATAGCGGCGTTTGCTCAAGCTGATATCCCTTCATCAGAGAGAAAGGATTTTTACCTTTTCATAGACGAGTTCCAAAATTACACGACCGACAGCATAGCCACGATATTGTCAGAGGCGAGAAAATACAGGCTCAGTCTTACGATGGCTCACCAATATCTTGGGCAATTGGTAAAAAACAACGACACGTCAATACGAGACGCCGTGCTTGGAAACGTCGGTACCATGATTTCATTCAGAATCGGAGTCGAGGACGCTCCGACCATAGCTCAGCAGATGGCGCCGGTTTTCAGCGAATATGATTTGGTGAACATGGAGCGATACAATGCCGCGATTAAGATGCTCGTGCACAATACCGTACAGCGCGCGTTTTCCATGGCAACATTCCCGCCTGAGGAAGGAAGCAAAGAAAAAGCGGATTTGCTTCGCGAGCTTTCGTCGCATAAATACGGTCGTCCGCGAGCCATTGTCGAACGGGAGATTCTCGAGAGGTCCAAACTCGGCGAAACCGGAGCTCCGTCCGGCGCGAATGAAATGGAATTCGGCCTTTAATCTCTCATTGTGTTGGCGTCTTTCGCCCGATAAAGCCTTGCCTTTGCCGTTAATCGGGACGCTTGATAAAGTATCAACAGTTTCTCTCGAATTGGTTTTTGACAGTATCGTCCATATCGGGCATAATGTGTATATTGCATAAAAAGTTAAATAAAACCACTGATAAAAACAAACATAATATGAATCAAGAACAAACACTAAATGAAATAAAAAATTTGGTTGAAGGAGCGGAGTTGTCACTAAAAGACGCGAAACGCCTGTTGGTAGGCTTGGTCGGACATGAAGCGAGTTCGGAGCTTGTTTCGAAAGCTCAAGCTCGAGGAGGAACGCGATCGGAAGGATCGTCGCAGATTATAGAAGGTGTGTTTGACGGACAGCACATGGTCGGGCCCGACGGAAAACAGTATTCCGTGCCGGCGAATTACGCCAGCAAATCAAAGTTGGTTGAAGGCGATTTGATGAAACTTACTATTGATAGGTTTGGAAACTTTTTGTACAAGCAAATCGGTCCCATGGAGCGCGCTCGCTTGAAGGGTAAATTGGTAAAAGACGAGAGTTCGTCTGAGTGGCGCGTGGTCGCGGACGGCAAGTCTTACAAAGTATTGCTCGCTTCCGTAACTTATTTCAAAGGAGAAGAAGGAGACCAAGTGACGATACTAGTTCCAAAAGACAAGTCTTCCACTTGGGCGGCGGTTGAGAATATAGTTCACAATCCGATATCCGATGAAGAAGATCAAGATACCGCCGAACCGGAAAACGCGAATATTATGTCCGAACCACTTCCGACCGAACCTCCCGCATTGTCGGAAACGACAACGGTCGCAGATTCTCGAGCCGATGATTATGAAAATATCGCCGTTTCCGAGCGCGAAAGCGGAAGCGACGGATTTGGCGGAACGGATTCGCGTGATTTGCAAAACGACGCGGGTGGAGAAGATTCCAATTTGTCCGGAGGAGAAGTCCCTCATTTTGCCGGAAATGTTCCCGCCTATTCTCCGGAGCCTTCGGATTCCGACATAAGCGAACACAGGCCATATGAAGAAGCGCGAGATGATGTCGAGGATATCGAAAGCGTTCCGGCAGACAAGACAGAGGACGATGCGTATCCCGAAGGCAGGGGATTGGGAGGAGGTCTTGGAGGCAATTTGTCCGGATTCGGAAATCAGGACGACGCACCGGCTGAAAACAACGTTCCCAGAACAGTAGGTTATGATGAGATAAATTTCGACGATGATAAAGATGAATTCCAGAGAATATAAAACATATTATTTGGTCTGAAGATAATCATCCGCCGGAAAATGGCGGATTTTATCGAGCGCTAATAATTATGTTTTTGAATTTTGTTTTCGCATGATATGTTTATTTAGATTTTTACGGAGTGAATTGCGATATTATGAAACCGTTTTTGGCAAAACTGATTAATGACTTGTTCGCGATTCAGTTTGTTGTGTTTGTTGCGTACTTCGGTTTTGAATTTTTGTTTGAAGGGATTGTTTCGAATTACTTTGATTTGAATATTTTACTGGTTGTGACGATTGTATTTGGTGTGGTTTCGGCGATTTTGGACCATGATTTGAATAACGGCGACGATAAAGATTTCTCTTGAATGGTGTCTGCCATTCAAAAAATAAACAGATATTTACCATGAGTCTTACTCTTAATGAAAGTATTATTAACATATGCAAGAATTACAAGAGATTATCGGAAGTGACGGCAAGCGCAAAACACCGCGCTTGTCGGGTGACGTTAAAAATTATCTTATAGATATAGACGGTTGCGTATCGGAAGATATTCCGAATGAGGAACCGGAGCGCATGCCGAAAGCTTATGTCGTGCCCGGGTCCCGTGAATTCGTAAACAAACTTTATGATGACGGTCACATAATCACGTTTTTTACTTCTCGTACCGAATCCATGTCGAAAATCACGCGAGAATGGTTGGATAAAAACGGATTCAAATATCACGGCATACTGTTCAATAAGCCGAGGGGCGGGAATTATCACATCATAGACGATTCCGTGGTGCGAGCCTCGCGTTTCGAGGGGTCGTTTGAAGGTTTGTTGTCGGATAAAAAAGATTCGTGATTTGATGGATGTGACGCGAACATGACGGCAAACGAATTTGCGTTTCGCGGAAAGTGGAGTTTGAGCGATTTCGTTTGAATATGAACACGTGTCATTGTAATAAGCGCACAAACATATTATGAATAGGCGAGATTTTTTAAGAACAGCTTTATTGACATTTGGCTCTTTGAGAATAGGAGCTTTTTCCGAGTGGGAAAAAAATGAAGAATCACCTGAGAACGAGACACCAAAAGACTTTACGAAAAAACTGTTTGAAACAATTAAAGAAATAGACGAAAATATTAACGCCGACAGGCTTCCCGGATTCGATGAAATGCTTTTTAGCCTTGTTTGCGGTGATATTGATAATGACGGATTGCGAGACAAATTAAACGAAATAGTTGAAAAAGAAATAGGTAATCTGACGGAAAATCCGTTGCAAAACCAAGACGCGCGTTCAACGATTATCGACAAACGCAAAAGCGAGGGGTCGGGGTATGAAGCCGAATTTGTTGAATTGCGCGATTATCGTATTTTACCGAAGGAAATAAAGCTGAGCGCGCTTTTGGGAAACTCTGAAGCCCTCAAAATCATAGAGTTATATGTTAAACACAACCACGAATACGGTTTTGTAGAGACGGAAAAGGAAAGCGGTCGGATTCCGACAACATCGAGAGTTAAGCCAATGTCGGGTAGAGTCTCCAAAGCGCATATAGACCGCGTGAGAAAATCCAGAGAAAACATATCCGATACGAATCCCGATAAAGAGAAAATAGACTTGGTTTATCCGATGGACAATTGGCGCGCGATTGCGGATTTTACTTCGAATGTTGTTTTGTGTTGGAGTTCTTTGAGCGATGAAGACAAAGGCAAATACATAAAGCCTATAGATGAGTCTGTCCGTCACTGGGAAGGTGTTGTCGACGATTTCCACGGACTTATTCCAAAGTATCTGTCGTTGAACGGAGACATATTAAACGACACCGTCTCTCCAGATGGTAGTATTGCGCGTCCGGTGGCTCACATGTCCGAAATGGCGGTCTTGTTGCGTTCGATCGGCGAGAATGACATTGCTGACAGGCTTGAGAATATGGCGGGGACGGTGCTGATTAATATGGACAAGGTTTTTTGGGTTGACGGCAAAGTCGAAAAAGACGGCAAACTAGCAATTCTTGGAAGATCTATGGGGCACTCTTCCATAAATGTTGCAGAAAACGCGGACGTTGACCGCGCTATCTTTGAAGCGCGAGCAAACGCTTCTCTTGATTTGCCGGGCGACGGTACGCGTGTTGTCGTATCAAGAGCTTCGTACGTTCGCATGAAATTGCTAAAAGACGAATTAAGCGATGACGAGAAAAGTGAAATAGAATCGCATATCAAACGAGCGGTAACCGAGCTTGAAACTTTTTATTACATGCTGAGCGATCCGGACATGATACATGGAATGCATGAGTGGAATTGGGAAAAAGGCACGATCCCGAAGCCTCTGAGTCCCGAAAGCGAGCGTAGTAAATTGTTTGATGGAAGAGTCGTGTTGGCGAATGGGTACGCTCTTGAAAGCGACAAACCGCATATTACGACAAGGTGGCTTGCGCCGAATCAAAACGAAGCGTCACATTCGGAATTACCGGACGCGATAGTCGCATTGAGAGAATTGGCGAGAGATTCGAAAATTATGAATTCGATAAACAAACATTTCGGGTCTGATAACGATATTGTCAAGATTTTGGAAAAGCATTTAAAATACGCGGATTGGTTTGTGGGGCAATTGTTTAAAGGAAGCGATTTGGTAAACCGACAAAGAGCCGGTTATGAATCCGAAGAAGCGAAACCGTCCGTGCGTTTTGAACTTGCTCGTTTGTTGGACAGAATCGTGCCACTGACCATTGATGTTGAAAACGGCGTTATTGAAGAAAAAATCAGATATTCCGCCGTAATCGGAAATCCGGCGATAAGATAAACTTCGTTTCCAGGAAGACGATAAGATTTTGTTCATCGGTTTGATTATGGTATAATTTCGGTCGTAAAAGATTGTTGAATTTATAAAACCCGAGACCATGCTCAAGGATATGCGACCAAACAAATCACGACATGTATTGGATTTGCGTTCGGCGAAATCCGATTATGACGACACGACTTCAAAGAACAATCGATTTAACCGTGCAAAGGAAATCGATTACGGCGACGACAAAATCGGATTGGACGACAATGTCGTATCAAACGAGCGTGTTTACTCTCAAAAACACGAAGACAAAACCGCTCGGCAAGTGTACGCTTCCAGTCATAAGGATCTTCGCGGAGGGGAATCTGAGTTTTCCCGCGTATTGTCCGGAATAGTCGAACGTCACAGGACGCTTGGAACTTTGTTTTTTTCTGCTATAGCTTTTGTAGGATGGCTGTTCGAACAAATGGTTTTCGGAGTTGTTTCCGTCTTTAAATTGGTGCGCTATATAATAACAAGTCCGATAACAGCCCTAAACGCGCTTCTTGACGCGCTTGCGCGTTATGTTTCGTCGTTTATAAAGTATTTTTCAATTCTTATTCGAGACGGACTGAGAGCTGTTGTCGAAATTCGAATAAGCCCCCCTCGAGAATGGTACAGGCAAGTCGCCGTGTTTAGCTTCATTGCTTTGATTTTGATTTTGCCACTGAAATTCTCCGAAGCAGGCGTTAAACTTTTTGAGGCGAAAGAGCGAGTTTTGGGTAGCACTACAACGGCAATCAAATACGCCACACTGTCTCAAGCGTTAAAAGACTATGTTCCGGCAATAGCCATAGCGAAAGAATTCGCAGGCTTCAACGGACCTCGTCGTTTCTTGATTGTTTCGCAAAACAATGCGGAGTTGCGGGCTACCGGAGGGTTTATGGGGTGGTATGGCGTTCTGGATATTTATAACGGCAAAATAACTGCGTTCGAAACGCCTGACGGAGGGTTTTATGATTTGAAAGGGTCGATAACTCGCCAAATCGAAGCCCCCGAACCTTTCCATATTTTTTCTCCCTATTGGCAGGTCTGGAATACGAATTGGTTTGCGGATTATCCGACTTCGGCACGTAAACTTTCCAAGTTTTATGAAATCTCCGGAGGATCCACCGTAGATGGAGTCATAATGATTACTCCAAACATAATAGAAGACATATTGGAACTTACGGGACCGATTGAGCTTGAAGAGTATGACCAAATAATAGACAGCAGGAATTTCAGAACCGAAACTCAAAAAGAAGTTGAAATCGAATACGACAGAGAGAAAAACACTCCAAAAGCCTTTATCAACGATTTGATGCCGGAATTCGCGATTCGCATATTGAAAATGATAAACGACGGCAACGTGAAGCCTTTGCTTGAATTGGTGGACAATGCGTTCATGGAAAAGCACCTGTTGCTTTATTCGGCGAATGAGCAAATACAAAACACGATTGAATCTCTTGATTGGGGAGGTAAGTTGCACGATTCTCCGCAGGATTATCTTTCGATTGTTCATACCAACATAGGAGGCGGTAAAACGGATATAGCGATCAAAGATTTAATAAGTGTTGAATCCGTAATTGAAAATGACGGTAGAGTAATCAATACGGTGAGAATAACCAGGAATCACGAAGGAGACCCGAACGACCCGTTTGAAGGTCAGAACAACCTTGATTATATGAGGTTCTACGTACCGCTCGGTTCAAAGCTTCTATCCGCCGACGGATTTACCACGGACGATTTGACGGAACGATACAAAAAAACCGATGAGAAATTGGAACAAGACGAAGATCTTGAATCGATTAAAAATTCAACGAAATTTTATCCGAATATGTACGCGTCATCCTACGAAGAAACCGGTAAGACCGTATTTGCGGGATGGCTCGGATTGAAACCGGGACAAAAAAAGACCGTGACGATTAAATACGAGTTGCCGGAAAAATTCGATTCGTCAAAAGCCTATTCGCTGTATTTTCAAAAACAATCCGGAACGCAAGGAACTCCGATTCGCGTGACGGTGACATTGCCCGAAAACATGATTTACAAAAATTGGTTGCCACAATCCCCGAATTTGAAAATTCTCGGAGAGAAAAAGCTTGTTTATACGAACAATCTCAGCATTGACCGTACCATTTCGTTTACGGTTTCAGGTAAGGACGATTAACGATAATTCGAATCTCAATTGGCATCAATGGCAAATCGATGCTCTTTTGGTTGTTTGATTTTCCGTATTTGTTGTTTTATTCAGCGTGTGTTTTGTCTTGAAATTAAATAAACGTTAATTCGCAATATTCGTTTTTTTCGAATCATTGTTTTTTGCGGTGATTTTTGTTTTTAGGATGTAGTTTGAGTTTGTTTGAATGTGTCGACATGTGGGCAGTGTTGACTTTTTGTCGGATTGGTCTAAAGTAACACGAAATATAGTCATACTTAAAACGGTCTTTAAAGTATGGAAGTTATTGCTTGTTTATCATGCGTTGCATATGAATATACCATTTTGGATTAAACGAAAAAGATTCATAATACCGGTCGTGGTGGTGTTAATCGCGGCTTTTATCGCGAATTCTTGGTTGAATTCCAAATCACGAAAAGACGATATCGATACAAACGTTCCGAATTCCGTAAGCGTAATCGTCGCGAAAAAAAAGAAATCAATCGAATCCGAAACGAGAATTTCCGGAATCATAATGCCGAAGGAATACACACAAATCGTCGCCAAGTTAAACGCGAACGTAAGATACATGGCTCCGGTTGGCGCCAAAATCAAATCCGGACAAACAATAGTCGAAATGTATGACAATGCGATAATTCAAACGTACAATCAGGCAAAAGACGCGGTGCGGGTCGCTAAACAGAATCTGGACGAGACAATCAGGCTGAACGATGAAATGATAATTCAAGCGAAGTTAAACGTGGATTCCGCGAAGGTGTCGTTCGATACTGCCGAAAACAGTTTTGAAAACACGCAACTGCTGAATGACCGGAACTTGAGCGCGACATTGGATTCCGCGGAGGTTGCCTATGAGTCTGCGTATAATTTGATAGAGAGAATAATATTGTTTTGGGGAGACGGAGGCAGTTTGAATGAATTTATATTGCGAGACACCCCGAACGGAAACTTGGCTTTGCTGAATTCCACGACAAACGATTTTGAACTGTTAAAAGATGTTTATTTGTCTTTGAGTCAGAGCGTAAAGGGAGACGTTTCAAAATCTCTTATAGAGATGGAAAGCGCTCTTGTCGTGGCGAGAAATTTCAACAATAATGTGTTTCGCACGTTAAGTTACGGAATAGCGATTCCAGCTCTCGGATTTCCGCAATCCAAGATAGACGAATACACAAGACAGTCCGCTCTGTTTATCGATCTTGTAAACGCTCAAAACACCGCGATAAAATCGGCAAAAAACTCTGTCTCATCCATAGATGTTACCATACAAGGTTCATATATTTTATCGAAAGACAATTTGGATCAAGCAAAGATTCGTCTTTCCAACGCGCAATCCGCATTTGAAAGCGTTTTGCGACAGACCGATATACAGACTTTGAGCGCGCGAAACAGACTTACAAACGCCAACATACAACTCGCGAACGCGCAAAGCGCATACTTTGACCTGTCACCCAAAGCTCCTTTTGACGGAGTTATAATCGCGAACCTTGCGAATATTGGAGACCAAGTGTCTCCAGGGTCAAAACTGGTGGAGATTGGCAGAGTGGATGCGGTCGAGATAAGTCTTTCAGCGGACGAATCTCAAGGAATGTTCATAAATCAGGGAAAAAGCGTAATCGTAAACGACAACATGGAAGGAACAATAACCGAGGTAAGCCCGACGGCTTCAATCGCAACCGGTAAAATAGATTTTGTAGTGTCCGTCGATAATCCGGACGGAGTCTTGAATCCGGGAGATGTCGGAGAGGTCACGATATCGCAAACCATACCCGTGGAAAATAAAATCGTAATTCCATTATCAAACGTGACGGTGGGTCAGGATGAAATATTCGTATTGACAGCCGAAAAATCGGAAGAAGAAAACGAATTTCGTGTTAAAAAACAACCTGTCGTTCTCGGTGATGTGATTGATAATTACGTTATTGTCGAGTCGGGGGTTGATGAAGGTGATTTAATCATTAAAGACGGAGGAGAGTTTTTGGGTGTCGGTGACGCCGTGACCGTCGAATTGCAATAAAAGTCGCTTATGGAGGATAACAATACGGACCAATCCATAAATCTGGAAAA
The DNA here is from genome assembly GCA_015485695.1 of Patescibacteria group bacterium. GTDB lineage: Bacteria > Patescibacteriota > Patescibacteriia > WFTA01 > S139-112 > S139-113. Next base: position 48,277 of record WFTB01000002.1, on the reverse strand, counting down.
AATAGGACGAGCGTCCGGAGGGGTGTTCGGATTTTTTATTGAACGCAGAAAGATAGTCATATTAATCACCGCGATAATATCAATATGGGGATTGTTTTCATTGTTGACTTTGCCTCGTGAAGCGAATCCGGAAGTCAAGATTCCGATAGCTCTAATATCTACAGTTTGGCCGGGAGCTTCTCCGGAAGACGTTGAAGATAAAATAACCGACGAGATTGAATCGAATATAAAAAACATTTCCGACATAAAAGAGCTTTCATCGACTTCATCCGGAGGACTGTCTTTGGTCAGGGTGGAATTTGAGGCTGAAGCGAACCTTGAAAAATCAATGCGAGAATTAAGAGACGCGGTCGGCGAAGTCGTAGATTTGCCGGATGGTATAACCAACCCCCCTAAAGTGACGGAAATCAGCATAAACGATGACGCTATCGTTTCCTTTTCGTTTGTCGGAGACCTTGACGAAACTGATTTGAACAAATTGGCGGAACTTGTTCAAGATGAGATAGAGAGTATACCGGGTGTGTCGGAAGCTCAGATAATAGGAAAGCGCGACCGTGAATGGAGAATTGACATCAATCCGGCGAGATTGAAACAACTTAACATAACCGGAACGGATGTCGCTCGCGCAATCATGCAATCAAACATAACATTGCCGGTTGGCGATATATCCATTGATAATAAAATTTATGACGTAAGGGCGAAAGGCGAGATTGAAACCTTGGAAGACTTGAAAAAAGTCGCGATACCGGGGATTGCGGGAGGTGATGTGTCACTGAGCGACATATCGGAAATAAAAGACGAACCGGTGGAGCGTGATACGATTTCGCGAATTGCGAAAGCCGGAAAAACCCCGAACGACACTATGTCGATTCGAGTATTCAAGCAGACCGGCGGAAACATAATAAACATAGTGGATTCGGCTCGGTCCAAAATAGAAAAACTCAAAGAATCCGGAGCGATACCGGAATCGGTCGACATAGTGGCGACCAATGACATGTCGCAATTTGTTCGCAAAGATTTTAACACTTTGACAAAGAGCGGAGCTCAGACAATGATTCTTATATTCGTGTCTCTGGCACTGGTTCTCGCTTTTAGAATGGCGTTGATAGCTGTCATATCCATACCTGTGATTTTTCTGATGAGCTTCGGGATTATAAGCGCTCAGGGTTCGACGTTAAACTCGTTGACTTTGTTTTCTCTCGTACTGTCGCTCGGTTTGTTGATTGACACGACAATCATATTGCTGGAAGGAATTCATGAGGGTGTTGAGAAGGGTTATTCGCGCAAGGAGGCAGCCATGTTATCGGTGGAAACGTATAAATGGCCGATTATCGCCGGAATACTAACGACGATAGCGGCGTTTATTCCAATGTTATTGGTGGAGGGAATAGTCGGGGAGTTTCTAAAGACGTTGCCGTTGACGATAGGCGCTACTCTGGGATCTTCTTTGATTGTCGGATTGTTTATAATGCCTGCGCTTTCAACATACCTTATTAAAAAAAACGAATCGGATAAGAGAGATAAAAACGTTTTTCAGAAGAAGATTCATTCTTTCATGATTACCGTATACAGACCCGCCATTCTAGGGCTTGTCGTGAATCGGCGAAAGCGTCGTTTGTTGACATGGTCAATCATGGCTCTGGTTGCGTTCAGCGTGGCAATGCTCGGTTTTGGTGTTATAAAGACAGAATTGTTTCCGAAAAGCGACACGGATTTTGTTTTTGTAAATATTGAGCTCGAGCAAGGAAGCGAGCTGAAAGACACCGAACGAATAACGAGGCAAGTTGAGAGTATTGTTGCTCAAACGGAAGGATTGGATAATTATTTGACGACCATTGGGCAGTCTGTCGTTTTTGGAATCGGAATGTTCGGGTCGTCATCTGAAAATCTCGCATCAATCACAATGACATTAAAAGACGAGTCCGAAAGAAGACTGAAAAGCTATGAGATATCGGACGGATTAAGAGGCAGACTGAAGAATATAAAAGGAGCGAAAATAACCGTGGAAGACATAGAGAACGGACCTCCGAGCACGGACCCGATAGGTATACAGGTGCGAGGTCCGAATCTTGCCGTTTTGAGCGAAATAGCGGGAGTAATAAAACAAAAACTGAGCCAAATAGAAGGAGTAAAAGACATAACGTCTTCCGACAAACCGTCACCGCCTCAGGTTGTGTTTGATTTGGATCGTGAGTTGCTCGGAAAATTCGGCCTGAACGCTTCGCAGGTATCGAATGAATTAAGGCTTGCTTTGTTCGGTCTTGACATAGACACCGTTTCCGTAAACGGAGAAGATACGGACATAGTCGTCAGATACGATGAAAAAAGCGTCGTCGGAATAGATGATATCAAAAATATCGAAGTTGTTAATTTTTCCGGCGAAAGGATAAAGGTATCGCGCGTCGCGGACGTCCGAATAGAGCCGGCTCTTAAAGAAATCAATCATCGCGATTCTGAGCGCGCGGTTTTCATAAGCGCGCGCAATGAAAAACGTTCCGTTTCCGAAATACAATCGGAAATCGACAAAAAAATGAAAGACATTAAATTGCCAAAAGATTATAAAATAATTCAGGTCGGAGAATTTGAAGACCAAAATACCGCTTTTTATGATTTATACAAGGCGATGAGCGTTGCCGTTTTGCTTATTTTCGCGATTATGGTTTTGCAATTTGACTCTTTTGTCCAGCCGTTTGTCATCCTGATAACATTGCCGTTGGCATTTGTCGGTGTTATTCTCGGTATATTTATTTTCGGTATGCCTTTCGGTTTTCCTACGTTTTTGGGAATAGTGGCGCTTTCGGGGATCGTGGTTAATGACGCGATTGTCCTTATAGACAGAATAAATTTCAATATAAGAACACGGAAAATGCATATAGATGACGCCGTTATAGAGGCGGGAGAAGCCCGTCTGCAACCCATAATACTCACCACCGTAACAACCGCTCTTGGCGTTATTCCTCTCGCTTTTGCCGATGAGTTTTGGAGAGGATTGTCAATCGCCATCGCAATAGGAATCGTTTTCGCTACCACTCTCACATTGTTTGTCATTCCGATTTTGTACAGAAAACTCGAGTATCGAGCGTTTTTGAAAAACCACGCGAAAAACCCGACCGAACTTAACTTGAAATCTGAATAACCTTCTCGATTTTTCGCGCATTTTTCCAGTCGGACGTTGCGCGCTTTTCGGCATGTTGATAGAATAAGATCATGAACATAATAGGACACGAGCATATAATCGAATACTTTGATGAAGCCTTGCGAAACAATAAAATGTCTCACGCGTATTTGTTTCAAGGACCGGAAGGAGTGGGCAAGTCCGCAGTCGTAGAATGGTTGGTCAAAAAGATAATCGGAGATAGTCCGGAAAATAGTTCCATAATCGATATTCTCAGAATAAGTTTGAAAGAGGATAAAAAAGAAATCTCAATAGATGAGATTCGAGATTTGCGTCGATTTTTACACAAAACTTCATCGAGATTAAAGTTTAAAATAGCCATATTGGAGGATGTTGAGCTTTTGTCCTCGACGGCATCCAACGCGGTTTTGAAGATTTTGGAAGAACCTCCTGGAAATTCGTTATTGCTGTTGACGGCAAACAAGTCGTATCTTGTGCCGGATACCGTGAAATCGCGTTGTCAGCAAATCTTTTTTCATCCCGTGCCGACGGATGTTATAGAGAAAGCGATAAAAGAATACATCGGACATAAGGATTCTCCGCTTATCGCGCGAATGAGCTTGAACCTTCCGGGTGTCGCATTGCGATTGGCGGAGGATTCTGATTTTCTAAAGGCTCGTTCGGACGAGGCAAGGGATTTTCTTGAGTCTTTGTCCGGAACGTTGCTTGACCGAATGGAATATATACATACAAGATTCCCGAAAGGAGAATCGCCTGTCAATAACGCAAAGCGAGCTTTTTCGCTGTTGAAAATATGGAAACAAGTCGTAAGAGATTTGATATTGATGAAAGTCGGTGTATCTGATACTATTGTTTATACGGACTTGATTGATTCGATGAAAAATAACCGCGCGGACATGTTGTCCTTGGTTGATTTCCAGCGCTCCTTGATGGAGTCCGAAGAGGCGTTAAAAAAGAACGCAGGCCCCAGGCTCGTTCTTGAGAATTTGATTATCGGAATATGATTAAAACCAAATTCGCAAAACTAATCGCGATATTGTTCGTTCCTCTTTTGATGGGACAGGCTTGTTCCATTATCGGCGGTTCCAAAAATGTAGCCGATGGGGGTGTGTGGTTTTCCGGGGACAGGGGAGAAACTTGGAGTCAACGTTCTTTTGTAGGTAAAAAAGGTGAAAAAGAAATTACATTAAACAATCTGAATATCAATATAATGAAATTCCATCCGACTGATTCGAGGCGCATATACATCAGCACCGACGCTGGAGTGTATGCGACCATTGACGGAGGAGACAAATGGAGTGACAAGTTGCTTGGAGGGGCGGTTTACGCTCTTGCTCTGGATCCTAACGACACAAATACGATGTTCGTGTCAAAAGGAAACCGCATATTGAAAACGGAAGACGATGGAGCCAATTGGAGCGAGATATATGTTGAAGCTCGAGGAGCAATTATAAGTCAAATAGCGGTGGATATTTTGGATTCGTCTAAGGTTTACGCAGGGATGAATACGGGCGACGTGATTGCAAGCATAGACGGTGGCAAGACATGGCACTGGAGAGTGAATGTTGGGGGCAATATCAGGAAAATAGTCATGAGCCCGTATGATTCGGACGTTATTTTCATAGGTACGAGTAGAAGAGGTATCGTTGCGTCATTCGACGGAGGGTATGAGTGGAAAAATCTGAGCAAATTCTACAATACCAAAGAATATCCCGGAAGCATGGAATTCAAAGATTTGATTTACGATGAAACCAGAAACGGGTCATTGCTTTACGCGTCTCGTTTTGGCTTGTTGTGGACCAATGACTCCGGAAGAACTTGGAGTCCCGTAAATCTTGTCACTCCGGAAGGCTCGGTATCGATAGGTAATTTGGCGATGAATTCGAACAATCCGGACGAAATTTACTACACGACGGGAAATTTGTTGAATCGCACGTTCGACGGAGGTAAAAACTGGAGCGTGAAAAAACTCCCAAGCTCCAGAAATCCGACCGCCTTGCTTGTGGATTTTTTCAACCCTGATAATATATATCTCGGTGTAAGGCAAATCAAAAAAAGGCGATTCGGAGGATAGGCTCGCAAGATTTTTTCCTAAGAGACTTTTTAGGCAGTCTCTAAAGGATTGGATTGCGAACCTTGAAGCCTGATACGCTTTAAAATTCGGGTTTGGCCGATTACTTGACGTTTGATACGTTAAAAATTTTTTTTAAGACCAATCAAAGCAAAGTTTTATGAATATAAACGACTACAGACCAAAGTTTGACAATGTGATTGAACATTTGAGCGGAGAGCTTGCCGGCTTGAGGACCAACAGAGCGACCCCCGCTCTCATAGAAAACATTTCGGTTGTGGCATATGAAGAATCGGACGCATTGCCGTTGCAACAATTGGCGTCCATATCGGTTCCGGAAGCCCGTCAGCTTCTAGTTGAACCGTGGGATAAGTCCACGTTGAAACCGATAGAAAAAGCCCTCGACGCTTCCGACTTGGGTCTTAGCATCGCGAATGAGGGGTCTTGTTTGCGTATAACCATGCCATTGATGACCGATGAGATAAAACAAAAAATAATCAGAGTTTTGCATTCGAAATTGGAAGATGCTCGAATATCGCTTCGCAATCAAAGGGAAAAAATAAAAGACGATATAATCAAGCAAGAAAAAGACAAAAACATAAGTGAAGACGAGCGTTTTAATCTTATTGAGGACTTGGATTCCATGATTCGCGAATATAACGACAAAGTTAAAGAAATGGGAGACAAGAAAGAATCGGAGATTAACGCTTAACTTATGAAATTGTCTGAAATTTCAAAAAGTTTTCGCGAATATGCGGATTTTTCGGATGTTCCTTTAATAACCATAATATGCTTATAACAATTATTGCTTTTTTGGCGGTCTTGACCGCTCTTGTGTTTGTCCATGAATTGGGACACTTTTGGGTTGCGAGAAAATCCGGAGTGTCGGTTAAAGAGTTTTCGATAGGTATGCCGCCGAGGGCGATTGGAATAAGAAAAAGAAACAATCACAAAACTGGAGCTAAAGGGTTGGAAAAATGGGAAATTTTGAAAGGCAGATCCAAAGAAGGAGAGGATGAAGATAATGCAAATACGATTTTCTCGATAAGCTGGTTGCCAATCGGTGGTTTTGTTCGAATGAAAGGCGAAGATGACGCGGAAACGGGTCCTGACAGTTTTTCGGAAGCGACTCCGGGAAAGAGAGCCGCCATACTTGTCGCCGGCGTTGTCATGAATTTTGTATTGGCGGTCATTCTTATGAGCATAGTGTTTGGTATAGGGTTTCCGACCGTTGTCGAATCCCAAGAAGAACGCTCGAGAGTTGATAACGTTAACTTGACGGTATTGTCGGTTCTTCCCGGTTCTCCAGCCGAACGCTCAGGAATAAAAGAAGGGGATTACATAGTCGGCACTCCGGACCAGTCCTTTGAATCGGTACGGGAGTTGCAAGATTTTGTCGGAGAGTTCGCGGACAAATCCGTGAATATTTTGGTAAGCCGTGACGGCAAAACAATGACGATTGACATAACGCCCGAATACTTACCCAAAACAGATTCCGTCGCTCTCGGGGTCGCGCTCGCCGAAACCGGAATCATAAAATATGGGTTTTTTGAATCGATTTGGCAAGGAACAAAATCGTCGGTATACATGACGCGCAACATAACGGTGGCTCTCGGGGATATTTTGAAAAAATTGGTATCCACGGGCAAAGTCGAAGAAGACATAGCCGGTCCGATAGGAATCGCCGTCATGACCGGAAAGGCTGTTGATATCGGTATGCTTGCGGTTTTGCAATTTGCCGCGATTCTTTCGATTAACCTCGCGATTATAAACATAATGCCTTTTCCCGCTCTTGACGGAGGTCAATTGATATTTGTAATTATCGAAAAATTGAGAGGTCGCCCTCTATCCAGAAAAGTAATGCAATATACCAACATGGTCGGTTTTTCTTTACTGATGTTGTTGGTGCTCGCCGTTACCTTCAAGGATATCGGAACATTCGGAATAATAAACGCCATCAAAAATATATTTTAAAGTTTATATATTAACCATGGGAGAGTTGTATCAAATTGTATTGTTTGCTGTCGGAGTCGCCACCGGAGTGTATGCTTCGGTTGCCGGAGGCGGGGCTCTTATGCTTGTGCCGACATTTCTTTTGTTCGGTATTCCGGTAAATGTTGCTATAGGTACAATGCGAGCCGGGGCTCTTGTTCAAGAGCTTGCGACCGCGGGGTTGTTTTGGAAAAAAGGATTCGTAAAGTGGAGACCCGCAATATGGACAGGGGTATGGTCAGCTCTTGGAGGAATGCTTGGCGCGTATATCACGGTGAATCTTGATTTAAATATTTTATCGTATATAGTCGCTATAGTTATGCTGGTTCTTCTTTTCGCTCTTCCGAAACTTGGGCGAGGATATAAAGTAAACAAGATATTTAAAAACAAAAATATCAGAAGACCGGTACTTGCGATTGCCGGTTTTTTGCTCGGTGTATACGGGGGGTTTTACGGAGCCGGATTCGGAACATTCGCAATATTCTTGTTTGCTTGGATAGGAGGATGGAACATGCTTGTGAATGTGGCTAACGCTCGCGTTGTTGGATTTATGATGTCCGCATCAGCGTCGATTGTTTTTTTCAGTAGTAATGACATTGATTGGGTCGTGTTTTTCCCTGTAACCGCTGGACTTATCATCGGTTCGGTCATAGGTGTGAATTGGGCGACACGTTTCGGGTCTACTTGGGTTAAGGTGTTGATAACGGTCGTTGTTATAGCATCATCCGTTAAATTGATTTTTTTCCGATAGACAATATTCAATATACGTTTTATACTGAACTCACGGTTTTTATATCCGTGCCGTTTCAGTTTTTTTGAATTTATGAAACAATCACGATTATTTCCAAAACGAGCCCTAAAAGAAGTCCCGAAAGACGAAGAGTCGTTAAATGCTCAATTCTTGATAAGAGGAGGGTTTATCGATAAGACAATGGCTGGTGTTTACACATATCTTCCTCTAGGGTTTCGCGTATTGAAAAAAATAGAACAGATAGTTCGCGAAGAAATGAACTCTATAGGAGCTCAAGAGCTTCTCATGCCGTCTTTGCATCCAAAGGAATACTGGATTCAAACAAATCGTTGGGATTCGTTTGATGTTTTGTTCAAACTCGATACGGCTAAAGACACACAGATAGTCTTGGGACCGACACACGAAGAAGTGATAACTCCGTTGGCGAGAAAATATATATTTTCTTACAAAGATTTTCCGATGGCCGTTTATCAAATTCAAAATAAATTTAGAAATGAACTTCGTTCAAGGTCCGGTCTTTTGCGTGGAAGAGAATTTTTAATGAAAGATTTGTATTCGTTTCATGTGTCTCAAGATGACCTTGATGAATATTATATATCGGTCACGGATGCTTATGAAAAAATATGGGGTCGTGTTTTTATCGCGGAAAATACCATGAAGACATACGCGTCCGGTGGAGATTTTTCAAAATATTCACATGAGTTTCAGACGATATCGGATAGCGGAGAGGATACCGTGCATGTTTGCCATGATTGCCACATAGCCGTTAATGACGAAATAATTGATGATGTAAATCGAAAGTGCCCGGAATGTGATTCGTCTGATTTGGTTAAAAAACCATCTATCGAGGTTGGTAACATATTTAAATTGTCAGACAGGTTTTCAAAGGCGTTCGGATTTGAGTATGCGGACGCGAAAGGCGCGGAAATTCCGGTCATCATGGCGTCTTACGGAATAGGCATAAGCAGGCTGATGGCAAGTATTGTTGAAATCCATCACGATGATAAGGGGATAATCTGGCCGAAGTCGGTAACCCCATATCATGTTCACTTGCTGAATTTGAAACAAGATTCGACCGAAGCCGACGCGGTTTACGAAACTTTACAAGGAGGTGGTTTTAGTGTACTCTACGACGATCGCGATAAAGGGGCCGGAGAGAAATTCGCCGAAGCCGATTTAATCGGAATAAGCGTCAGGCTTGTCATAAGCGAGAAAACGGATGGAAAAATAGAATGGAAAGAACGCTCAAATTCGGACATTGAGCTTATTGACGCGAGTGAGTTGTTGAATCGCATGCGAGCGTTTTACACTTTATAAATTTACACAACAATCATGTTCAAAAAAGTTGCAGGAAAATTCAGTCGTGACATAGGAATCGACTTGGGCACAGCGAATACTCTGGTCCATGTTAAAGACCGAGGTATCGTGATTAACGAACCTTCCGTGGTTGCGATAAACACTCGTACCGACAATATCCTCGCGGTCGGCGAAGAAGCGAAAAAAATGCTTGGCAAAACACCTCCGCATATTGTCGCCATGCATCCTCTCTCAAGCGGTGTAATATCCGATTTCGAGGTAACTGAAAAAATGATAAAATATTTTATAGACAAAGTTCACCAAGAATCGTTTTCTTTTATGTCGCGTCCGCGCGTCACTATCGGAATACCGTTGCAAGTGACAGAGGTGGAGCGCAAGGCCGTGGAAGACGCCGCGCTTTCCGCCGGAGCTTCGGAGGTGTTTTTGGTGGAAGAACCTGTTGCGGCGGCGGTTGGCGCGCGTTTGCCAGTACAAGAAGCTCTCGCAAGCATGGTTGTCGATGTTGGAGGAGGCACAACCGACATAGCCGTTATTTCTCTTAACGGGGTTGTGACCGCAAAATCTCTAAAATTCGCCGGACAAGAAATGAACAGTCAGATTATATCTTACGCGAGAGACCAATTTAATTTGTTGCTCGGAGAAACCACCGCCGAAGAAATAAAAATAAAAGTGGGATCGGCATATCCGCTTGAAAACGACCTTGAAACGAAAATGCGCGGAAGAGACTTGGTTACCGGACTTCCGAGAGAGGTGACCGTGACCGACTCTCAAATCAGAGAAGCTCTCACGAGAACCATTCGGCAGATTGTGGATGCCGTCAAAATGGTAATCGAAGAAACCCCGCCCGAACTTGTGTCCGAGATATATCAAAGAGGTATATTGCTTACCGGAGGAGGTGCTTTGCTCAGAGGATTTGACGTTCTGATAGAGGACGAAACTCAAGTGCCGGTCAATGTCGCTGATGAGCCTCTAACTTCCGTCGCCTTGGGTACCGGAATGATTCTTGACGACCTCGATACATGGAAAGAACTTATACTTCCGGAGAATTTGAGTTAATTTGATTTTGCATGCCTTCGTATAGAAAAATATTTCTGTTCGGGTTTTTTCTCGTGATTTTGATAATCGCTCTCAAGAGCATCGGTGCCTTGCGACCCGCGGAGAGAGTCGTATCAACGTCAATCAAGCCTTTTTATTCTTTTTTTTATGGGGTAAGTTCGAATATCAAGAATTTGTCCAATCGGTTTGTTCCGGACGTATCTCTTCGCGAAGAGAATGAGCGACTGAGAAAAGAAAACGAAGAATTAACGCGTTCAATCAACAAGCTTCGTCCCATGGTTGTAGAAAACGAGCGTTTAAAAGAAGCGTTGCAATACGTTAAAAACAGCGGATTTGACGGAGTGTTGGCAAGGATAATAGGTCAAAACGACATGACAGGATCTTCGGTTTTTTTGATAAACAAAGGGTCAAAAGACGGCATATCGAAAGGCGATTTGGTAACAAATGAAAAAGGTGAATTGTTGGGCGACATAATCGGAGCGAACAAAACAAGCGCGAGATTAAGATTGATGACGCATCCCGACTTCGGTATAGCGGTTAAGCGCCAAGACGATGTAAAACCGATAGGAACTTTGAGAGGAGATTTTTCTTTGGCTTTGGAGCTTGATTTGGTCCCTCTTGATATCGATATAGCGGAAAAAGACATTATTGTAACATCAAGAATCAATAACATTCCCGAGAACATAGTAATAGGCGAGATAGAGTCGGTAACGGAAAAATCGGGCGAATTGTTTCGAAAAGCGACGGTTCGGCCGTATTCCGATCCAAATACCACACTTTTCGTTTACGTGATATACAGGTCATTGTAATAATATGAAATCATATCTTTTTTGGAGCGCTGTTGCTTTTTTTGAGGCCGTTGTCATGGTTTCCGTATTTCCGGTTTTTAATTTGCAGATGATTAATATTTTGCTTTTGACCGGAATCGTACTTTTGATAGTTGAACGTCCGTATCAATCGCGTATCATGGCAATAGTTGGCGGATTTGTGATTGATACAACCGTTTCTCCCGTTTTCGGAGCGGTTTCCGTAGGATTGGTACTGTCGATGGGCGTCTCTCAGGCCGTCGCGAAATGGTACGACAATAAAGACTTGATACAAACCCTTCTTTTGTCCGTTTTGGGGGTTGCGTCGTTTTATATCGGCTCAAACGCAATATACAGAATATACGCGTCAATCGATCCGGCTCTGTCTTTTGTGTTTCAACCGAATTTTTGGCATTATCGTTTGATTGAAATCGTTATAACGTTTATCGTTTTGCTAATTGCGCAAATTGCTTATTCTAATTATTCTCAGACCGGACGAATAAACAAATAATAATTAACCATGAACAATCCTTTTCATATTTCCGATAATGACAATTCGATAAAGGACAGGTCTTTGCCTGGTTTCAGCTACAGGATGCATGAAGGCGAGGATATTCCCGGAGATTATGAAGAAACCATAGTCGGTTCTCCTCTGGACGGGACTTATGTGAAAATGCTGTCGGTTTTCGCCTTTTTAATAGTTGCCATGATTATCGGAAGGGTCGCGCAACTTCAAGTTGTTCAAAGCGAGAGATACACGAACATGGCGGAAGGCAATCGCATAAAAATAGAAAGAACGATAGCTCCAAGGGGTTTGATTTATGACAGATATTTGACTCCCGTGGTTGTAAATACTCCGAGATTTGATTTGAAGATTGTGACCGCGAATTTACCCGGGAATCGAGAGGAACTTGAAAGAATCGCAAATGAGCTTTCTTCTCTGATTCCGGAAGATGATGAATCGGCTCGAGAGAGAATCAAAGAAGTTATAATCGACGGGAAATACGAAAAACCGATAATCACCATAAAAGAAAACATATCTCACGAGACAATGCTCGGAATAAAGTTAAATCCGAATTTGCCCGGAATTTTGCTGGACCAGGGTATAAAAAGGTCTTATATCGGAGGAGAATCACTGTCCCAGGTTTTGGGTTATTTGGGCGCGATAAAGGAAGAAGAATGGGACGCGTTGAAGCAAGAAGGGTATTATTTCGGAGATCAAATAGGTCGCATGGGACTTGAAAAAAAATACGAAAAAACATTGCGAGGTCGAGACGAGCAAACATATGTGGAAATAGATGTGCATGGAAACGAAAAAAGAGTGGTTTCGAAAAATCCGTTGACTCCCGGCAATAATTTGATTTTGAGCATAGACGCGCGACTCCAAGATAAATTGACTCAAGTTTTGGAGGAAAAAGCGGCGGATGTTGGCGGGCGGGGAGCGGCCGTCGCATTAAATCCCATGAACGGAGAGGTACTCGCTCTTGTAAGCGTTCCGACTTACGACAATAACGTTTTCATAACAAGAGACAATGATGCGATACGCTCTCTTTTAAAAGACGATAGACAGCCGTTGTTTAACAGAACACTGAGCGGAACATATCCTCCGGGATCGACTTTTAAACCGGTTGTCGCGACCGGAGCTCTAGCCGAAGGTATTGTGACTCCTTCAACAAGATTTTTCAGCGGAGGGGGAATAACATTGTCTTCTTGGTATTTTCCGGATTGGAAGGCGGGAGGACACGGTTGGACTGACCTTGCGAAAAGCATAGCCGAATCCGTTAACACTTATTATTATTACATAGGTGGTGGGTTTGAAGATTTCCAAGGGCTCGGGGTCGCTCGGATAAACGATTACGCGAAAAGATTCGGATTCGGACAAACGACGGGAATAGATTTACCTGGAGAAAGAAGCGGGTTTTTGCCGACCAAACAATGGAAAAAAGAAACCAAAGGAGAATCATGGTATGTCGGCGACACATACCACTTGGCGATAGGGCAGGGAGATATTTTGGTGACGCCCATTCAATTGGCAAACATGATGTCCGTGTTTGCAAATGGAGGAACGCTTTACAAGCCTCAAATAGTTAAAAGCGTGACAAATTCAATGGGCGAGAGCGTATATGAGTATTTTCCGGAAAAAATAAACGAAAAAGTCGCAAGTCGAAAAAACATAAACGCGGTCAGAAGAGGACTTCGGGATACCGTGCTTTACGGTTCGGCAAGAAGCCTGTTGACCTTGCCGGTGACTTCCGCGGGCAAGACGGGAACCGCTCAAGTTGGTGGCGACAAGGAACCGCATGCATGGTTTGCCGGATTCGCGCCATACGAAAATCCGGAAATAGTGTTGGTGGTCTTGGTGGAGAACGGAATAAGCGGAGGAATGTCCGCGACTCCCGTTTTCAGAGAAGTTATGAACTGGTATTTTACAAGATCCGAATAATTCGCGAAAAACCGATTCATATACCTTTGTTTGTCTCCGGTGTTTGATCCGGATTCTATCGTGATTTGCTGTTTACAACAGGAAACACGAGGATGTTCACGCGGTGTCTGTACAGTGTCTTGACTTATCTTTTGCTCGAATGTATCATGTGCCTTACGTATTGAAATTCTCACTTTTTTGAATCCGTAATAACGTCGTAAATGACTCATGATTCGCTCTGAAGCGATTTTGAATAACGACAGATTATATAATATGACTGATAAGCAAACATACATCACAAAAACAGGCTTGGAAGAGCTTAAAGAAGAATTGGAAAAATTAAAAACCGAAAAAAGAGAAGAAATAGCAGAGAGAATATCTCAAGCCAAAGAGCTTGGCGATTTGTCCGAAAACGCCGAATACTCGGAGGCAAAAGAAGCTCAGGCGTTCAATGAAGGGCGAATATTGGAACTCGAAACCGTTTTGAAGAACGCCATTATCATAGACGAAGATTCTTCTTCGGCCGGAGTCGTCGTTGTGGGTTCAAAAGTTGCGATAAAAGAAAAAAACAGCGACAAAGAACGTGAATATCATATAGTCGGGTCTCATGAAGCAAGTCCCGCGGAAGGTCGAATTTCAAACGAGTCGCCAATCGGCAAGGCTTTGCTTGGGGGTAAAGTCGGCGATTTGGTGAAAATTGAGCTTCCCAAAGGAATCGTGGAATGGGAGATAACGGATATTCGATAACAATATCGCGTTGTTTTTGACATGGTGTTCTTTTTTTGATATCATTTTGACCGTTAGGCCTCTCGATCGGGGTCAGGAGGTGACCATGTTCATGGTCAAAATCTCTCTCCTCCCTCCCGACCCCACTCGAGAGGCTTTTGCGTTGGTAAAAACAAGCGCCAATAAACCGCGCTCAACTTGCGCAAGGTCTTGAAAAAATATATACTGAACCGAGTATGAATAACGAAAACATAGAGTCAAAACCCGAAGAAGACGTGCGTCTTGACAAACTCTCGGCGCTCAAAGAAAAAGGAATTAATCCGTATCCGTCGCACAGCGAGAGGACTCACACCATCTTAGATGTTGTGAATTCTTTTGAGGCTCTTGAAAAAGAGGAAATTGAAATAACAATAGTCGGGCGCATACGCTCAATCAGAGCTCATGGCGGTTCCACATTCGCTCATGTTGAAGACGGGGGAGGAAGGATTCAGATTTATCTCAAGCAAGACGACCTTAAAAACGCATACGATGAATTTGACAGATTTTTCGATGTAGCAGACTTTATTCAAGTGTCGGGAACACCGTTTACCACCAAGCGCGGGGAACCGTCGCTTCGTGTTACGAGGTTCTCGCTTTTGAGCAAGGCCCTTCTCCCTCTACCGGACAAACATCATGGGCTCAAAGACGAAGAAGACCGTTTCAGAAAACGCTATCTGGACATTTTGACAAATCCGGAGACCAAAGAACTCTTCGTGCGAAAAGCTCGTTTTTGGAACGCGACGCGTTCATTCCTCGCGGATAAAGGATTTTTGGAAGTCGAAACTCCGGTTTTGGAAACCACCCCGGGAGGAGCCGACGCGCGTCCGTTTATCACGCATCACAACGCGCTCGATATAGACGTGTATTTGCGAATCTCTATGGGAGAGCTTTGGCAGAAGCGTCTGATGGTCGCGGGGTATGAGAAAACCTTCGAAATCGGTCGCATGTTTCGCAACGAAGGTATGTCGCCGGAGCATTTGCAAGATTATACTCAAATGGAATTCTATTGGGCATACGCGGATTGGAACGATGGAATGAAACTGGTTGAAGAGCTTATCAAATATGTCGCCATGGAGACATTCGGCACTCTTGTATTCAAGATAAAAGGACATGATGTGGATTTGAGCAAGCCGTGGGAAAAATACGACTATCGAGAGGAAATCCTCAATCGCACGGGAATAGACATTGACTCGGCTTCGCTCGATGATATTAAAAACAAATTACGAAAACTAAAAATCGAAAGCGAAGACACTGACAATCTTCCGCGAGCGATAGACACTCTTTGGAAGTATTGTCGTAAACAAATTTCAGGTCCCGGGTATTTGATATATCCTCCAAAAAGCGTTTCTCCGCTCGCCAAAGAGTCAAAAGAGCGTCCCGGGTATGTTGAGCGTTATCAACTTATTCTCGCCGGTTCCGAGGTGTGCAACGGGTATTCCGAGCTTAATGACCCGATAGACCAAGAAGAACGGTTCAAGGTGCAACAAGCGCTTCGTGACGCCGGGGACGATGAAGCTCAAATGCATGATTATGACTTTGTTGAAGCGCTAAAACACGGCATGCCTCCGACCACGGGACTTGGTTTCTCGGAGCGTTTGTTCGCTTTTTTTGCCGACAAGCCGGTACGCGAAACTCAAATTTTCCCGCTCATGAGACCAAAGCAACAAACGTAACTCGCGACAAAGCGTTATCCGCGCTCAGCCTATTATTTCCGTATTTTTCTTGGAATACGCAGTGGTATTGGAAATCGCCTAAAAAGTCTCTCACGGTCTAAAAAACGAAACAACGGTTGAAAAAATTTCACGCATAATAAAACCCCCAAACCAGAACTCTTGTTCTTTGTTGGTGGTGTTGTTATTAATGCAATATTTTTCTTGGAATATACCTCGGCAAGCCGGGTGGAACCGGCCTGCTTAGTATGTTTGTTCTAGAAAAAATTTTATCATCGAGATATCGATGAACGAAAGGAGATCCATCTGTGTAGGTCCCGTTTCCTATATATATCAAGTTGGGCTCCTCAAACCATATGAAACCATCCACAATGTATGTTGGTGGTATATATTCTCTCGCTTTCTTGAGATTGTATGCATTCAATGCATATTTCAATGCACCTCGGTCGTTAAATCCGACCGAGACTTTGAAAAAATACGTTGAGTCTTTATAAATGTATTCTACTACCCAATCCTCCTCAAAGCTTTTTATTGTTTTCTTTACTACCTTCCAAGAGCTTGTCGGCGATTCTGCATAATAAATCCCAACAATATTAACTGCTTTTTGAATGTTTAAGAAAATTAAAAAAACTAATAAGATAACGACAGCCAAACCTTGTTTTTTGCTCATCGTAATAACCTCCTTTTTTATTAAAAAAAGAACGAATTGTATCGTTCCATCTAATCAGAGAGAGAGAGTTGTCAAGGGTCTTTGGGTGTGCGCGGGGTAGGGAGTTGGTTAAATATAAGATTTGCAAACAAAAACACCACGCTTAACGTGGTGTTTTTGTGAAATGGTAATCTTTTCAAGACTACTTGCTATTGGAATAATTATTCCGCAGGTACCTCTTCCGCGTTTTCACCGGCTTCTTCAGCAGGTGCTTCGTCGGTTGTTGCGTCCATATCATCGGTTGCAACGTCGTCGGTCGCGGCGTCATCGGTAGCTACTTCTTCCGTAGCTTCTTGGTTGAGTTCATCGGTCATGGAATTTCACCCCCTTTCCTAAATAACAGATAAGCCCGATATAATCGGGATTATGTATTGGGATTGTATAAATTAAAGTAAGGCAATAACGGATGATTCACACAACCATCAAGCCTAACTTTAGCGATAATAGGATATCACAAATATCGTATCGGGTCAATCAAGCGCAATATGTTATCCACAATATCCGGTAATAAGTTATCCGTTTTGTCAAATTTTGTTATTGACACCTTCAAAATATGTATTAAGGTGTAGATATATATTAAGCTTATTGGAGCCATGAAAAGACGAGTGTTTTTGAATTTGATAATTATAGCATCGGTGGCGTTGTTGCCGGTTTTTCCGACTTATGCTCGTGATTCTTCGAGAGACGCGTTTAGAGATAGGGCGAATGTGGTTCGAAACGCGATTCCAAAATTCACAGTAAGGGATTTTAACCTTGATAAACCTCATGTCAAAAACGAATTATTGATAAAATTCGCCCCCGGAGCTCCGGAAAAAGCAGTGTCTGATGTTATAAACGCTCTAGGCTCTCCTTATTCGGATGATTTGACCGCAAATCGCGCAGTTCGAGTATCGGTCAGTATGGACAGGTTGCGTTCCATGCGAGAGTTCAGAGAGATGAGAGACGTGAAATCGGATGAAATCCTGACAGGCGTTCTGAGCGCCCTCATGCTGGATCCGATGATTGAATACGTCGAGCCGAATTACGTTGCCAAGGGTTTTTCGGCGCCGAATGACACATATTACGATTTTCAATGGAATTTTCCGATAATAGGAATGGAAGATGCGTGGGAATATTCCACCGGAAAGGATGTTGTGGTCGCGATAATAGACACGGGAGTGGCGTATGAAAATTACGCGGGCTATGTTCGCGCTAAAGACTTTAAAAATACGAACTTTGTTCCAGGGTATGATTTTGTGAACGAAGATTCAAGGCCGAACGATGACAACGGGCACGGAACGCATGTCGCCGGAACGGTCGCCGCTTCCACAAATGATGAATACGGCTCCGCGGGAATAGCGTACGGAGCAAGCATTATGCCGGTAAAGGTGTTAAACAGAGATTTGTCCGGAACTTACGCGGACATAATAGACGGAATTTACTTCGCGGTTGACAATGGTGCCGATATAATAAATCTGTCTTTGGGCGGACCGGCGTATTCGCAGGCATTGCTTGACGCGGTTCGTTACGCCTATGAGAACAATGTTTTGGTTGTCGTCGCGTCCGGAAACGATGGAGGAGGAAAAGTCATGTATCCCGCGGCTTATGATGACTATGTATTGGCTGTCGGAGGAGTGGATTATGACAAACAAAGAGCCAAATATTCCAATTACGGACCGGAGCTCGATATAATGGCTCCGGGAGGAGATGTTGACAGCGACAAAAACAGGGACGGTTATCCCGATGGAATACTTCAAGAAACACTGAAGCAACTCGGCAGAACCGTTTTGCGCAGCAGAACTTCATTCTATTTTTACCAAGGAACGTCGATGGCGGCTCCTCACGTATCAGGTGTCGCGGCTCTGGTAAAAAGCATGGGAATAGAGTCCGTTGACGATATTATGGAAGTGCTTACGAAGTCGGCGGAAGACTTGGGAGATTCCGGATGGGATGAGTACACCGGCTGGGGGCTTTTGCGAGCCGACAAAGCGGTTGAATACGCGAACAACATGCTTTATTCGTCTTCAAACACCGAGCAGACCGAAGAAGAGATAAATCAACCGGACGAAGATACGGTGCAACCCGCAAACGAAGATTCGGAAAGTTATTCATCCGACATGCCCGATTCGACGCAAGACCAAAACACGACTGATGAAGAACCTTCAGGCGATTCCGCAAATGATTCTTCCAATGACTCGGACGAACAAACGACAAACGACCAAACGGAAGACGGTTTGAGCGGTGAAAACGATTCGAATCCCGAAGATTCCGTCGCGAACCAAGACGAAGAAGAATCATTGAGTGAAATAATCCTCAAAACAAATACATATAACATGTGGGGGCGAATAGACAGCAGGTTTGTGTTTTGGGAAAAGGTGTTTTTGGGAATCTCCGCGGAAGATGCCGATAAAAACGCATTGTCGAATGTGGAATTCATCGTACGAATATATGACGAGTCGGATACTCTTATGGCGGAAGGCGGAGGCGTGAGCGATGAAGACGGAGAATTGTTGTTGGATTTGGGTAAATTCGCCAGAGGAACATACACCGCCGTCACGAAAGCGGTGAAGGAAGGGTTCGAATCGGTGATAGATACGGTCAAGTTTAGATTCAGATAAGAAATATCGTGTTTATCCACAAGTTTGTTCAACAGAAAGCGGTTGACCTTGAATCAAAATCAGTTAAGATAAGTAAGCGGAAATATTTAATTACAATTTTACCATGCTCAACTCCACTATTATTGCGAGCTGAGTTTTTTATTAGCCTTACATGATAGTGATACGATAGTTTTTCCATGATGGATTATCATGTATGACACAATGTACAAAAGCGCAGGATAAGTGCACACGGTGTGAATTTCCTGCGTTTTTGCGTTCATTGAAATAGTTCACATAAATTAGTCGTTTCCGGTTAGGCTGGTCCTGCGCCCTCCGGCGTTCGCGTCGGAGGATCCAGCCTAACCGGAGACGATTAGAAGAATGTAGTCGTTAAAGCATGCTTACTGTTTCAAGTTTGACACGGCAGGATGTCAGATTTGAGCTAGTAAGGTCGAGCCGACCGTTTGTTTACCTCTCTTGCATGCCAAGAAGGAATACAAACGGTTACAAGACTAGCCTTAAAAATCGTATGAATCCGTCCAAGATATGGGCCCATGGGGTTAGCATATCTCGAGTCGCGCTTGCGTGACACAGAGCCGTGCTCCTGGCCTCACAAATATTTCCTTTGATGGGTTCGTGCTTTATCTTCACGTTGATTTATCAACGTGCGCTCAAGAAAGGAGGTGAAAACAAATGAAAAAAGCAATTGCAATGATCGGAGTGTTCGCGCTCGCTCTTTCACTCGTAGGTGGTGGCGCTCTCGCAAGTAACCAAGTTACCGCGACTGACAATGACGACACAATCAGCAACGCAAGAAGCTGGAAATCTCGCACCGTCAGACTTAACACCTCAGCCATTTACAATGGTGAAAGTGTTTTGATTTTCGACCTCAACACCGGTAACAGAGTTACCGTAGCGGGTGGAGATGTTGAACAAAACTACCAAGAAGGAACTGGCGACGTTAGCCTTAACGTTACGCGCAACTCCGACATTAACAGCAGTTTGATCACTACAGATCCTCTCGCTTCCGACGGTGATGATGATAACTCTCAGACATTGACCGGAAACGACGACGCTATCTTCAACCAAGAAAGCGACGCCGAAGATTTGGAAGTACTCAACGATTATTCTGAAGTTAATGAATCAGATTACGCTGAAGTAAATGTCAACACGGGCGGAGATACTCTTCTTGCCGGTGAAGACGTAGAAGAAGAAGACGGCGACGAGCCTGACACTCTCGGAGAAGAAGCTTCAGGTGACATCAGTGTCATTTTGTCTGAATCAAAATTCCGAAACTTCCGAGAAGTTCGTCGTTCTGATATGTAATAGCATTATTACATGTTCAGACGTTCCCGTTCTGTTATCAGGACGGGAGCACTGAGCACGTAAATATGATAAACACCAAAAAAAACACATCCATGTTACATCGGTTTACCACGCTTGTCGTGGTGTTTGCCGTTGCTTTGTATACGTTCACGCCAGCTCTTTTGGTTTTCGCCGTTGAAGACGCGAATTCGATTGAGGAGAGTCAGGAAGAAGCGACACAGACAATCGAATCCGTTTCGGAGCTTTCAAGCGATCCGATTGCAAATGCAGATGAATTGTTCGCTTTGCTACCGCAGGACGATGATGACTCGGACACTGAAACCGATTCGGGTCAACTTGACGATTCCGAGACGAGCGCGGAAGAAAACAATGCAACGGAACAGCCCGGAGAAGAAGGCGACGTGGCAATTGACGACGAATCCGTGGCTTTGGAAGATTCCGGAGATTCGGGGTTTGTCGATGATTCCGAGGATTTTGGCGCCACCGAAGAAGACGACGATAACAGCATAGTGGATGAAATAATAGACGAGATAATGTCAGGTGATTCAAGCGGAGCAATAAACGACCCGCTTGATAACATAGATGAAATAATAGACGAAGAGACTGAAAACGCTTCCGATGAAATAGTCGATCAAATAACGGAACCGAATTCTCCGTCCATTGATGAGAACGCCAATAATTCAGCTCCCGTTATAACCGGTGGCGGAGGGGGTTCCGCCGGTGGTGGCGGAGTGGCGTTTCCGGAAGAAGCGGAAGATGAAAAGGGGCGTTTTGATGACATAATAAAGGATATTCCCGCAACATTTGAGGAAATTTTGGAATACAGAGAAAATCGTTGGGACGAACAAGAGGTCATAACCGGAAACACTTCCGGTAACACCACTTCAACGAGCACGGAATACGAAGAACCGGAAGATGAAGGTGAGGCTGTAGGCGCCAGAACCGAAAACAACGTCACGGGCAATGACGATGTAATAATAAACAATGAAGACTCGTCGGAAGACGGCACAGTCATAGAAAACGAGAATTACGCGGATCAAGTCAATGTGACTGAGGGATCCGCTTCATCCGGTGAGAATTTGGTTGAATCCGAAAAAGACGTATTGGAAGCGAATATCAAAACCGGAAACGCGGACATTACGGCGGAAGATTCGACAAGCGCGAATGTCACCGCTTATCAGGTTATATACGGTGGAGGAACGAACTGGACCGAAAAAACAATCGGGGCGAATAATTCAAGCGGTAACGATGATGTTATAGTGACCGCGGACGGCAACAATGTCAGAAAACTGTCGGTTATCCAAAAGGACAAAGCGTTTATTACCAACGTGCAAGACCTGGTTGCCGTTACCGGGAAAAACGAAATTCGAGCCAGAGACAGATTGAAGGACAGCTCTATCGTGGCGGGTAAACCGACGTTGAGAGCAAGCATGCTTAATATAGCAAACACCACCACTTATGGAGAAGACGCCGGATTTTTACCTTTAACTCTCAATATTTTCGGAGATGAAAATGGAAGGTATGAAGGAAACGTAAACATATTGAAGTTATTATTCGAAGCGTTCGGAATGAATTTGGACGGAGACGGAGTTATAACTTCAAATGCTTCAAATTCAAGCGCCGGAGACGATGATACGGTTTTGAGTTCCGAATCCGCGGTTGGATTGGATATAAACATTGACGATGAAAAAGAGGGATACATATACAATGACCAAAAGCTGGGGGTTATTTCCGGTCAAAACAAATTCAGGGCCGGATACAAAGCAAAAGACTCTTTCATAACGACTGAAAACGCGAAACTCACCAACATGGTGGTGAACTTCCTTAACACGACACTTTTCCAATCCAAAGTCGGAATAATAGAAGTTGTCATAAACGCAGATGAATGGCTTGGTAATCTGATTGTTCCCGATGCCGACATGTTCGCGTCACAAGTACCAAATCCGAGAGGAGCGGTAGCATCATCATCAAGCAATCTTTCGGGCTCGGACGACCTAATCACGGAATCGATAGCGGTCGCTCAATCGGACTTGGAAATCGTGAGTGAAAATGTTGGAGGAGTTGTTCATGACATTAAAGTTGACGCGAATACCGGAAACAACAGAGCGCTTTTTGACAAAGACGCGGAAAAAATAACGGACAATACCGGAGACATAGACGTATTGTCGAGTTTCATGACACTTGCCAATCGCAATGTAATAGGAACCGCTTTTTCTCAGGCGTTTTACCAGATTTTCGGTGAATGGGACGGAGAATTGGTCGGCGCAGATGGGGCGCGCGTTCAAGGAGAAGACAATAACTTCATGGTCGCATCGGAAGCGGACGCGATAAAACCATCGGCGCCGTCATCGTCCGTAGCGAGCAATGAAATAATAAATTCCGATGATACGATAGCTTTGGCTAATTCCGAGATAAGCAAATCAGTGACCGTAAATACAAAGAAAGACGGAATAATAGCCAATGTCGCCACTTTGACCGCGGACACCGGAAACAATGAGGTCGTGGCGTATAAAGGAGACAGTTTAAGGTTCGATACCGGTGATATCGATATAGCTACCACGTTTAGCAATTATTTGAATAATACTTTCTCGTTTTCCAAAGGCTTGATATTGTCTCTTAAGGTATTGGGTGATTGGAAGGGCAACATAGCTTACAATGAAGTTGAGGATTTGAGCGTTGATATAGAATTGGTATCGGAAAACGATGATTTTGAACCGGGCGACCAAGTGGAATATGATGTTGTCGCGTCAAATACAGGAACGGAGCCCGTTGAAGAAACTTCCATGTATTTTGACTTTCCGGAAGATGAACTGGAATTGATATCGTCAGACGGCGGAAATGTTGACGGTTCTACCATAACCTGGAGTGTTCCAGCTGTTGATTCCGCGGAAAATGTTAGATTCAGGCCCGTATTCAGACTTAGAGACAATTTGCGTCCGGGAACATTTACCATAGAAACGAGAGGTCGTCTCGCGAGAAATGACAGTATAGAACGAAATGACAGAAAGACGCATAGATTCAATGTTACGGTCGGAGGTGAAGACCCGACCGGCGAGGGAGATACGTCACTCGACACCGGCGATGAAGGCGCGGACAACTCTCAAGAAAACCCGAATACGGACGATAATCAAGGTGACACGATTGATGATTCGCAAACAACAGGTGATGACAATCAAAACACTTCCGGAGATCAGGGAAACGACTCTGGAAACTCTGGCAACGACTCCGGCGATTCCGGAAACCAAAACGGCAATGGCGGAGGAGCTTCCTTGGGTGGAGGAGGTAATGTGATAGAAGGCGACCTTGAAGTTATAAAAACGGCGAATGTCACGGGACCCGTATCTCCGGGTGATACCGTAACTTATACTATAGTTGTTCAAAATCCGGGACAAAATTCGGTATCTGGAGTATTCGCTTATGACGCGATGGTGAGCGATTATGTGAACGTTAACGATTCTTGGGATTTGGGAGTGGTTAATTCTTTGGAAGAAGTGGTTATTGAGTACGACATAACCATACCGGAAGATATGCCTTCCGGAGAATATACGAACACCGCGTACGCTTCCGGTTTCGGAAAGGGAAACGAACCAATCAGGTCCAACGATTCTTCAGTGACAATAGTTGTTGACAATCCGGCATTGCCTCTTGACTCCGGTCCGTACGATTCGGCTTCTTCCGGTGGTGGAGGTTCGTTAGGCGGGAGTTCAAATTCCACCGAATCCGAAAGCTTAAATAACGGTTCAAATGCGAATACGAGTGCATCGTCAGGCGGAGCGGGTCCGATTGAATTTGGTGTTATAAACTCATTTGAAGGCATGGTTGACGGAGAGAGCGCGGAGGAATTCAAGGGAGAAAATTCCGAGGAAGGCGCCGTGTCTTCGAAAATAGTCTTGGGAGACGAGGATATCGCCAACCTTGAAAGTTCCATAGGGCAACAAGTCGCGTCCAGTCTTAGCATAGACAGGGGGGTCGTCGGAGCGTCCACCGTTTATGCCGCCGAGGTTCCCGAGGAGTATCAAGAGGCTTACAACACCGCTCTTAACAACAACAACGAGCTTGCATATAACGTATATCCGAACTTCTTGCAGTTTGGAGAGCCGGTATCAAGCGCGTCGAAAGGTTCATCGATATCATTGTATGTCGGGGTTTTGAGAGGTTGGTTGTTTTGGTTGCTGATTATAATGGTGCTTTTCGCCGGATATGTTTCGTACAGAGAAAAGCAACAAAAAAACATCAGACGTACTCGCAAATTCGAATAAGGTGCTCACACACATTTGCTCTCTATTAACATCGATAGGGAGCAAAAAGTGTGATCTATCTTGATCACGTCCCCAGTCGTGCCTCACACAGATTATATGCGCGCAGGCACTCGTACTTTAAAGGAAAAAGTCTTCACCTCTGTGTTGTCTGACGCTTCCGTTTTTTTGAGTTTATTGAAATGCAAACAAATGCGTCAAATGACACAGAGGTGAGGCATCCTTTTTATCCTCGGTAAAAATCTTTGTTTACGGTTTATCCGAATATGACAGTCCGCAAATTTACCGTATCGTGCTATACTAATCTATAAGAGACTGACATAAAAGTCCTTGCGAGATAAAAAATAACATTTTTATGCCGTGAGAGACTTTTTGGACAGACTTTGAGATTGTCAAATTAAATCGAGCCATATGAAAAGAATTTTTATCTTGTTTTTTTCCATCGCGCTATTGTTTGGAGCGGTGGATGTTTTTGCGTCTTCCGATATTATTGTCGATAACGGGGATTCGGGATACACCGATACTTCATGGACGTATAACGGTAGCGCGACTACGGCGTATTTGGGGGATATCAGTTATGCTCCGTCCGGTTCGGGTTCCGAGACTGCGACATGGACACCGAATTTACCGTCCGATGGGCAATACAACGTATATGTGAGCTGGACCACATTGTCAAACAGGGCGACCGACGCGCCTTATACGGTTAATTATGACGGTGGAAGTCAAATTTTTTACGTGAATCAAGAGCTTCTGTCCGATCAAATCACCGTAGGAGGATATAAACAATGGTCTGACTGGTATTTTCTTGGTACTTTTGATTTTTCGGCGGGCATGTCGGGAAGTGTCGAGTTGAGCAACGATGCCGATGAATATGTCATGGCTGACGCCGTTAGGTTCGAAAAAGTCACGATTCCCGGATGGGACCCGACGGGCGTATGGTCTTTGGAATTTGACGTTAGCGGAACTCCTTACAATCACACGATGACTGTTACTTCTTTTGATGTCGCAACCGGTGAATTTTCCGGCACCGGAACTTATGACGCCGACAATTCATATACATGGGACGTGAATGGGGTTGTTGACGGTGACAATATCGACTTTACCGTTGTCTATACCGGAACAAGCGCAGGGTACACTTTTGACGCGACCGGTACGATAAGCCCGAACGGTACTTTAATGTCCGGGACATGGGATTCGGGCACATGGACTGGAACGGGCTCCGCGACCGCCGTTAACATATTCGTTGATGATGATTTTGCGGAGTGCCCGAACGCTTTGTTTGGAGACGTTCAATCTGCGATAGATGTTGCGGGTGTTGATTCGGTTATAACTATTTGCGACGGAACATACAATGAAAATCTAAACATAAATACGGAAGGAATTAAACTTATCGGAACGAACAGGAAAAAAGTTATAATAAACACTCCAATGTCCGGCTCGGACACTTATGGTATAGCCGTTAATGCGAATAATGTTTTGTTGAAGAACATGACGGTGAAGAATTCATCGGCGGACAACGAGGACTATAATCGATTTCAGATAAAAGTCTCGCACGTATCCGGGTTCAAAACAAACAAACTCAGGATTATCGGTAATGGAAAGTCCAACGGGTACATCACGGGCCTTGATTTGAATTCCGTGCAAGACGCGTCAATATTCAACACGGTAATAAAAAATTACAGCAAAAACGGATTGGCGGTAACCTCACGGTATAACTCTGCGGATATTCCGACTTATGATTTGACCATAAAAAACTTAAGAGTTGAAAACAACGGAAAATCCCCGGGATGGGCTGGAATTGCGTTTTACACAAACGGAGGCGGTACGGGACAGGGAGACATAACAGGAATCAGGTTTTTGGGAAATAATACGATTAAAGGCAATCCAATCGGTCTGTACGTGGAAGGAGATGGCGGGTCCGTATATGGTCCGTCGGGCTCGACTCTGAATTTGGGCAATACTAAATTCGAAAACAACTCAACGCAAGACATCGCAAACTCTCAATCGGCTGACATTGACGCTCTCGGATCTACGTTCGTCGGAGCGGTAAGCGGTTTTGACATAGAAGACAGAGTATTGCACGCCGTTGATTCTCCTTTGTTCGGATTGGTCTCTTGGGAAAGCGATACGGTGTATGTGACTCCGAACAGTTTTGCTCCGATTTTCGGAACATTTGCGCCGAGCATACAAAGAGGCATTGACGCCGTCCCGGGAAGCACCGTAAATGTTGGCGCCGGAACTTACGAAGAACAGCTTTTGATAACCAAAGATAATCTGAGGCTTTTCGGAGAAGGAGCCAATGCGACGACCCTGAAACAGCCAAGCGTCTTAAGCGATGACACTTTCGGGTCTAAGAATTTAATTACCGTATCGGGAGCTGTCGGTGTTGAAATATCCGGATTTACATTTGAAGGCAACGGCTCCGGATTGGACACCGGAATTTATGTTCAGGATGGAGCGGAACTCGGTTTTTACGATAATGAAATAAAATCCATAGGAAGCGGTGGAAATAACATAGGAATTCTGGTTGGTCGCGACGCTAATTCGACATTTGGATCGGCTACAATCAGGAACAACACAATAAGCGGTTACGGAAAAGGAGGAATCGTTGTCGACGGAATCGCATCCGGAGCCTTGGTGGAAGGAAATACGATAATCGGAGGCGGACCGAGTCAGGTTGCGCAAAACGGAATACAAATCAGCAGAGGTGCCACCGGTTCCGTAATCGGCAATACAATAACAGACAATATATGTGATAATGCGAGCGCCGGATGTTTGGATGACCCGACTTCGTCTTTTGTCGCCGATAGCGCGACCGGTGTTTTGCTGTATTTTTCCGGTGATTCCGTTGAGATAATCGATAACACGGTTTCCGGGAATCAATTCAATATATGGTCAGTCGGCGCTGATAATGTGAACATACGAAACAATCAAGTCACCGGAACATCTGGTGTGGGCATATCCGTTTGGGACTCGGATCAGTGGGCGGATTATTTTGGGTTCATCGAAGTGGCGACGGAAGGAGTTATTGAAGATAATTTCATAGAAGGACATGATTTTGGAATATTGATTCGAGATTATGTATCAGGAGGAGAATTGCCGGAAGTTGAAGCGCGAAACAATCTTATAATATCAAACGGATTTGGAGCGTGGAGCAATACTCCGTTCAACGCCGAATACAACGACTGGGGCGATTGCAAAGGTCCGTACCACGCATCGCTCAATCCGGACGGTCTTGGCAATCAGGTGAGTGATAATATAGATTTTGAGCCGTGGATTGGCGAATGTCCGGGAAGTATATCGGGAATGAAGTTTGAAGACGTTAACGGCAACGGTATTCGAGACATAGACACGGAAAACCCTGAAAACTCCGAACCCGGAATCGAGGGCTGGGTGATACGTCTGAAAAACATTGACACGGGAGAGGTTATCAGGACCGTTACGGACGAAAACGGAGAATACGAATTTACGGATATCGTAAGCGGTTCATACCGTGTTTGGGAAAAACAGCGGGACGGATGGACGCAAACATATCCTTTGAATCCGAACAAGTATTTTGTGGATTTGTCACCCGGAGAAGATGTGACGGACGTTGATTTTGGGAATTTTAAAAACGCTCAAATAAGCGGAATAAAGTACGAAGACATGAATGGAAACGGAGTTTTCGATTTCGGAGAGTCGCCTTTGGAAGGTTGGGAGATAACGATAGAGAGTGAAGGAATTTCAATGACGGCGATAACCGATATAAACGGAAAGTATGTTTTTGAAGACTTGGGTCCCGGAGAATATTTGTTGACCGAAGAGACAAGAAACGGGTGGGGACAATCTCAGCCTGGTCCGATTTATGGATATTCTTACACTATAGAACCGAAAAGCGATGAAACCATGGACTCGTTCAACTTCGGAAATTACCAATTTGCGACTATAAAGGGTCGCAAATACAGAGACAAAAACCTCAACGGACGACGTGACAGGAGAGAGCCTTGGCTTTCGGGATGGACTATTCGGCTTATAAATCTTCAAACCGGCGAAACACTCGAGGACATAACGAATCGCAGAGGGCGATACGGATTCACAGACCTAGCTCCCGGTGACTATATCGTTCAGGAAATCTTGCAAAACGGTTGGATTCCGGTCAATCCTTCGTCGAGTACACACAGATTAACCATTGAAAGCGATGAAGTTGCGGACAATGTCAATTTCGGCAATGCGACGCTTTACGATAAAATATCAAATGACATGAATATTAACCTCAATCCTTTCATTGGCAGACGCCAAGCTCCTCCCGTCGCCGGTCCGTTTTCTTCAAATAGCAATGATGAAGAGAATTTTAGCTTGGAACAGCCGACGGTGAACACAAATAACTCCGACGCGGTATCGGAAACTGAATATAATCCGGAAACGGAAAGTGGTTTTCCGCCGAGTCCGGTTTCAGAACCCGATGATTTTGGAATCTCGGATATGATGGAAGAAACAAGTGAAAATATAAGAAAAATTTCAGACAGAATATTCGGAGATATGACGAGGAATAACCGGTTTCGGTCTCTGAGATAATCTTTATCGCATGTTACATACAAAAAAGAGCTCTCTCCGATAGGTGAGAGCACTTTTGTGTTAGATTTTATTTTTGAAGCCTATCGACCAGCCACGAGCTTGATTGAATCTTTCCTCCGCCCACGTTGTTCACGACTTTGATTTTGAGTTCTTCTATTACCGGAGTTTCGGGAATATTTCCGTCATGTCTGTCTCCTCCCTTTGCGAAGATATCCGGTTTTATCGATTTTAAATCCTTGCAAATGCTTATGTCTTGAGTCCCGGGTTCGTGAGTTGTAAACCGCACTTCATCAACCCATTTTATGGATTCTATTATTTCTTTTCTCTCCTCTTGTGGCATAAATACAAAACCTTTTTTGAGCATGAGCCAATTATCGTTGTTTATCAGAACGATGAGATGGTCTCCTAGTTCTTTCGCTTCTTTAAAAAGCCTAACATGCCCGATGTGCAACGGGTCAAATCCTCCGCTTGTCAGTACGATGATTCTGTTTTCGTCTGTTTTTTTCATAGATGCATAAAATAAACCCTGCCTTGTTTTTTAATGGAGACAGTATAGCATATTTTTCATCAAAACTGCATACAATCGCTTAAATTAGCCGTTTTTTACGGATTTTAAGTGTATTCCAAGACATGTGCTTGACAAATTCAAGTTAATATGGTTAAATGACCCGTCAAAGCCATGATAAAGAATTAAATTCTTATGAGAGAATATATACTCAAATTTACCGCCATATTTCTGTCCGTGATGCTTTTGGGCATTCAGCCCGGAATTGCTTTTGCGGTGTCATCTCTTCGCATTAAAAGCATGGACATAAGCGTTACCGGAACGGATGCGGTCATATCATGGACTACCAATAAAAACGCGACGGCATGTGTAGAATTCGGGCAGAACAAGAATTATGAATTCAAGACTTGCGTAAACAAAAACGAACAATCACACAGAATAGAGCTTGCGAATCTTCGCCCCGAAACTTGGTATTACTATCGCGTGATTTCCGAAACCGACACGCAAAGAGTGGAATCTTTGAACAACAAATTTAAAACAGGAAAAAGAATTGACAAGCAAGCCCCGAAGATAAGCGATGTGAGAATCGAGTATGTGGGGTCGAGCGTTGTGTTCATAACGTGGAAAACCGATGAGCCCACAAGAGACAAAATCGAATACGGAACAAAGAGAGTGGGCGAAAGGCGAGTGTCCGAAAGCAGATTGATGGAAGAACACGGTATGAAAATAACCGGACTCAAAGAGGATACTTCGTATTCTTTTCGAATAAGATCGACAGACAAGTCCGGCAACGAATCAGTTACGATTCCTCGTTCGTTTAAAACGTATTTTTCAAAAGAAATAGACAAGTCTCCGCCAAGATTCCTGGAAATAAGTCCTCTGGCGAAATCTGACCCCGGGATTGGAGAGAGTACCGCGACAATTTCTTGGTCAACATCAAGACCGGCTACAGGTAGCGTCTTATATGGTAGCAGTCCGGAAAAACTTAACAAACGAGTATCCGTTCGGGTTATGCGAAGGAATCAGTCGGTGGAAATATCGGGACTCAAGCCCGGAACCCAGTACTATTATAGGATAATGATAAAAGATATATTCGGACAGTCGGGCGTCGCTCCTTCAAAAGAATTTTCATATACATTCATGACAAAAGGAAGTTCGGACGCTTCGGATTACGCTCCGAAGCAAAACCAAATAGCCCCTCAACAGAAAATGACGATAAAATCTTCAGATAATCCGAAAAAGAAAAACAAACCGCGAGTTTTAGGAGCAAAAACAGAATCCGAAAATCCGACCGTTCCGGATTCGTTCACTCCGGTAAAGCCGGAGCCCGGCAAGGCTTTGTACAAACCGATTCATAGCGCGTTTGTTTATACGATAATAAATGGAAAACGCCATAGAATAACCAGTCCCGAAAGTTTTGAAAGCTATGGATATTCATGGGACGATGTTCGAATCATTCATCCTTCAGAACTTGAAAAATACCCCGAAGCAAGATTATTGAAATCTTCAAGCAACCCTACGGTATTCTATGTTTACCCGGACAGAAATATTAAAATAGCGATACCGAATGCGGATGTGTTCAAATCGTATCCGTCAAACAATTGGTCGGACATAGTAGAAGTAAACGAGCAAGACATAAATTCTTACAAATACGCGAAACTGATAACAAGCGACAAAGACGATTCCGTATATTATTTGCACAACGGAGTGATTCGAAGAATAGTGGATAGCGGAGCTTTCGAGAGATACAATTTGGACAAGGGCGATATAGTGCAAGTCAATTCAAAACATTTAAGTTCATACAGAGTCGGAGAACCTTTAAGATAAAACATATAATAATTTGACTGTCTCGCGATTATCGTCTTATAGTCGCGAGTAGCCAAATTATTAATTAATTAACATATCCTTAAACGAAATTTCCATGCCGATTCGTGAGGAGAGTAATCGCATATATGAAAAAGTCAATTAAATTCAATCTCGTTCGTCGAGAATCGCGTTTTGATAAAAAAATGCGCGAATGGGCGCGAGCGTATCGCGCAAGCAAAATGGCGATGATATCGTCTTTTGCGGTAGGTCTTTTAATAATAACCTTGGTAATAGCGCCTTCCGTATTAAAAAACGGTCAAGCGGCATCGGATAATTCCGACGTTGAGGTCTTGTACGGAGTTCAAGATACGGGAGGAGCTGACAGTCAATTTTTCACCCTGGACACGTCCGTAAATTCTCCGAGTCCTTTGGGTGGGAATCTTAAGTATTACGATATAGAAGCGTCCGATTTTCATCCTTCCACAGGAGTTTTGTACGCAATTTCCGGTAACGGAGGAAACCTCGGAGGTAATGTTTATACGGTGAATACCGAAACGGGCGACCTTACTTTGATTGGAAATTCGGGAGCCGTGAGCGATGAGATAGTGTCCGCTTCGTTTAACCCCGATGGAACATTGTGGGGATTCCAAGAAGATCGCGGTTTGGTGAATGTGGATTTGTCCACTGGAGATGCTACTCTTGTATGGCAAGTGTCTGGGCCCGGTATAGGCGATAACTGGGAAGGTATAGCTTGGGACATGAACGGAGAATACCTATACGGAGTAAACGCCGACAAATTGATAAAATTTGACCCGAACGCAAATGTCGCAACACCTGTATGTTCCGGGCTTCCGGCTCCGGTTGAAGCTCTTGAATTCAATATTAACGGGGATTTGATAGGAGCAAGACACGGAAGCAATGTATTGTTCAAAATCGATACGGAAACATGCGCCGTTGAACAAGCGGATTATAATGTTAATCCTTACAACGACGTTGAAACCATTGCTTTCTATGAAGAAAGCGCGCCTAATCCGTGTTTGAACAATGAATCTCCGAAAGCTGTCATAAGCGGTGTCGGAAACTCCGTGACTCTTGGTGAAACGGTAACTCTTGACGGTTCGAGCTCTTCCGACGCTGATTCGGATAATCTTACCTATGAGTGGAAAATAAACGGTGAAACGGTGTCATCGGAAGAAACTTTTACAATCACTCCTCAAGAAACCGGAGAATACACGGTCACGCTTACCGTATCCGACGGTTGCGCAAGCGACACATCGACAATGGTTGTTGACGTTGTTGATGGTGGCGGAGTTTGTGATTTGAAGATTACAAAGACAGATGACGTTCCTTATGTTTATGCCGGCGACACCATCACATACACGATAAACCTCGAAAACGTCGGTTCAGCCAACTGTACCGGAGGGGGAGTGGAGCTTCGTGAATTTTACGATAGCAGAACCACATTCGTATCTTCCAATCCGACTCCTTACGATGGAGATAATGTTTGGAATTTTGGGACAATGGAACCGGGAGAGAGCAACGAAGTCGTCGTCGAGGTTGTGACCGATAACGATATAACTTCCGAAGATCCCGATATCTACAACAAAGCGTGCGCTTGGGCTTCCGAGCTTGGCGATAAAGACGATGAGAATTCTTGGATATGCGATGATGAGTACACTCCCATAGTGAACCCGCCGGATCAATGCGCGGGAAACACGAAGCCGAGCGCTGACGCCGGAGAAGACAAGGTTATCATGAAGGGTGAAACGGTAACTCTTGACGGCTCGAGCTCTTCCGACGCTGATTCGGATAACCTTACTTATGAGTGGAGTATTCCATCTCTCGGACTTACTTTTGACACCGTAACGGCAAATGTTACGTTTGAAAATACAGGGACTTATGAAGCTTTCTTGACTGTTAAAGACGGTTGTTCCGCTGACGTTGACAGTGTTATTATCGATGTAAAATCCGGAGGTTCGAATCCGTGCGCGGGCAACAACGCTCCGATTCCGGAAATCACTCCAACCGATTCAATAATAAAATTCGGTGAAAGCGTGAATTTCAGCGCTTCGGGTTCCACGGACAGTGATGCCGATCAGCTCACATACGAATGGAGAATTGACGGGAATGTGATATCGACCGATGAGGAATTCGAATTTTCTCCAACCTCGGACGGTGTGTACACTGTGACCTTGACCGTTTACGATCAGTGCACGAGCGCCACCACCGAAACGCAAATAACGGTTGAACCTCGAGTCGTATCATGTGAAGGAAACACAGCTCCGATCGCTGTCGCGAGAGAAAGCATGAGCATAACTCAGGGGGATTACGTTACATTTGATGGAAGCGGTTCATATGACGCAGATAATGATTCTTTGACTTATAACTGGACAATTCCGGAACTTGGACTCAATTATACCGGAGACAATGTAACGACTCAATTTAACCAATCCGGAACCTACACGGCGGTATTGACCGTATCGGACGGTTGCGCGGAAGACACTGACGACATTGTAATCGTATCGGTTCCGAAAGTTCCGGGAGGTTGTCAAGGAGATGATGTTCCGCCGATCGCTGTCGCCGGATCCGACATCACGGTAAATCCCGGAGAGACATTTGTGCTTGACGCGTCCGGAACCACGGATTCAGAGGTTTCACCGGATGATCTAAAGTATAAATGGTCGATTGACGCAGTAAATTTCAAATCAAACGACAAAATCACAAGCTCTTCAATAGGGACTCCGGGTCAATACTTGGCGAAACTCAATGTCGAAGATTCTTGTAGCTCGTCTTCCGATGAACTTCTTATAACGGTTAAAGGCGGTGGAGGTGTTAACCCTTGTGTCCTAAATGACGCTCCCGCGGCCATAGCGGGACCGGACATTACCGTAAACGAGGGTGAACCTATACTGCTCGATGGTACAAATTCGTTTGACCCGAACGGAAACACTCTAAATTATCAATGGGAAGTGTTTGACGTAGGTTTCACTTCGACAGAACCGAAAGCTTCGTTGATAATTGATAAAGTGGGTGTATATACAGCTAGATTGACAGTTAGAGATCAATGCGCGATTGATACCGATGAGCTCCAAATCCGAGTGACAAGGGTTCTCGGTGAAACGTTTACTCCGCCGGAAGAAACACCGCGAGCCGGAGCCGGGATTCCAACCGTCAACTTCATTTACGGCGCTATGTTGATTGTCATGACGATTGCCGGATTCGTATTCAACTCACAACGTCGCATGAGATCCAGGAAAAGGAGAACTCCAAACTTTGTAAACTGAAAAACTCGATATTCCGTCGAATAAAATGATTTGGTGATTGATTTTAATAATCGATTGTACGAATTTATGAAAATCGAATTGAAAAAAATTTCAAAAGTCGCAATAATTTCAAGTTTGATAATGTCAATGTGGTTGTATTTCGGATACGATGTTTCAGTCATAAACGCTCAACGGGTTAGCAAAGATATTTCATCTTTGAGCGATAAAATAGCCTCAAAAATAGTATCCGGCTTTATAAGGGTGGATTCGGACAGAGACGGGCTTTCCGATGTCGAGGAAGATGTTTACGGAACGCATCCATACATGAAGGACACGGATCGCGACGGCTATTCCGACACAATGGAAATCAAATTCGGATACGACCCGACAGGGGCGGGAAGACCCGATTTGAGCATACATATTCCGAAAATAAACATATCCGCTCCCATTACGTATCCGGTTTCTCGAGCGGAGTCCGATATACAAGACGCAATGGATAACGGGGTAGCGTATTATCCCGGGACCGGATTTCCGGGGCAAGAAGGAAACGCTTATTTGACAGGTCACTCGTCCAATTATTTTTGGAGCAGAGGGAAGTATAATAAAATTTTTCGCGAACTGAGACAGCTGGAGATAGGCGACACGTTCAGTATAGTTCAAACGCAAAGCACCGGCAAAAAGATAAATTACAATTATCGAATCTATGAAAAACGAATCACTGAAAATTCCGACAAATCTCTGTTTTTCGCGGACAGAGAAGGGTCGGTCGTGACGCTCGTGACTTCTTGGCCGATAGGAGCGACAAAACAGCGTTTGATGGTTAGAGGAATTCTTATCAAGTGATTTTCACTCATTTCATGGCTTTTTGATTTCATTCAATCAAAGAGCCATGTATATGGCTGAACAATCCGAAGTCCGTCGTGCATTTTATCCGACGATTTGAGAATAGCGCGCATTTGACGCGGAAAAATTGATTTTTATTCGTTTTTCTGTTAGTTTCAAGACAGCTCCCAGGGATGCTGTGTTTTTGTTTTTACGGAAAAATTATGAAAAATAATTACGGTGGTGTTTTGTTTTTTTTGAAAAAAATTTCTCCGGAGAAAAAATACAGACTTCTTCAAATGTTGCCGGGTTCTTTTGTCATATTCGCTTTTGCGCTATTGACGGTAATTTCTTTTGTCAGACCTTTATGGGCGATATATTTTATCATCTTGTACGCTTTTTTATGGCTGGTGCGAGTCGGTTATTTCGTGGTTTATCTTTTCATTTCATGGACGAAATACCGCAAAGAAATCGCAATCGATTGGTTCGCTCGCGTTCGAAGAATCAAAGATTGGGACAAATTGTATCATGTTGTTTTTTTGCCTCATTGGAAAGAGCCTTTGGAAGTTCTGGAGAACACAATGGACAAACTCATGGAAAGCGAATATCCGCTTGATAAAATTATCGTATTGCTAGGTGGCGAGGAGAGAGCCGGAGAGGGGTGGCTCGAACGCGAAAAAGCGATAACCGAAAAATACGGCGATAAATTTTTCAAGTTTATAACGTCAACTCACCCAAAGGACTTACCCGGGGAAGTAATAGGAAAGAGCGCCAATGCGGTTTATATGGCAGAGCGTTTCAAAAAAATATTGGACGAGGAACTGCATATTCCGTATGATGATTTGATTGTGTCGAATTTTGATTGCGACACCGTGGTTCATCCGCAATATTTCGCTCGTTTGTCTTATGCGTATCTTACACACCCTAACCCAACAAGAGCGAGTTATCAGCCTTTGGCTCTTTATAATAACAATATTTGGGAATCTCCAAGTTTTACGAGAGTTGTCGCCAATTCCACAACGTTTTGGCTTATGACCGAACTGTCGCGTCCGGAACAGTTTATGACATTTTCTTCTCATTCAATGTCTTGGCGCGCGCTTGTGGATGTGGGATATTGGGATAAAACAATAATAACCGAGGATTCTCGAATATTCCTACAGTGTTATTTAAGATATGAAGGGGAGTACGAATTGGTCCCCATGTATGTGCCGATTAACATGGATACCGTCGCGGTTGACGGTCTTTGGAGAACAGTAGTCAATCAATATAATCAGATGAAACGCTGGGCTTGGTCGGTTGAGCATCAGCCGTACTTGTGGACGGAATTCAAAAAACACAAAAACATTTCACGTTGGGAAAAAACCAGATATTTATGGAAGTTTATAGAAGGTCAGTTTTCATGGGTCACCGCTCCGTTGTTTTTGGCTATTTTCAGCAGATTACCTCTGTATATGGCGTCAAAACAAAACAATACATCCGTGCTTGTTCAAAACGCTCCGTTTGTTCTTGAGCAGATTCTTCAATTTGCGATGATTGGCATGTTTTTTTCGGCGTTGTTCAATATTCTGTTATTGCCTTCCAGGAAACCGCCAAAGAACGCGTGGGTAAAATATTCCACTGTTGTATTGCAATGGTTGTTATTGCCTTTCACTCTTATCATATTCGGTTCGATACCGGCGATTGATGCTCAAATGAGATTGTTTTTCAACAAACCGCTCGTGTTTTGGAACACAGAAAAGGCGAGAATCAAAAAATAACAAAACACACATTGGAAAACCAGTCTTTGCGCGCAAACGGTCTTGCTTGCTTATAAATGCGGATTACTCTTTTGTTAGGTGACAATCGAGCAAACTGAATAACTTTTCAAGCGTTTTTTAGGATCCGTTAATCTCGTTTTTTAAATCCTCGATAAAGTCGGTCTTATTCATTTTTATCTGTTCTTCTTGTCCGCGTTTTCTTATCGTTAAAATACCGTTTTCGACTTCATTGTCTCCGATTACCAAAATGTACGGTATTTTTTGAGTTGATGCGTTTCTGATTTTCTTGCCCACAGTTTCATTCACAAAATCGGTTTGAGTTCGTATGTTTTCTTGTAGAAATTCTTCTGAAAGTGAATTTGCATAGTCATGGTGTTTGTCGCTTACGGGTATGATATGAACTTGAACAGGGGACAGCCACAGAGGAAAAGCTCCCGCGAAATGCTCTATTATGACCGACAAAAACCTCTCAAGAGATCCCGCGACCGCTCTGTGTATCATTACCGTTCTTTCTTTTTTGCCGTCTTCATTCGTGTATTCCAATTCGAACCTGTCGGGCATGACAAAATCAAGTTGCGCTGTCGCCAGTTGCCACTCTCTTCCCATTGAATCTTTGAACATGAAGTCGAGTTTCGGTCCGTAAAACGCCGCTTCTCCGGGAACTTGCTTGAAAGGCAGATTGTATTTTTTCGCGACATTTTCGAGGATGGATTCAGCCTCGTCCCATCTATCCGGATCTCCGAGATATTTCTCAGGGGTTTTCGGGTCCCTGGACGACAGTGAAACCCAAAACGATTCTGCGTCCCACATGGAAAGGGAAGTGTAAAATTGCTTGATTACCTCGACGATTATACCTATTTCATCGCTTATTTGTTCCGGCGTGCAGAAAATATGGGCATCGTCTTGAGTTATGCTTCTGACCCTGGACAAGCCCAACAGTTCACCGGCTTGCTCATCTCTGTATACCATGGTCGATTCCATGTATCGAATGGGAAGTTCTTTGTAGCTTCTTGGTCTGCTTGCGTATATTTGCGTGTGGTGAGGGCAGTTCATCGGTTTAATTACGAATTCCGCGTCCGATTGTCCTTTTACCTTGAACAATTCGTCTCCGAATTTATCCCAATGTCCGGATGTTTCGTATAAGTCTTTTTTCGTTATATGCGGTATGGTCACGCGCTCGTACCCGAATTTTTTTTGTATATTTTGTATTTTCTCCGTTATCAAATCTCTAAGCAACGTGCCTTTTGGCGTGAACAGCGGAAGACCGGACCCTACAAGGTTTGAAAATGTGAACAAATCAAGCTCTTTGCCCAATTTGCGGTGGTCTCTTTTTTTGGCTTCTTCGAGAAGTTCAAGATGTTTATCGAGCTCTTCTTGCGTAAAAAAGGCGGTTCCGTATATTCTGGTCAACATTTTGTTGTTTTCATCGCCTCTCCAGTACGCGCCGGCGATTGACAGCAATTTAAAATATTTTAATTCTTTGCGGGGATTATCAACATGTCCACCACGACACAAATCAACAAAATCTCCGGATTTATACAATGTTATATTTTCGTTTTTTTCGACGAGTTCTTTGATTATTTCTTCTTTGTATTCATTGTCTTCGAATCGTTTCAGTGCTTCATTTGGAGTAACTTCTATTTTTTCGAATCCTTCCCAAGACTGCAATTCCTTTTTCATTTGTTTTTCTATCTTCGCGAAATCCTTGTCCGATATCGGGTTTTTAAATTCAAAATCATAATAAAAACCGTCATCGATTGGAGGTCCGATTGTCGCTTTCGTTTCGGGCCACAATTTAATCACGGCGGAAGCCAGCAAATGAGCAACGGAATGTCTCAAGTTTTCAATATCACTTTGCATATGTTTATAATTTAATCGATTGTTTTTATAAGTTTCAAATCAAAAGTGCGATGTTGCCAAGACGCAAAAATCCCCAGCACTGAAACAATGCTCGGGACCATTATGTTTTCAATAACGGCGGTTCCACCCGAATTTTCGCGAGAAATGCGAACACTCGATATTGAATTTATCTTCGAGCTTAGAGGATCGATAACTGTTCCTTGACCGAGTAAATGCGGTCAGACGGGGCGGTAACCCGACCAATCACTCAAAGACTCTTTAAGTATATATCCTTTTGGAAAATCAGTCAATTATTCGTTTTTTTTTGCGACAAAAAACCGCATGAATATAAGTTTCATGCGGTTTTTGTTGTCAGTGCGTTATTGTATTTCGGTCAATATGACTTCATCTAAGTATAGTGTCGCTCCTTCACTTCCGGCTTCCGTGAAAAAGTGAACTTGTATATTTGAAACATCATTCGACGTTGGTATGTAATTCATCGATTTTACTCCATTAAAATCTGAATATGTTCCTCCAAGCCACGCTCCGGACACCCAGACATTATTGTCGTCAAATTCATCGACCCATACCGCGCTACCTCCTCCGGCGCTTACGTTTTCCAATTTTTGATAAAAAGACAACTTGTAAGATGATGCACCGTCAACCGCAATCGCGTCGCTTACCGTAACTCGCTGATTGGCGCCACCGGGTATTTTTAGGCTGTTGGTTGAGAACGGACTGGAGCCGTTATTGTTCATGTCTATTGAAATATTATCATCCAATCTGGTCCAATTATTCGCCCAACCGTCTGTCGTTCTTTCGAAGCTTGGATTTTTTATCAAGTTATTAATCGGCTTTGGCGGAGTGGGTGTCCCTATGCCTCTTAATTCGACCGAATCAACGTATAATGTAAGGTTGCTCGCCGATTCCGTAAATACGTGAATTTCGATTTTTCGAACATCTGTTGATGAAGGTGTGTATTCATAATACCTGTTTCCTATGAAATTTCCGTAATTTCCACCTAGCCATTGTCCGCCCAGCCAAACTCCGTTAGAGTCAAATTCGTTGACCCAAACCGCCCATCCTCCGGAGGTCAAATCTTGGACGTTTTGATACATTCGAAGCAGGTATTTCGGATACCCTTCAAGCTCTATCATATCGGATATCGCAGTGTTTTGACTCGATCCGCCCGTTATTTTCAAACTGCGGGTCGCGCTCGGGGCATTACCACGATTATTCGCGTCTATGGTTAAGTCAATCTCATTATTTCGTTTCCAATTTAGAGCCCACCCCGAAGCGTCCGTTTCTTCAAAAGAATAGTTGGGTATCATGTTTGGCGCGTCCGAAAATTTCAACCCTTCCGTTATCGTCGTAACTTCGATAGCTTGATTGGATGCGTATCTTACTATGCTTTCAAGGTCGTTTTCATTGTATTGATACGGCTGAGGCTCGCCCTCGACTATGTCGTGTAGAAGCAGAATCAACCATTCATTGTTGGCAATGGCTTGGTCTATCCATCCGTACACTTCTTCCGGGGGTATATTGTGAGCGACTTCACGGCTTACGAGCTTGTAATCATTATACCTGTCGGGCCATTTATTCGCGCCTCCCCAAGCCGCTCTGTGAGATTCGTAATACCTTGCTATTTGCGTAAGAGTTCGATCGTCGTAATCTCCGTATGAAGAGGCGAAGGCTTTAACGTCGATTCCTTGTGTGGCGAAATCTTGTTTTGATTGGTACAGCTCTTTTCTAAGTTCTTCGTCCGAGAGCTGTGTAAGGTATGGGTGGTTTATTGTATGACTTCCTATTTCCCAGCCCCTATTGTTCTGCAAATCGCGAACCTGGTCCCAAGTCATAACCCAGCTTTCTCCGCTGTTTAGAGGGCCGGATTCTCCATATAACACAGCCGGAAGATTGTATTTTTCAAAAATAGGCATCCCTTTGTCGTATATGTTTCGATTGCCGTCATCAAATGTGAATGACAGCTTTGGTCCGTCATTATACGCGTATATCGGATTAACTCCGATTAATGTCGCGAAAACAACAAACGCCGTTATTAGAAAAAATCGTGTGATTGTTAGCATAGGCATATCTTATAAAATTTGAACTGTTTATAATTTTTTACTGTGTTGTTGTTATTGTTTCAAGCCAAGGTCCTTCAGGGACTTCCTCGAACTCTACGAACCTCCATCCCGCCATCGATATTCCGTCTTCGTCCAAGTTTAGACAATCCCGCATTGCGGGAGAAACATCCAACCCCGATCGAACGTCATCTTCTTTGTTTTTCGGCGGGCTGCTGCCGAATACATACTCAAAGTCATCAATCTCATATGGTCCGACATCTTCCCACTGAGCGTAACATTTTTTACCGTTGTACACCACTTCAATCCATCTGTCCTTTATCAGAGCATGTGGCTCGACGTTTGCATCGTACCATGGTATTCGTTTTAATGATTCTTTCGGTCCGTATTCGTCCGTGTCTTCGTATGGTAGAGCGAAATAAAATGGATTTTCTTTGGGCTCGAATCCGCAAGGCTTAAACCCGCACCTGTCGTACGGGTCGTCAAATCCTCCGAAACTCCCAACCCAATCCGATATCCACGCGCTTGATTTGTTGTCGATAAATCCATTATAGACGGAACCTTCTTCTCCTACCCAGAATACCGTCGTGGTCACGTATTTATACTCTTTTGAACTTATTTCGCCGATTGCTTTATCGAGAGGTTTGTTTGATTCGATTTTCAAGGTGTTTTTGTCGGTCTTTTTCGATTCCACATCTTTCGCCGAATCGTTCGTTCTCGACAATTCTTCTTCCGATTCATTGGAAGGAGAATTGTCTCCATTTACGGGATTTTCGCTTGTTTCAATATTTTTATTAACATATCCTTTTTGAATTTCAGGTTTGTCTTGCTCCGATTTCACAATTATGTC
This sequence comes from Patescibacteria group bacterium, assembly GCA_015485695.1. Taxonomy (GTDB): domain Bacteria; phylum Patescibacteriota; class Patescibacteriia; order WFTA01; family S139-112; genus S139-113. The sequence continues at coordinate 5,947 of WFTB01000002.1, read as the reverse complement.
GACAGCATAAACAAATGCCGATACCACAAGTGTTAATAATAGGATTCTTTTAATCATTCTCGTTTTTTGTGTTTGATAATTTGTACCCCGCGTAATCTTCAATCGTCATAAAACCGGCATTTAACTCTTCCAAGCGTCCTAACAGTTCCGAGAATCCCGCATATTTTGATTCGTCCAAATATCCGTTTGTCGCATAGTCCTGAGGGTGCAACATTACCACACACAGATTATCGTTTTCGAACCCTTGCTTGCATGAATCTATTATTTTGTCGGTTGAATTAAGTTTGGGCATGTTATTTTCGTAATTTGCGAGAGCTACCGTGTGCGTGTTTGCCAAAAACGGTATCTCGGCTTGTTTCAGGGCGTCGACAGTGCCGTTTGAATATACTTCATTTGGAGGAATGAATGTCACTATATCCTTGTCGAATATGCTTTCAAGGTATTCTTTCCCCTTAATTATCCTTTTGTAAGCGGTGTTTTTACTCGCGCCTTCGAATTCGGGCTTGGTGTTTCCGCTTTGTTGGCCGTGGTCCCAGCCGTGTTGAGCTATTTCCATGTCGCATGAGATTTTTTTCAAATAATTCGCAATCTCTTCGTCTTCCTCGAGGTTTTTCGGAATTACGCCGATTGTTGCGGGTATGTTTTTTCCAATCATCTCATCAATCATTCGCATTGATACGTCTTTCCATGCGAAAGCTTGAACGTCGTCCAGTCTAAGTATAATCACATTATCTTCCATTTCTGCGGCTTGAGCCGTCTTTTGACACCCGTAAAAAGTGTTTTTTATCAATTTTACATTCGGACTGTCATTTATGCTCTGTTTCAATGAAAACAAAGCCCCGAAAATTATTATTCCGGACACGGAAAAAATCGTCATGGTCGGCTTTGGATTCCTTCTGACCCACTTCAACATGATTATTATAAAATGCGCTATGAATGAAATTCCTCCGAAAAAAGTCATATGTTTCTCCTTGCAGGTTTAAACCAGATTAAATTCTTCTCTTTTTTGAGAATTTCTTTTACGAATTCGCTCATAAATACAAAAGCGTTTATGTAAAACAAAAATATATACATGGGCGAATATAAAAACAAATCAATTCTTCTTCTCATCAGAGCTCCGACAATCCCCAATACGGTTGAATAAATTAAAAATATTCCCGCCAGTAGCAAATAAAATCTTATATTTATAATCGGCAGAACATACATCAGCATTGCAAACACAAAACCTTCAACATATATCAAAGAAAGTTCCAGAGCGTTATTTGATCGGTTGAATATGCTTATGTGTTTTGACAGATTTTGCCAACCGCCGGCATACCACCTTCGCATTTGATTGATATATGATGAAACGTCAGCCGGGTCTTGCGTGAAGACTTTTGCGTTTTTTTCATAGTGAATTTTGAACCCTCTTTTGTTGAATTTATAAGTAAAATCCAAATCTTCCGTCAATGTGTCATGGTCGAATGTTATGTTTTTTTTGAAAACTTCCGTTCTGAACGCACCAGCGCAACCGGGTATGACAAACAGGCAGTTTATATAAGATTGAGCCACTTTGTGGAAATTTTGACCTATAATGTAATCCAATTCACGACAAGCAGTTACCCAATTATGCTTCGTGCTTACGACATACCCTCCAGCGGCCACTGTGTCCGGGTTCTTGAAATTTTTTACTATGTTTTCTATAAACCTATAATCCAATACGGTATCCGCATCAGTGGTTATGAACACATCTCCGGATACGAATTTTAGCCCCTCTTCTTGAGCCAAGCTCTTATTTCCCGTGTTCTTTTCCAAGTTTATGGCAGTTATCCTATCTCCGAATTTGTCCAAGATTGATTTTGTTCCATCAGTGCTTCCGTCGTTTACAACTATTATCTCATCAGGATTCAGTGTTTGGTTGAGGCAAGATTTTACGCATTTTTCTATCGTTTTCTCTTCATTGTAGCAAGGTATCAGTATCGAAATTTTTCCGTCAAAAGACTCGCTTTCGTGTTTTGTTGAAAGCTTATCTAGAAAATTTATTTCGGTTTTTTTGCGTTTAAATTTCATTTTTTTGTCACTAAAACGCTTTTATATGGATATCGATAAGATACTCACACAACAAAACCGCATCATTTGCTACCCAAATGAAACGGCAGTCCTGCGCTTCACCTTGTACTGAGGGCGAAAAGCCCGTTTGAAAGGGAAGTTCATGGCTCTTTTTTGTACCTGTGCGAGTTTATCTTAATAAAAACACCCGTTATGTCAAGGGGTGTTTAATGGGGGATAACCGCATGTTCAAGTTAATCCATGGTTATTGCCCGGATACGGAGACTATTGTTTTTGCGGTTCTCAGAGCTATTGCGATATCCAAAATAAACGATCTGTTTTTTATGTAATACAAATCGTATTGCAACTTTTCGAGAGCGTCTTCTTCGCTTGCTCCGTAAGGAAAATTTATTTGAGCCCATCCGGTGAGTCCGGGTTTCATGAGATGGCGTTCATTGTAAAACGGAATGGTTTTTTGCAATCGTTCCACGAACACCGGTCTTTCTGGTCGCGGACCGACAAAGCTCATTTCTCCTTTTAGTATGTTTATAAGCTGGGGTATTTCATCCAGCCTTGTTTTTCGCATGAATTTTCCAAACTTGGTTATTCGAGAATCTTTTTTAACAGCCCATTGCGCGCCGTTTTTTTCCGCGTCTTTTATCATTGACCTGAATTTTATAACTTTGAACGCGCTACCGAGTTGCCCCGTTCTTGTTTGCGTGTAAAACACGGGTCTCCCGGAGGTTATCAGTATTATCAAACAAGTTAAAACAATCAACCACGACAAAGCGATCAAAAGAAACGCTGACACCGCTATGTCGAAAAAGCGTTTGAAAATTTCATAACCGCGACGTTTGCCGAAATCAAGGTTTTCCAAGAACCATGATTGGGTAATGTCTTTAACCGGAACTTTTCCCGTCGCTTCTTCCATGAAATTCGCTATATCGACCACCGTTATCTTCAGAGACATTATTTCGAAAAGCTGATTAACCAGAAAAGGGTCTTTTAGCGTTTTTGAACTTGCCGCCACTATTCTTATGTCGTTTTCCGTCACAATATCGGATAGTTTTACGTTTGAAGCGTTTATCGATATCGGATTTATGGATTTTGCTATCGAATACCCGAGCTGAGGTCTTCTGTCCAATTCTAGAGTCAATTCCTTTAGTTGTTCGTCGTCCCCGATTAAAAGAACATTAAGACGAAACGCCTCGGACCCCATTAGTTTGTTTGCAAGGTGCCTCCATAATAATACGAGCAAAGTCGCGAAAACTATATTAATCAGAAAATTCGTTTTGGGAGAAATGCCGACGAATGGCGTTAGATAGAAAAACCCCGCACCTATTGCGGCGTTTACCGCCATTGTTTGTCCCAGGTTCGTTACGAACCTGACGCCTCCTCGCATGGCTGTTATCGTATATAGACCTCCTATAAAGAACACAAGCATCCACAAAACGTACAAAACCGTAAACGGCGCAAGGTGTTGCTCCCAACGTTCCGAGTCCGGAAGAACTTGATATCGCACCAGCAATGTAAGCCACAGTGAAGCGTATAGCACGATAATATCTCCCGTCAGCAGTATTATTTTTTTCGCGCGTTGTGTCATATTTGTTTGCGTTGTTTGATGTTTTCCCGAAACCATTCCCGGTGCCGGCGCGATAAAGCCAATCTATGGATACAGTATCTCGAAAAACTCATGTTTAGTCAACGTTGTGCGAGACGACATATCTGTTATAATTGACTTGATTTGCGCGGTTTTTTATTTCCGAAAAAAACGGCGCAAGTGGCGTGTTTCGTGTTTTATAAGTCTTGGTTTTTGATAAAAAAGATGAACAACAAAACAATCATTTTCGATTTGGATGGCACGGTCGCTGACACTTTGCCGGGGAATATAAAAATAGCCAATTCCTTGGCGAAACGGTTCGGGTTTCGGAAGATAGAAGACGAGGACTATGCTCGTCTTCGAGACATGTCATCGTCTGAGATAATAAAAGATTTGAATATTCCCACATGGAAACTTCCGATAATAATGTGGTTTGGCAGGCGCGCTTTGAATTCTTCGATTTTCGAGATAGCGCCCATTTCCGGCATGGACGAAATATTGCAGATTCTCACGGATAGGGGATACCGTTTGGGTATTCTTACCGTGAATTCGGAAGCTCACGCTCGCGCGTTCGTATCGCAGAATAATTTGGAAAATTTTTTCGAATTCGTTCGTTCAAGATACGGTTTTTTGAAAAAACATCGAGCTTTGAAAAATTTGATTAAAGAATACGACTTAGACCCGGAAAACACATACCATGTCGGCGATGAATCAAGCGATGCGGTTGCGGCTCACAATGTAGGAATCAAGTCCGTGGCGGTGACATGGGGACTTAATTCTAGAAAGGCGATGGAAGACGTTTCTGCGGATTATATAATCGATTCCCCGGATGAGTTGTTGGAGGTATTCAAATGACTGCACCTATCCGATATCTCGAGTTAAATGAAAGTTTCCGCGCCGTCAAAAGCCCGTATCGCATTTACTTAATTGTCGATTTTATACTATAATATACACATTCGAATAATTATCTTTAAGATATGTTTTTTGTCACTCTGTACAGACTTGTAAAACTAGCTCTTCAAAACTTTTTTCGTAATTTTTGGCTGTCCATAGTCACGATTACGATTATCGTATTGTCTTTGTTCTCAACTTCGATTCTTGTTGGCATAGGAGCCATGAGTGACGCGGTTTTGAGCATTGTGAACGAAAAGGTAGACATAGCTTTGTATTTCAAAACCAACGTACCGCAAGAGGTGACTCTGGTCACTCAAGAAAGAGTGTCTCAAATCCCGAAGGTTGGAAAAGTTGAATTGATAACCGCGGAGGAAGCTTTGGAGCAATTCAAAGAAAAGCACGGAGATGACGAGTTAGTAACCGAGGCTTTGTCGGAGCTTGATTCTAACCCTCTAGGAGCGGTGCTTTTGGTGACGGCTGAAGATATCGATTCTTATGAAGATGTTCTTGCGGGTATAAACAACCTGAATCTGTCCGAGTTTATAGAGGACACCGAATCGCAAGACAGAAGGTTGCTTGTAAACAGATTAAAAAACATAACAAGAAAACTCTCTCTAGGTGTTACGATAATGAGCGTGTTCTTTTTCGTCATATCCGTACTCGTGGTTTTCAATACCATAAGGCTCGGAATTTACGCGCACAAAGAAGAGATAGGAATAATGAAACTTGTCGGAGCTTCGAATTGGTTTGTTCGCATGCCGTTTTTGATTAACGGATTTTTATACGCTTTGCTTTCCGTTATCGTTTTTTGGGCTATATTCATGGCAACGCTTAATTCGTTCGACTCTTCCGTCGCTTTGTTCTTCAGCGAGATAGGATTTTCTCCAAAATCGTATTTTGCGCAAAATTTCTTCATATTGTTTTCACAGCAGTTATTGGTTCTGACAGTGGTGAACATCTTGTCCGCTTGGGTGGCGATTCAAAGGCATTTGAGAGTGTAACTTGGTTTCGCGAATTATGCATATAATATGAAAAAAACCTCCTTGATAGTACCATGTTTAATACTAATATTGTCGCCGGTTGTCGCGCTCGCTCAAAAGCCGGATTTGTATTTTGAAGACGACTGGAAAGAAGAAAACATATCCGAGACCTATGATTCGGCGCGGGAAGTTGATTACATAGTTCCCAGAAAAATCAACGCTTTCACTTCGGCGATAGACAGTTTGAGCTCTCCGACCATGGCCTTTACAGTTATTTTTGTTTTTGTTATTATGCTCGCCGTAATGATATACCTTGGCGCGGGCTTCATGGCCGTGTATTGGGTTGTCATGAATGAATAAACCACGACAGTCGGGGATCGTCTAACGGCAGGACGTCAGGTTTTGGTCCTGAAAATTGGGGTTCGAATCCCTGTCCCCGAACAAT
>WFTB01000001.1 GCA_015485695.1 Patescibacteria group bacterium | reverse complement strand
TTAGAATAATATTTTATGACAAAAACCCAAAAATTTCTCATCATTGACGCAAACTCCCTCATTCATCGGGCGTATCACGCACTACCACCACTGACGACTAAGGATGGACGGCTGGTTAATGCGGTCTATGGGTTTATTAGTATTTTTCTTAAGGTGTTGCGAGAACACAAGCCCGATTATTTGGCCGTGTGTTTTGATGTCGCGGGAAAGACGTTTCGCGACGACATCTACTCTGAATACAAAGCCGGTCGCGAAGAAAAGCCCGATGAATTTTACGCTCAATTCGACCTTATCCGAGAATTTCTGGAAACGTACAATGTGGCAATGTTCGAGAAGGAAGGATACGAAGCTGACGACATTATCGGAACACTGGCTGGATATGATTGCAAATTGCAAATTGCAAATTGCAAATTAAAAAAAATCATTCTCAGCGGAGATAAAGACATGCTACAGTTGGTAAACAATGACACCGAAGTTGAGCTGACAAAACGAGGGGTAAGCGATACCGCAACATACACTCGACACTCTGTTCGTGAAGAATTCGGATTCGACCCCGAATACATTACGGATTACAAGGGGTTGCGAGGTGATTCGAGCGATAATATACCCGGGGTAAAAGGAGTCGGAGAGAAAACCGCCACCGAACTGATCACCGAATTCGGGTCACTTGAAAACATATATGAAACGGTCAAGAAAGAATCCGGCAAAATAAAACCCGGCACGCTAAAGAAGCTGATTGAGCACGAAAAAAGCGCGTTCATGTCCAAAAAACTCGCGACAATAAAACGAGACGTGAAACTTCGTTATACAAAGGACGACATAATCAACGAATCACCGAACTATGACGCTGTCGTTAATTTTATGCAGGAACTCGGCTTTAAATCGCTTCTTAACAAAATTCCCAAACCGGAGACCGAATCGCTTTTTGAACAACAGACAATCGACAACCTCAAAAATCGGATACAAGAAAAAACGCGACCGAAAAATATAACCAACAACAACTATGTACTGGTCGATTCGGATGAAAAATTCAAAGATTTTTTGAAAGACCTGAAAAAACAAAAGGAGTTTGCGATTGATACCGAAACCACGTCGGTCAATGTCATTGACGCGGAACTGTTGGGAATGTCGTTCAGCTGGAAAGCGGGCGCGGGATACTACCTATCAATTTTCAATTCTCCATTTTCAATTTTCAACGAACTACGACCAATACTTGAAAATCCAAATATTAAAAAAATAGGGCATAACATCAAATATGATTATCAAGTACTCAAACAAGCCGGGATAAATCTCAACGGCATCTCATTTGATTCGATGATTGCGGCGTACCTCATAAATCCCGGGTCACGTGGGTATTCGCTTGACGCGCTTGCTTTTTCCGAATTTGGACATCAAATGATACCAATTTCCAGCCTTATCGGCGAAAAAAAGAACGCTCAGATAAGCATGAAGGGCGTACCTATTGAAAAGTTGGCGAATTACGCCATCGAAGACGCGGATTATACGTGGCGACTCTACCTAAAACTGTCCAAGGACCGGCACTTGATTCAACTAAAAAAAGTGTTTGAAGAGATTGAAATTCCACTTATCCGAGTACTCGGCGACATGGAACTTCGTGGCGTGAAAATCGATGATAAATTCCTGAAAAATATGAGCGCGAAACTCAAAAAACACATTGACATGCTTGAAAAAAAGATATATAAATTGGCGGGTCGAAAGTTCAATGTAGCTTCCCCCGCACAGCTCAAAGAGGTTTTGTTCGATGAAATAGGCATTTCAACGGAAGGTCTCAAACGAACCAAAACTGGAGTATCGACAGCGGCATCAGAGCTTGAAAAAATGCGGGGACGCCACGAAATCATCGACCTTATAACCGAATTCAGAGAAATCTCAAAACTCAAAAACACATACACTGACGCGCTTCCAAGGCTGATCAACCCTACAACCAAACGCCTTCACACAAACTACAACCAAACCATCACCGCAACCGGAAGGCTTTCATCGACAGACCCTAATCTGCAGAACATACCGATTCGCACAGAACTGGGCGCGCAAATTCGCAACGCGTTTGTCGCTAAACGAGGCTTCAAACTTGTCGCCGCCGATTATTCGCAAATAGAGCTTCGCATTGTCGCGTCACTATCCGGAGACCGGATACTTGTTGATGCGTTTAATAACGGCGAGGACATTCATCGTACGACGGCCTCGCGCGTATTCGACACAAAACCCGAAAACGTAACCGATCAACAACGACGAATTGCCAAGGTCGTAAATTTCGGAATATTGTACGGACTGGGAAGTCAAGGACTCGCTCGCAGTACCGGAATGAGCGTCAAAGAAGCGAAAGATTATCTCGACAAATACTTTAAGCTCCACGGCAAACTAAAACAGTTCATAGAGAAAACCAAAAAATTCGCCAGAACAAAAGGTTATACCAAAACACAGCTCGGACGCCGAAGATATTTTCCGGAGCTCCAAGGCTCTCACCCCGCTCTCATCGCTCAATCGGAACGGGCCGCCGTTAATCTGCCTATCCAGGGACTCAGTGCCGATATTATCAAACTCGCGATGATCGAGTTGAACAAGAAGATACACGAAAAAGGGTGGGAGACTGATGTGAAGATGCTTCTGCAAATACACGATGAACTCGTATTCGAAGTAAGAACTTCCATGGTGGATGAAGCTGAACGATTTATCAAAAAAACAATGGAAAACGTATATAAACTAAACGTCCCGATAATCGTCGACACTGGAGTGGGGAAAAGCTGGGGAGAGTGTAAATAGACAGACGAACATAAAACAATTATTGTTTAAATGGTTTTTCAACTCAATCTTAATTGGTAATATGATTTTATTCGTTCATGGACCGGATTCGTATCGTGTTCGAGAAAAAACAAAAGAGCTTATCGACCAGTTTCGCAAAAAACGAGACGTGGTCGGCTTAAACGTGATAAGACTGTCTGGAGAGAGCCTGGATTTTGACCGGCTACGCATGGAAACAATGACCCAAGGGTTCTTGAGCGAAAAAAAAATGATAGTCATAGACCGCCTATTGGCTTTCGGAGATTCGGACACGCATGAAAAAATGCTCGACTTCATAAAAACATTTGCCAAAACGGAAGAATCCAACAACGTCATCCTGTTCGTCGAAGAAAAAATAAACGGCAAGCCAAAAAACTCCACCAAACAACTGTTCGAAATTCTCAAAAAACAACCTTATGTGTTTGAATTCCTCGAACTTAAAGAACGTAATCTCGAGAGCTGGATTCAAGATTATGTCAAACGCCTTGGCGGGAGCATAGAGGAAAACGCCACACGAGAATTATCCAAAAAAGTCGGCTCGAATCTGTGGAAGATGTCAAACGAACTTCATAAATTGGTAAACCTGAAAAACAGAGGGGTTATAACAACAGATGACGTGAACAAGCATGTTCGAGGTACGTTCGAGGATAATATATTTGCCCTAACGGACAGCATAGCAGTAAAAGACACAAAACGAGCGTTAGAATTGCTCTCGGAAAGCGTTGGCAACGGAGCAAGCGAAATATATATTTTGACCATGATGGCGCGCCAATTCAGAATCCTTCTTCAACTGAAAAGCGCCATGGAATTAAGTCGCGCGAACATAAAACAAATAGCTTCAAATTTCGGCATACACCCATACGTCGCAAAAAAAACCATGGCAATGGCCGGTCGGTATTCCGCAAATCAGCTTAAAGACTCCTATGCAAAACTGGTGATAATAGATGAGAAAATAAAAAACGGACACCCAAACCCGCAATTATTGCTAAATCTGTTTATAGCCGACTAACACCATTCCATGATTGTGAACTTACGACACAAAACACGGCTTATACGCCGTGTTTTGTGTTGAATAAAACAATGAAAATTGTAAAATCTTTACTTTATTTTAAAGTATTAAATCGCGCCATCAAACGCGACTTCATGCGAGCAACTTTGTTTTTGTGCATGAATGTCTTGCCCGCCTTGTCAACCGCCTTTTGGAACAACAAAACGAATTCCCTCGCTTTGTCTTTATCTTTGGCTTCAATGTGGCTCTTGGCTTGTCGCAGAAGATATGATATGTGTCGTTTCTTTCTCAAATTAAGCTCCGTGCGCTTAACCGCTTGACGAAGTCTTTTTGACGCTTGTTTGCTTGTAGGCATATTTTTCGACTATTACGTTACGTCATCTTGTGACGAAAAACGAAACCGTATCAATTAAATTCCGGCTCGCTTAACGCGCGGACAACGTGTTCTTAATAAACAATCAACACGCCGAGCGTGTCAATTTAATCAGGGACCGGACGAAACCATTAAACACCATTTCCGCCAATCTGTCAAGGAATCTGCGCTCGGAGAACAAATCCAACTTGCGAATCAAATCAAAAAATCGAGCAAATCGAAAAGTCGGCAAGACAAAAAGTTTCGAGCAAGCCTCCGATGAAACATGTGGTGATTACGGTTTCAGCAGGTATTTTTGCCAGTTTTCGGAATTTATAATATCAAGACCCACGGCATCCTCAAGTTTATATAATCCAATAGAGATTCTTTTTAGTTCCTTCAGATAGGCGCCAATTTCCAAAACCTCGCCAATCTCATGACCCAAGGAACGAATATATGTTCCCGACGACACCGAAAAGAACATTTCGCACTCTTGTTCAGATGCGTCAAAAAACAACAGTTTAATATCATGAACCGTGACATCGACTTGATCGCGATCAACAACAATTCCTTTTCGCGCAAGCTCATATAACTTCTTTCCTTTGACCTTTTTTGCCGAATACATCGGCGGGGTTTGCTTTATTTTTCCGCGAAACTCATTTAAAGAGTTTTCTATGCGGTTTTTTGTTATTGTGTTTTGATAATTCTTTGAACCGTTCAATTTCGTCTTGCGTATGTCTCCGTCAATATCGTGCGTGTCCGATACATAACCGAATTTTAGTTTCGCTATATAAGATTTATCAAGTCCGACGAATTCGCCCAACCTACGAGTCGATTCCCTGCCAACCGCAATCAATAACAATCCTGTTGCGAACGGGTCAAGAGTTCCGGCATGTCCTATTTTTCGAATTCCGGTAACGTGTCGCAATTTATCGATTACATCGTGGGACGTAATGCCCGAAGGCTTGTCAATCAATAAAAAACCGGAATTCAAAGTTTCCGGCACACCCACGTTTTTTGTTTGTTTATGCGTTTTCATAAAACACAAACATACTAACAAATTAAGATTGAGAATAACGGCACCAAACCGTTACGCAAATAGATCTTGCGGTTTATTTGAAAAACAATAAACTCGACAAAGTCATTCAATTCAAGAAGCTCCAATAAAAGTGATATCGAAGAGAAAAGGGTATCGTGTCCAGGGAGAGGGATTCGAACCCCCGAAGGCGAAGCCATCTGGTTTACAGCCAGACCTCGTTGACCGCTTGAGTATCCCTGGTAATTCAATCAAAAGCCGAAGTGTATACGAAACTTCAGCCACAGAAAGACTACCAAAAATACCAAATTCCGTCAATGAAACGCGCAGATTTACGCGCATGAAACGATTTATGAAGCCGGATAAAAGAATGGCAGAACCGAACAGAATCGAGACATCCGTTCAATAAATAATCCACGACGGACGAGTCAACTCCACTATTCGTTCAGATTCGGAAAACCTGCCCTTGGTCGTTATCTTTATTCCCAAAGGGAGAGCTTGACCCGACGAAGGCGTTATGGTGTATGTGATTTCGGAACCGCTTGAATTGACAATTCGAAACCTGTCTCCGTCATTCGGATTTATGGTTCCGGTCGGAGGAAATGTGACCGGACTGGAGGTCTCCGCGCTCAAATCAGATCCATCCATAATATCAACCCGAGTACCACCTCCGCTCCAAGATATTTGAACGGTATTTGGATACACGGCGCCAATCAAATCAAAATCAAATTGAAAAGTCTGCCCGTCTTGCAATGTAACCGACAATGGGTTAGCTGAAGTTACTGTGCTTGAGTCTCCGCAAACAACCTTCGGTTTACTTGATGAACAAATGCTTGGTACAGTCGTTTGAACGCTTACGCCCGAGCTCCATGTGGCTCCGGATATCGTATCAAGAGGCTCGTCAACAACATCGATTATATCGAGTCTTTTTCCGTTCACCTCTATGTCGTACACAACAAGTTCCGCCGCCGCCTCGGCCGCGTAAAAAGCTATCTCGGATACCCCTATAGACCTGTTCGATTGTATAACGCGCATAACTACGGTTGAAACGGAAACCGCCAAACCCAAAATGGCGGCCAAAACGACAATGGTCAACAATAAAGCTATTCCTTCTTGATTTGATTTGTTAAAACACGTTTTCATAATCAATCTTTTATTAGCATGATCTGTTGCTCCACGAAAACAGTATTATTGAAAAATCAATAAACTCCTCCTCTTTGAGGTATGGTTTGTTGTATTGTGTTCGATACTTGAGTCTTACCCTCGGACGCCGAAAGAGTCATGACAACCGTTACCCGCGGTTGCACGCCAGGACTTGCGCCAGGAGAAAAAGGGTTTGCGCTTGGTGTTATATAAAAAACCAAATTCGTCACGGACACGTTTCCGCTGGATATCGGAATCGGCGAGCCGGAATCGAACACCACGTCTATCTCATTATTTGCGCTATCATAAACGAATGAAAGTTGCGTGTCCGATTGGTCTATGAGGCTTAGAGTGTTTTCCGATGAACTTACCGTACCTCCATACGCTTCATAATCCACGCGAGACGACCTTATGCGTTTGGTAAATGTTTGCAAAAGCAATTGCGCCTCTCTATCGACTCTTGCCTGCGCGATTATCGCTTGCTGACCCCTCAGAGACGATGTGAAAATTCCCATAACCGCCAAAATCAATACGGAAAAAACACCCACAGCGACTATTATCTCCATGAGACTTACTCCTCTTGTGTCTGTGGACGCTTTACAATAAATCATCTCCAGTCGGTTAGATATGTTACAAGTGTATATACCGCACTTGAACCGTCACGAGCCACCCTAACTGTAACGACACGCTCGCAATCACTGCCACCTTTGCATATAACATGGTCAGGCGTAGGATCTGACAGCGTAATCATTCGTTTGTATTTTGTGGTGACTCCTCCGGGAGTATGGGTATATAATTGCGAGTTTAAATACAAACGACAATTTGAACAATTTGTTACATCAGCGCTGTCCGCCGGTACTGATATTGAATAATTGTCATTACTGTCGATAATCCAGTTCCCGACGCTAAGACCGTCAAAATTCACGTTTCCGGAATCACGCATGCTTCTTACGAGCTCTATTCCTTCTCTAGCGAGATTGGACACTATTATCGCGTCCTCGCTTAATTTTGCGCTTCTTAACGTTTGGTTCAAAAAAGCGAAAACCGATAACCCGCCAAGCGTGATTACGCTCAATGCGACGAGAACCTCCACAAGAGTAAATCCTTTTTTATTTTGTATCTTTTCCATCATGCCAATCAATCGATTATGTCGATTCTTCCGGACTTTCCGTTAATTTTAACCGTTTTACTCGAATTGGTATCGCTTTGCGTGAATGTTACGATTCCATCCCCAGACACTTGCGAGCCGTTAAGGTAAACATTGCCAGACGGCGTATCAAACACTATATCAAGCGAATTTCCGGATGCCGGAGAAACTCCGCTCACAAACACCTTGTAATCAACAACGGAATCTTGCGCGCGCCCATCACTGCCCTCGTCATACGTTCTGTTTGGCGTTCCGGGATATGAATCGGCGAATATAAAATACGTGCATGACCCGGCGGAACATGTTTCCACGTGAACACCCCACCCTCCCGACGGTCTTGTTCCGGAGTATGTCTGTCCGGTAAGCGCCCACAGTTGAGCCTGTCTCAAAAACGCCGCGAATTTCTCTCCCTCGGAAACAACCGTGGAACCGCCTTGCAGTCTTGATAAGTTTGCCACAACCATGGCGCTCAGAGTACCTATTATTGCAACCGCTATCAAAACTTCAAACAAAGTAAAGCCTTTCGGAATTGCTTTTTTTAGATTTTTTGATTTGCAAACTCTAAACGCCATAAAAACAAAAACCATAAAAATCGCACATCTCAAAAATCACAACAAATCAATATACCACGCCACTATTTCATTCCCGAAAAAAACGGTCAAAACCGTAGCCACGCTTAAAAAAGTGCCAAATGCGATTTGCGAAGACATTTGTTTTCTGCGAGCAATAACGATACCTATCGACACCAAAGCGCCGACAATATAGGCAATCATGAGAGCGACGACAACATCCGGCCAACCGAGAGCCAATCCCATAAACACACCGAGACGGATATCGCCTCCTCCTATCCACCGACCGTCGGATATTATAAATTGAACCAAGAAAAAACCTCCCGCGACAATCGCGGCAGTTGCCAAATTAACAACCAATTCAATTGCTTGCAACCCTTGCAAATAACCATTTAACACTTGCAACACCGCGACTACGGCAATAGATGGGACCATTATCACGTCCGGGATTATTTGCCATCTGAAATCATAAACAAAAACCGAAACCAATGTAGTCATCACGACCCATAAAGTAATCAGATTAGATACCGTTAACTCGGCAGACATGTTCATTTGAGAAACCAGCCAATATGACCACATAAAAAGCAGTCCGGTCGTTGTTTCAATGAAAATGTCTTGCCATGAAATTCTTGACTTGCAAGAACGACACTTCCCACGTTGCAAAACGAAACTTATTATCGGAATCAACTCATACCATGAAAGATTTTTACCGCAACCCCGACAAGCCGAACGCCCCGTAACAACGCTTTTGCCATCATGAATACGATGCAACCAACAACTCATGAAACTTCCAAAAACCGTACCCGTTACAAACACTAAAACAAACAACATATACTTTATTTTCAATAAAATTCCGTTTTTTATTATACCACAAACCCCCATCCGGATACACAAGTTCCGAACGGGGGCGTTGTGAAGTGCTCTTTATGGAAAAGAAATCACACTACGGACATGAAGACGCTATTCCGTTTTCGCTGGCACAGTTTGATCCTGCGGAAAGCCCTCCTGTGGCGCCTTCCAAATAGAACCAAATATCATATCCGGTACCGCTTCCGGTTTGAGTGTACGCATAACTGCAACCCGCGGCATCCCCGGATCCGTCACAATCCGCCGAAGAGGACGTATATGATGGATCGCCGGGTATAAGACCCATATAGGTTGTACCGGACGCACCTGCGGAGTGTGAAATACCACCACCCGAACTTATGACAGTACAAGCGGTGTTTCCGCTGTTACAGTCGGTATCGGTGCCGAGCGCCAAACTGGAACCCGACGGATAACTGTTATTATCCACGAAGTACAATTCCAGGGCTGTTTGAATCTGCCTGATATCGGACACTCGTTTTGCGTCACGAGATTTGGTACGCGCATTGTTCAGAGCAACCACAGCAAGAGTTGCCAACAAACCGATAATGGCGATGACAACCAGCAATTCTATGAGCGTGAATCCCTTTTTGTTTTTCAATTTTTGAATATAGTTCATATGTATAAACCAAGCTTGGTTAATAATTTGGAATTCGACCTTTTGCAAGTGTCAAAACATACATGCACTTATCCACATAATAGCACATTTTGGCTAATGAGTGAACAATTCGACGGCAAAGCAACAAGAGCCCGCGCATTACGTCCAACACTCAACACTCGTGAAGATTGTGAAAATAACAAATGGCATTTACAACACAAAGCGAATCCTGACGCATTTAATTGTAATGATTTTTAATGGAATTTCGTCAAAAACTGGTCGCCAAATTATACATTGGCAATATTATCGCCGCCACCATAACTCCAACTGCAATACCCATGACAACCATGATTAGCGGTTCTATCAAGCTCACAAGATTTCCGACCATGTTCTCTATTTCACGAGAATAAAAAGACGTAAGTTTTTCGAGAACTTGATCCAATCTTCCGGTCTGCTCGCCCAATCGCATCATCTGAGATACCATGGCGGGTACATCGTTTGATGTTAAAAAAACGCTGGCCAACGGATTACCGCCATCCACTTCTTTTTTTGTTTGCCATATCAAATCCGAATATACTTTATTGCTCACAACGTCCGCTGTTATGGAAAGCGCGTCCGGCAACGGCACACCGCCCGCTATTAACGTGTTTAGCGACCGAGTCATTCTAACCAAATAAATTCTTTTGGACAGTGCCCCGAAAATCGGAACCTTAACCTTAAAAACGTCCCACATACCCCTACCTCTTTCCGTGTTTAAGAAAAACTTAAAAGAAACGCCCAAAACCGCGACGCCCGCCAATATCGCCCACCAAAAACTCGCCATAAAATCACTTATGTTTATCAGTATTTGAGTCGGCAAAGGCAAAGTGGCGCCCGATTCAACAAGTATGGAAGTTAGTTTCGGAACAACGAATACCATCATGACTATGCCGACTACTATCAGACCCGCGACTATGAATATCGGATAAATCATTGCTCCTTTTATTTTGCTCATAAGATCATAATCTCTCTCTTGCTGGTCCGCCAAATAATTCAACACCTCATCCAATCTTCCCGAAGTCTCACCCGACCGAATCATGGAAACGAAAAAACCGCTAAATATGTCGGGGTATTTTGCGAGAGCTTGAGAAAACTTGGCGCCACCGTCAACATGGCTTCCCAGTTCTCTAATTACTTTTTTAAGTTTTGGATTCTCGGTTTGATCAACCAATATTTTCAAAGACTGCACCAAAGGCAACGATGCCTCCGCCATAACCGCCAATTGCCTTGAGAAAACAACCAAATCTTTGACTTTTATGCGATTCAAAAACGATAACTCTATTTCCTTGTGCAGACCGCTTGACTTTTCCGAAATTGATATCGGATACAAACCCCTTGAACGCAACAATTCGAACGCCGCGCTCTCATCAACGGCATCAACCTTTCCGGTCACGACCGATTTATCTTGTTTTTTGGCGCTGAATTCAAATACCGGCATATTTATTTAACGATTAAATCTCTAAAACGCTCGGGGTCGTGCGCCATTTTCATGGCAACATCTTTCGATATTTCTCCGGATGACACCAAGTCGGACAAATACTGATCCAGAGTAATCATACCATGTTGACGAGAAGTGTGAATTATATTTTGCATTCTGCGATAATCCCCTTCTTTTATTGCCAATTTCATCTCGGTGCTACTTAGCATAATCTCCATAGCGAGCAAGCGACCGGACGATCCCTGTTTAACCGCCAAGCGTAAGTTCAAAACAGCTCGCAAAGCGTCTGATAAGTTGTTTAAAAAATGAGAGTCGCCTTTTATGCCCGACATTTCTGACAATGATTCTATGGTTCGGATGGCCGAATCACTTTGCATAGAGGCGATAACAAGTCTGTCCGACAACGCCAAATCAACAGCTTTTTTGGCTATATTGCCGTTTGGAATGTCTGACAGAAAAAGCACCTCTATATCTTCTTTTTCGACAAGAGCGATACCGCTGTCAATATCTTTAACGTCTTTTCCGACTTGTCGTTGCTCGACGACCCCTCTTCTGTTTTCCAATATGTATTCTAACGGATTTTCCAAAGTCATAACCCTAACGTCTTGCGTTTCCATAACATATCTCAACATGGACGCGCATACGGTGGAGCGACCGGAGTCAAACGGACCGGAAACCAACAACAACCCTCGCGCTTCATCGAGCGCGTTCACAACCGAAGACGGAATGTTTAACTCTAGCAATGGCGGAGCAACGGACGGAATTATCCGAAAAGTTATAGATACGGTTCCGCGCTGATAGTACGCCATCACTTTGAACCTGCCCAAAGAGCTGACTTCTTTGACCGTACTGATTTCTTTGTCAGAGTCAAGCGCCTTTATCTCTTCGTCCGACAATGTGGATTTGACTATATCGTATACCGATTTCTCCACCAACACGGGGCCGTCCGTTATCGGAGACAACTGTCCGTTGTACCTTATCGTCGGTCGCTGACCAACCGCCAAGTGAAGCTCCTGAGCGCCTTGAGTAACGGCTCTGTTTAACAAATTTTGCAATATAAGTTCCGATTGTGTCGACATGCTGTTTTCGTTTACTTAAGTTGTAGAAAAGTATTCACGGCAATAGAAAGCGTCAATCTCCGCTCCGTTAACCGTCTTTTGTCACTCTCAATACCTCTTCCATGCTTGTTATTCCTCGAATCGCCTTGATTATACCATCTTGTTTTATATTCATCATACCCTGTTGTTCAAACACCTCTTTAACCTCTCCCCAATCGCTTTGCGTCGAGACTATTTTTTTGAGCTCATCCGTCATCGCCAAGACTTCGGCAACGGCGCTCCTGCCTTTGTATCCGGTATTGTTGCAGTGTTGACAACCTTTTCCTTTGAAAAATTTCAAATTCTCGAGATTAATGTCTTCGGGAAGAACTTGCTTTGGAATCATTCCAATCTCTTTTATCACGTCTTTTAACATGTTTTCCGGAAGCTTCGTTTCCTCTCGGCAATCTTCGCAGATCTTGCGAACCAAACGCTGAGCTATTATGACATTTAAAGTGGACGCCAGAAGGAACGCCTCAACGCCCAAGTCAACGAGTCTCGGAATCGCCCCGAACGCATCGTTCGTGTGAAGTGTCGAAAGCATGAAGTGCCCCGTCAACGCGGCGTGAACCGCCAAATCGCCGGTCTCCTTGTCTCTTATTTCTCCGACCATTATTATATCCGGGTCTTGTCTTAGAATGGACCTTAGTCCGGATGCGAAAGTAAGTCCGACTTCCGGGTTTATTTGAGATTGGTTTATTCCTTTTCTAAAATACTCCACCGGATCTTCCAGGGTGACTATGTTAACTTCTTCTTTGTTCAGCTCATGCAATACGGCGTATAAGGTCGTAGTCTTACCGCTTCCGGTCGGTCCGGTTACCAAGAACATTCCGTTTGGTTTTTTGATGTTTTCGTTTATAACATCAAGATTCCTGCCCTCAAACCCGAGCTCCTCGAGAGTCAAGTCGTCGCCGGATGAATCCAAAATTCTCATCACTATTTTCTCGTTTTTGTATAACGGCAACGTCGACACGCGAAAATCGATATTGCGATTTCCCACACGAATTCTTATGCGACCGTCTTGCGGTACCCTTGTTTCGTCAATCTTTAGGCGCGACATGACTTTTATCCTAGAAACAATCGCGGAATGAACATAATTGGGCAAGACCAGAGATGTCTTCAACACACCGTCTATTCTGTACCTTACTCTTGTTTGATTTAGTACGGGTTCTATGTGTATGTCGGAAGCTTGTTCTTCGACCGCGTGACGAAGTATGACCGATACCATTTTGGCGATTGGCGCCGATGAAACGGACTCTTCCCCTCCGGAAGTTCCGGCTACTGAACTTCCCAAGTTTTTGAAATCCGCCTCCGCGTCGCCCAAATACTCTTCAACTTCGGATTCAAGCGCCGTGTATTGTTTTATGCCCTCTCTGAATGATTCGTGTGAAATCGCCACGAATTGAACTTTGATTCTTTTTTCTCGCGCCAAAAATTCAATCGCCTCTCGAACCTTCAAATCATCAGGCTCAACTATGCCTACAGAAAGAACCGATCCGTCAAAAGCATATGATATGACCTGATAATTTTCCGCCAATTCTTTGGGTATCATGTTGAGGGTATCTGGGTCTATTTCTTCTCCCACAAGATTGACATAGGGCAACCTGAAAAACCCCGCTTTTAGGCGGGCGAGTTTTTCCGCATCCGAAATTTTCTTCTCAATCACGACTCGTTCCAATTCTCCGAACGAATTCGCTTCCCTCAACGATGGTTCCAAACTCGAATCAATCGAATATTCACTGATCAACAGAGCCAGAAATTTGTTTTTTATGTCTTCTCGAAACATGGGTGTTTTTGGACGTTAAAACGTGCTATCGAACCGGAGAAAACGGATTTACCCTGCCGACTTGGACCGACGATATCGGCCATTCTCCGAATTTTCTCAGACCTTGAGTGATTCTCGATAATTCTTCCATGCTTGAGTTATTCGCGACTGAAGATTTGGAATAATCTCTTTTAACTCCGTTCGGAGAAATCGAAATCGACGTCGGAGCTCGGTCGTCTCCGAGAGAGAACCTAAACAACAACAAAGCCGTCAAAGACAAAGCGACCGCGACAACAGCGATAAGATAGATGTTTTTCTTGTTATAAGAAGAAAAATTCATATTCATTTTATGGCAGATAAAATATCGTTAACTCGAACACTCCAACGGTCTGATCGACACCGAACGAAAATTTATCAACTCTCACAAGCCTCAAGCTTCGTTCTGCGTTTGATAAAAATCGCTTGAGCGTGGTGTAATTCATGTTATTAACGCTAACTCTGACTCCAACTTCTTTTATGGACGACTGTGCCAAACCGGTTTCGGATTTTGTCGCCACATCGGAAGACCTGGGTTCAACTTCGGAAAATCCTACTCGCGTAACTTCCAAACCGCTATCTTCAAACAAAGACACTACGTTAATCAATGCGTTTGACAAATCCGGATTATCCGGCATTCCGGTCTTCACCTTATCGCTAATGCTCGGAGAAAATCCTTCCACTTGAGCGAAAACACGCTCCATTCGCGACAAAAGCTGGCGTTTCTGCGTTATTGAATTTCTCAAATCATCGATATTTGACGACTCGTCCAGTTCTCGGATTGTTATTTGAACAGGTCGTATGAAAACCAGATATCCGACAATCAAAATACACGCGCCAATCAATGTCGTGACCAAATGCCGAGGTATTTTCTTTTTGGTATCGTTGATTACGATGTTTTCTTTTTTCTTTGCCATATATCCCGGAGCTTTATCGCTCATCCTCGCATTATTCGGAATCGTTAAGCGCGCTCATATTAACGGAAAGTTCTATTGAAAAACTTACAGCCTTTTCTTCGATCTCGTTTTTGTCACCCCCTCGGTCAAGAGACACTTTTTCGAGCTCTCCAACCTTCACGCCATTCAACATGTTTGTCTCTTCTTCGAAAACGAACCATTGCTCGGCGGCGGATTTGTATTCGGGTGAAACGGCCGTCAACAAAACCGTACCCGACCCGCTGATTGCCATGTCGGTATATGACACATCCGGATGTGTGACTTTTTCCAGCCACGAAACGAATTTTGTCCAACGAGGAATGTTTTTGTAAGTTGCCATAAACTCTCTTTGCGCCAAGATGGTACGATCCGCCACAATCAATTCGGATTCGTCAAATTCGCTTATCCGAGAATCCAAGTCTTGTATTTCGCTTTGCAACATTGCGATATTTTCACGCTTGTCCGATAATCCGATTCTCAATTGAACTCCCCACAAAACTACAATCAAAATACTGGTTCCGATTATTATCGTGCGAACCCTTCTTTGCCACAACGCCCTCGGATCATGCCACGGCATAAGGTTAACTCCGAGAATATGGTCGTCTCTGTCTTCTCGATTAGGTTGCGTAAATTTTGCCGGAGAGTTTTCTTGAGCGAGGTTGACTGGATTTGGTGAAGAAACTTGTTTTCGCTCTGGTTTTGCGGTTGGCTTTTCGCGTTTTTTCTCCACAAATCTACGTGGTTTCGGCGCAGGGTTTTCACGAACTGGAGTTCCGGCTTTTTTAATGTATTCTCTAAAAGACTTAACAAAGGAAGAAAAACCCGACACCAAACGCTTTTTGAGTTCGGACTTTGGCTTGGCGGGTTTCGGAGGGGTGTGGAACGCTACGCTGATTTCTTCATCACCGGCGCGATTTGAAGACTTGGTTTTTTTCTTTTTACCGTCACCGGGAACGAAATTTATATCTGTCATATTGCGGTTATTTTTACTTTGGAGACTGCCTAAAAAGAGTATTATAGAATCTCTCGCATTGCCAATCCTACAGCAACCGAAAACCTAGGAGCCAATTCTTGCAAAGCGGGTTTAAGTTCGACCGGATACATGACTCTCGCCCAAGGGTCTCCGACATATACTTTTATTTGCAGTATGTTTTTAAGGTAATCATTCAATCCGGGTAAAACACTGGAACCTCCAGTTAAAACTATTTTTTCAACAACTCCTCCGTGATGGCGTCCCTGGAAAAGGTCAAAGCTGTATTTAATCTCGTTTACTATGGGGCTCAAAGTGGTCTCTATAACTCTCGGTATGCTCGTCATGACCGTGGAAGAAAAACCTATGTCTCTCTTAAATTGCTCGGCGCGCTTCATGTCTATGTTTAAATTCTTTCCGATGGCCTGCGTTATCGTAATACCGCCAACATCTATGCTTCTGTTCAGAATGGGTATTCCCGCCTCAACCAAGCTGATGTCGGTAGATGTCGCTCCGAGGTCCACTATCATGACGACACCGGGGTCTTTTCCGATTAGAGACCTTTCCAGCGCGAATCCTTCGGTTTCCATAGCGACCAATTCAAACTCAGCCGATTTGAAGACTCGAATATATCTTTCAACCAACTCTTTGGGCGCGGCCGTTATAAGTATGCGTTGTTGTTTTGTTTTCGAATCCCCGGTATTTTCAGAATTGTTTTTAATGTTTTGAGCCGATTGAGCTTTTTCTTCCGCCGGTGTGAGCGGGCGCCAATCCAGGACCATTTCTTCTATCGGCAACGGGATGAATTTCTTGGCCTCCCACGTCACGGCTTTATTAAGCTCTTTCTTTGACATGTTGGGCAATGATATTATTGAAGAAAATACCGAAAAATTCGGCAAAGCGACAACGCAACGAGTCGTGCTGATTTCCGCCTTTGCGTGCAGTCTTTTTATTATCTCTATTAAATTTTTTTCGTCTGAATCGGAACCGTGAACTATATCGGTATTGGCTTCGACGTATCCGTAAGTTAACAATCGCGCGCGACCTCCATGCGATACCAATTCAACCATCTTAACCGTGCTTCCTCCGACATCTACTCCGAAATAACTTTTCCTTGATGAAAATAAACCCATAGTGAAAGAATAATTAATCAAATGCGACAAATGTGATGAACCACACGGTCACAAACCAAATCATGTCGCTATTATACCACAAAACCCGAGCCTTAGTCCAACACACTTGACCATTGAACACCTTGTTGATAGTATTATACACATGAACACCGTAACCATTACAATTTTAGTTCTTATAGCCCTTGTACTGCTTTGGCTGGTATTCGCGTATAACAAACTTGTGCGATTAAATCAAAGGGTAAAAGAAGCGTTTTCGGATATTGACGTACAGCTGAAAAGGCGACACGAACTCATACCGAACTTGGTGGATTCCGTCAAAGGGTACATGAAACACGAACGCGAAGTTTTGGAGGGTGTGACACGGGCCCGCACTCAAGCAACATCGGCAAGCGGAACCGAAGAACAAATCAAGGCGGAAAACGCCTTGTCTCAGACTCTTCGAAGCCTGTTTGCGGTAGCGGAGAATTACCCTGATCTGAAAGCTAACCAAAACTTTTTGCAACTTCAGGACGAGTTATCCGACACGGAAAACAAAATCCAAGCCGCACGCCGTTTTTATAACGGGCAAGTTCGCGAATTCAACACCTTGCAAGAAACCTTTCCAACGAATTTGATTTCTGGTATACTTGGTTTCACTGTCTCCGAGTACTTCGAGGTCGAGTCCGTTGACGAAAGGAAGGTTCCGGAAGTGAAATTTTAAATAATCAAACTACAAGTACCGTATAAGACAATATCGGGCTTTTAATTTTAATGATTGAAATCTCGATACTGTCTTTTATGACAGTAGGTATTTACAAATGCCTTACCGACAAACTCACAAAACCCTTTGCCTTTGCGCAAAGGGTTTTGTGCGTTTCCAAGCGTCGCCAAACGGAGAGTGGGTGGCAATAAGCATGGTTTTTCGAGATAAAAACAATGAATTTAATGCCCTAAATGTTTTTAGAAGATCTTTTATGCAACCTCTCTAACGCATCCGTGCCGAAATCGTATTTTCGGATTGCAAACAAGTGATCGCGACAGCCAATGCGTCAGCGACGTCATCCGGCTTTGGCACGGAATCCAGATTAAGTATGATTTTTATCATGCGTTGCATTTGCTGTTTGTCTGCGCGCCCGTAACCGGTAATCGCTTGTTTGACTTGCAAAGGCGTGTATTCGAATATGGGTATGTTGAATTGCGACACGGTTAACAAAATAACCCCTCGAGCCTCTCCGACTTTACCGGCCGTTTTCGCGTTCTTTGCAAAAAAAAGCTCCTCAACGCCGACTCGGTTCGGTTTGTGTTTTTTGATAATGTTTATCAAAGACAAATGTATGTCAACAAGCCTTCCGGCATGCTCCCCACCGGCGGAAGTCTCAACGCATCCGTAATCGATTGGCGTAAACCCGGATTTGTCTTTTGCCACAACCCCCCAGCCCATCCGCGCAAGCCCCGGATCAATACCTAAAACTTTCATAATAAATCAGGGTTATTCGGCGTTATGATACACTTCATTCACATCATCAAGTTCTTCTAGTGCTTCGAGGAGTTTGTCGAGTTTTTCTTGGTCTTTGTCAGTAAGGTCAACCGTGTTTTCGGGAATAAGTTCAAAATCGGCACTTGCGCATTGCAATGACGCATCTTCAAGTACTGTTTTTACTTTTTCGAATGTGTCTCGTGTGGCGTATATCGTCAGCCCTTCATCAGAGTTTTCCACGTCATCCGCACCAGCATCTATGGCTTTGAGTATAATCTCGTCGTACGACAACGATTGGCCCTCTATTTGTTCGCGATCAACACGCAATACTCCCTTTTCGTTAAATTGCCACATTACGGACCCGGGAGCGCCTAGGCTCGCTCCGTGCTTGTTTAGAGTGTGCTTTATCTCCGATGCGGTTCGATTATTGTTATCCGAAAGGGCTTTTATGATTACCCCGACCCCATCCGGACCGAAGGCTTCATAGGTAAGTTCGTGAAGTTCTCCTCCGCCAAGCTCTCCGGTACCGCGCTTTATCGCGCGTTCTATATTGTCTTTCGGCATATTCACGGCTTTGGCATTGTCAACAGCCAGACGCAATTGAAAATTACCGGACAAATCACCGCCTCCTTGCTTAGCGGCAACGGTTATCGCTCTTCCGAGCTTTGTGAACAAAGCGCCCCGTTTTTGGTCGGCAACTCCCTTTTTTCTTTTTATTGTTGACCATTTTGAATGTCCGGACATGCAAAAAAATAAATTAGAAACCAATTAAAGAAAAAACATACTTTTTAATTTTGGTATTTTAGTTTTGCGCTTTTCGCTCTCTTATCCTATCAGTTACGTTCTTTTCTTTCAACCTGAGGGATTTTCTGCTAGGCTAGAAGCATGTATACAGTCGTTATAATTCCAACATATAACGAAAGAAGCAACATCACCCCGATTATACGGGCTGTTTTTAATCTTTCGATTCCCAAT